>CAZPQJ010000001.1:0-2544 GCA_964588955.1 uncultured Gammaproteobacteria bacterium
GACTGCAGCCACCCGTAGGTGTCTGGGCAGTGTCTCAGTCCCAGTGAGGGGGGTCGCGCTCTTACGCCCCCTACCCGTCAAAGCCTTGGTGAGCCATTACCTCTCCAACTAGCTGATAGGACATAGGCCCCTCTCGAAGCGATAAATCTTTACAAGGGAATGACTTTCGTCCCCCCTTGTCCATCGTGTATTAGTCCAACTTTCGCTGGATTATTCACGACTTCGAGGCAGGTTACCAATGTGTTACGCACCCGTTTGCCACTCCTGTATTGCTACAGGCGTTCAACTTGCATGCCTTAGACACGCCGCCAGCGTTCATCCTGAGCCAGGATCAAACTCTCAGATAAAATCTGATAATTCGTCAGACTCTGTTACTCGATAATAGACGTTGCAATCACACAACAGACAATCTGTTGGTGATTCATCTTATAACTTGATGGTTTACTTTTGGTTGTTCAATTGTGAATGACCGGTTTTGCGTGGGATTTCCTTATCCAGACGCGGGGGTAGTGTAGTCGAAACCCCTATATCCTGTCAAGGATTTATTGAGGGGTAGGTTGGGGAAGGACTGGGGATGGATTTTTAGCGAAAAAATGGCTTAAAAACGTAGGATCCCGCCTCAGAGAAGTGAGGCGGGAGTCCGGAGACGTCGGGGGTAGAAATGATTCAATCGCCGGGGGCTTCTTGTTCGTTGAACCTACAGAGCCACTGGCGGCCCTGGAAGGTCTCGCCGATCACGAAGGAGCGGCTGGTAGGACCCGCAGCTCCCGAGAGGGCGACGGTGCCGAAGCCCAGGATGAGCTTGTAGCCTTCGGGAACCACGACGATCAGGTTCTCAGGGTTGGGGCCGCTCAATATAGCCGTAAAATAAAGACTTGTCAACGAATAGATCGTGGCAAGTCTTTAAGGCCTTCTCTTTATTCAGCCTTTTTTTGTTTTTCTTTTCGCCACTTGGCGATTTTGCCGTGGTCACCTGATAAAAGGATTTCGGGTACTTTCCATCTTTTATAAACTTCTGGCTTCGTATATTGCGGATACTCGAGCACACCAGCTTCTGTGTGCGATTCTTGATCGAGTGACGCTTCCTTACCAAGGACTCCAGGAATCATGCGAGCAATGGCGTCGGTCATCACAAGTGCGGGGAGCTCACCACCAGTCAGCACGTAGTCGCCAATCGATAACGCTTCGTCGCACAAATGTTCTTCCACCCGCGCGTCGATGCCTTCATAGCGGCCGCACAAGAAAATCAGCTGATCATATTTGGCCAAGCGTTTGGCATCGGCTTGGGTGAAGCGTTTGCCTGAGGCGCTGGTTAAAATCACACGGGACTTTTTGCCCTTTTTTATTTTTTTGATCGCTCGATCAAACGGCTCCACCGCCATCACCATGCCAGGGCCCCCGCCGTAGGGAGAATCGTCGACTTTGTTGTGTCGCGCTTTGGAATAGTCACGCAGTTGATGCGCAGTGATTTTGATGAGCTTGCCCTTTTGCGCCCGACCCAAAATCGACGCCTCGGCATAGGGGAGTACGGCGTCGGGAAAGAGGGTGATGATGTCGAAACGTTTCATAGAATAGCGATAAGCGGGGCACAGTGGCCCCGCCTATACACTAGCGTCTTTAGTTTAAATCGCCAAGTCGTCGAGGCTGCTGGTGTCGGAGTTGTTGTTCATCTCCTCGTTGCCGTCGCGAGATTCGTGGCGGGGTGGGCGAGAGCCTTCGGGTTCGTAGATTTTGAGGTTGACCCGGGCATTGGCTTTGGCGCCGACGATCTTCAGAAGGGTGCGGATGGATCGCGCGGTTTGTCCCTGGCGGCCAATCACGTAGCCCATGTCTTCTTGATTGATGTGCAAGGTAATAAGTACCCCGCGTTCGTCGACAATGCGCTCGGTAGAAACGTCTTCCGGATGATTCACAATCCCGCGGACGATATATTCCACGAATTCTTGGTCTCGTTCCATACAGTTGCTGGTTCAGAATTATGTCTTCAGTATAAAACTGGGGAAAAAGGATGTCAAAACGCAACCGACCGCCCGTAGGCGATCGGCTTTGTTTTATTCTGCTTTTGGTTCCTCTGCCGGTGTTTCTGTTGTTGGGGCTTCCGCTGCTGGAGCCTCAACTTTCGGTTCTTCCGGTTTTGGTTTTTTGGCATCGAGTTTGCCTTGGCGGACTTTGCTGATGGTGATCGAGCGGCGCTTGTCGCCTTCGACGATTTTTTCGCTGACCAGCAAGTTGTGGATGGTGTCCGTAGTTTGAGCACCTTTGCTTAACCAGTGTTTGATGCGGTCGACTTCTAGTTTTTTCTCTTTGGTACGCGGGTTAATCCAACCGACGATTTCCAGGTTGTCGCCCCACGGGTCGCGGCCTTTTTCCGTTACGATAAGACGGAATACCGGCTGCTTCTTTTTTCCGACACGGCGGAGTTTGATCGTTAACATAGTGATCTTCTCTTCCCTTTCCTCCAAGGGGAGGCTGGGAGAGGTCTAATAAGGTGAGCGCTTCGCTTCTGACGGCGATGGGGGGAGTATAGGAAAAAGAGGCCTAAAC
>CAZPQJ010000001.1:2644-165153 GCA_964588955.1 uncultured Gammaproteobacteria bacterium
TGAGCGCTTCGCTTCTGACGGCGATGGGGGGAGTATAGGAAAAAGAGGCCTAAACGTCAAGCGTCGACCTTGAGAGAGGTCGACGCGAAGCTCGGTGAGGATGGGTCGGGTGGGAAGAAAGGTCAGACGGGCTGACGGTTGTGGGGCGAGTCGTTCGTCCCACTAAGAGCAAACCCGAGACTCATGAGTACGAGGCTCACGACCAGCAGGACTCCGGCACCGATCGTTTCGAAGTAGTTTTCAAGGACATGGCCCGGGATCGTGCCGTTGTTCTCCGCCAGGATGCGGATGGCGAGACTGACTGCCGAAACGCCGAGGCCGATCGCGGAGACGATGCCGAGCCACCGCGCCCGCGTTGCGTTGTTCACGTTCGTCGGCAACGACGAGCCCGCCCCCGCCCCCGCCAACCACATGCAGATGATGACCACGAGCGGCAGAACCAGGTCGAGCCGCCAGTCGAATGCCGTGCGCCCAGTGAGCATCACGTTGCCCTCGATCACGTCAAGGGAAACATAGCCGCCGACGATCGGGAAAAAAAGAAGAAACACCCAGCCGAAGGGCTTCATGTCTGACTCCAGTGTTCGACGATCATAAGCCGCTTAACGGCGATTGTCAATCCATACGCAAACCCCCGCGGGAGCAGAGCTGTTCCGCGGGGTGCAACTTTTTTGTTATCGTCGTGCCGTGGCGGCGTGTTCGATTTCTTCCAAATTGACGGAGAGGAGATTGCTGATGCCGTCGTTGCCCATGGTGACGCCGTAAATAATGTCGGCGCGTTCCATAGTGGCACGGTTGTGGGTGATGACGATGAATTGGGTCAGTTTGCGCAGCTCGTCGAGAATGTGGGCGAAGCGCACGGTGTTGGCTTCGTCGAGAGCAGCGTCGACTTCATCAAGTACCACGAATGGACTTGGGTTGGTGGCCATGATGGCGGAAAGGAGAGCGATGGAGGTAAGGGCGCGTTCACCACCGGAGAGGAGGTTGAGGCCTTTGAGTTTTTTGCCCGGCGGGGTGGCTTGAATTTCGATGCCGACTACGGCATCTTCGCGTTCCTTGATGCGCTCACCAATTTTTTCCAGTGTTTCCTCGTCTTCGGCTTCGCGCAGTTCTTGTGCTGTTTCGGCGCTTTCTCCAACTTTTTCATTTTCTCCCTTTTTCTCCTCTTCCCCCAGCTCAGCCTGCGTCATTTGTACAAGGGAGCAGGAGCCGCCGCCGAAAAGTATTTTGAAGTAACGCTGAAACTCTTTGTTGATTTCTTTAAATTGTTTTTCTGACTGCAGGCGAATCTTTTCGTCCAGTTCGTCGACAATCTTTTCCGTATCTTTTATTGCTGCGCGCAAGTCGTTGACCTGGCCTTCCAGGAACTCAAAGCGCGTTTGCGTTTCTTCGTATTCCTTGATGGACTCGGGATCGATACCGCCAATCAGCTCAAGTTTGTATTTGAGCCGTTGGATTTCCGAGGAAAGGGTGTCGGTATCGCGGCGGGATACGATGGCCTCGCCTACACGTAATTTTTCTGCTTGATCTTTTAACTCGGCGTCCATTTCGCGTGACAAGTTGGCTTTGCGCTCTTCCAAACGCGCCAGTTCAATTTGCAACCCATTGCGTTTTTGTTCTACCGCGTACAACTCCGCTTGTTTGGTACGCAGTTCTTTTTGAATATCAAACAACTCCGTGCGTTCTTGTTTTGAAGCATGGGCTTGGCGGTCAATCTCCGCTTCCAAGGCTTTTAATTCTGCTTCTTTTTTCTCCAAAGCCTTGCGGGTGTCATCCAACTTAGCAATGAGGGTCGGGTCGGGTTTGATTTCTTCTGGTGCCGGACGTTCCAAGCGTTTGAGGAGAGATTTGGCCAAGGCGTAAAGTTTCTCCGGAGTTTGTTCGGCGATGATCGCTTTAATTTCGTTGATGATTTCCGGCAAGGGGAGCGGCGCCCAGCTGGATTGCACCCGCACCTTGGCAAGCTCGATCTCTTTTTGTACCGAGAACTCGGTATCGCGCAAAGCCGCGCGGTCGCGTTGCAATAGGCGATATTGGTTTTGTAATTCGCTGTCTGCCCCGTCGTTTATTTCTGCTTTGGCAATCGATTCTAATTTGTTCTCGAGTTCGCGCATAGCTGAGCGACGGTCGCGCACGTCGGCTTCCATGCTATCGAAAGCCTTCTTGGTTTCATCGGTCGATGTTTTTAAATCGACCCACAGCATGGCGTAGTAATCCCATTGCAAGGCGTGCAATTCTTTTTCTACCGCTTCGCGTTCGGCCAGACGGTTGACTGCACGTTTAAGAGTGCGTAGGCGTGGTTCGATTTCACGCATGATGGTTTCCACTTCCTCCAGGTTTTCGTAAGTGCGTTTGAGTTTGAGGACCGCTTGGTGGCGTCTCATTTGAAACTGTTTGACCCCTGTGGCGTCGTCAAAGAAGGCTTTGCGTTCTTCCGGACTTGAAACAAGAATATGATCGACCATCCCTTGTCCAACTACGGAATAAGAACGCTGACCAACGTTGGCCTGGGCAAGCAACAGCTGCAAGTCACCAAGACGGGTGGTTGTGTTGTTCATGAGGTACTCACTGGTGCCATCGCGATAGAGGCGACGGGTGATGGTGACTTCGGCAAAGTCTACCGGCATGGTGTGATCTTCGTTGTTGAAGGTAAGGCTGACCTCGGCAAAACCCGCCCGAGCCTTGCCATCGCCGCCAGCAAAAATAACGTCCTCGGCGTCTTTGCCGCGAAGCATTTTGAGCGACTGTTCGCCAAGTGCCCAGCGAATAGCGTCAGCGGTGTTGGATTTGCCCGAGCCGTTTGGCCCCACAATGCCGGTTAAAGCATGGTGAGCTCCTTTGCGCCCGGGGAAGGTGAGGACGGTTTTCTTGGCAAAGGTTTTAAACCCCTGGAGTTCAAGTTTCTGTAGATACATAGTCGTCCCGCATTATAACAGACCTATAGCTTCTTGACAGGCTCGGCCGATGGCGGTTCACTGGCGATAGAGAGGTGAAGCATGTTTCCTGGAAATCCTGGCCAGTACGGAAGCGCCACGCGCTGTGCCGATCCGGACGGGTTGGTCAAGAGCATCATGGGTCAGCTCCTGCGACTCATGCGGGCGCGTCCGCGTCAGAACATCCCCTTCGTGCCGGTCGGTTCGGATCTCCCCGACGACGTCTTCCGGCGTATTCGTGAGTTGTGTTTGGCCGAAGGGTATAGTGTCATCTGCCAAAAGGTCCGACACAGCACGACCTGGCTCATCAGCCTCGACTACGCCGGCCCTGCCTGCTCGTGATGAGCCCTTCTCTCGCGTCCCGCCCTTCGAGTTCTCTCAGGGCGGGCGCTTGCGTTCTCGGGTTCTTGACCCGAAACGCGTTTTCCCTTAGTATCTCTCCCCGGAGGTTCCCATGACCGCGTCTCCCCCTGCCCCGTCTCAGGTTCTTTCTGACAAAGCCCAGGCCATCGTCGACCACTTCACCCCGCTCATTGATCGGATGCTTGCCAACAAGGGGAAATCTCCGACCGACATCGGAGCGCAGAGCTTCTCCGAAGTCCCGGAAGCGGAGTGGCAGGTGATCGTGGCCATCTTCATGCGGAGGGGGTACCGCCCCGAGAAGGTTCCGCTCCGCGCTGGGATCGTGTCGATCTACCTGCGCTACCGGCCCAAGCGGCCCTGACCCCCTGCTCCAGCGTCTCGCCCACTCCTCGGGCGAGCGCTTTCGTTTTATATGGGTAGTCTTGACCCCTTGGCCTGAATCCCGTATGCTTGCCCGTTCTATGACTAGCACCCTTAATGACAAAAAGATCTTCGACAGCATCCAATCCGCCGGGCGGATTCTTTTGCTGACCGACGAACGCATTGATGGCGACACCACGGGGTCGACATTGGCGATGTTTCACTATTTGAAAGCGCTGGGAAAAGAAGTTTGTGTGTTTAGCCCAAAGTCCTGGAGTGTGGAATACACCTTTTTGCCGGGGTTTGAACAAGTGCTATTCGATCCAACGGCTCTTCAACAAACATTCGATCTCGTGATGATTTTTGATTGCTCCGACGGTGCTTGGTTGAAACTGCATACCTTGCCAGCAGCCCCCCTGATTGTTTTCGATCATCATGCCACTAATCCACTCTATGGCACCATCAACCAAGTTTTGGTCGAAGCCTCTTCCACCGGTGAAGTAGTGTGGCGATTTTTCAAAGCGAACAAGATTGCCATCAGTAAAGACATGGCCACCTGTTTAATGACGGCCATTTGTACAGACACTACCTTGTTTACTAATCCGTCGACCAACCAAGTATGTATGGAGGCGGCGGCTGAACTTGGGCTAGCGGGTGCGCGTGTGCAAGACGTGGTTAAGGCGGTGTATATGAACAAGTCGGTGGAGTTGTTGCGGGTGTGGGGGATTGTGTTGGAGCGGTTGCAGGAGTTACCTGGCGGCATTGTGGTTTCCTATTTGTTGGCCAAAGATCGGGAAGCAATTGGGGACGGCGAAATCGACACCTCGGCCATTTCGAACTTTTTGATTGGGATGGTGGCCACGGCTAAGGTGATTGCCATATTGTCCGAAAAGTCGGATGGATCTGTGAAGGCGAGTTTGCGCACCCTCGACGGCGACGTGGCGGCGATTGCCAAACGGTTTGGTGGCGGAGGGCACGTAAAAGCGGCAGGATTCAGTATTGCAGGCGCTCATTTGGAAGAAGTGGCGGGAGACTGGCGTGTGATGCGTCAAGACGGGGCTTTTTTGCCAGTGGCGGAAATGCTCAAATCTTGATAATGTTAAACGACATATGACAACACAATCTCAAAACGACGTGCAAGCGAATTACCTGATTCCAACCGTGATTGAAAAGACTAATTACGGCGAACGTGCTTACGATATTTATTCGCGATTGCTTCGAGATCGCATCATTTTTTTGGGCAGTGCGATCGATGATGGTGTCGCCAATACTGTGATCGCGCAGTTGTTGTTCTTGGAGTCGCAAGATAAAACCAAAGACATCAAGATTTACATCAATTCTCCCGGAGGATCGGTTACGGCCGGGTTGGCGATTTTGGATGCCATGAACTATGTAAAGCCAGACGTTTCGACTATTTGCGTGGGCATGGCTGCTTCCATGGCCGCAGTGTTGTTGGCTGCCGGTAAGAAAGGGAAGCGTTTCGCGTTGCCTAACTCAGAGATCATGATTCACCAAGTGCTGGGTGGGGTGCAAGGTCAGGCCACCGACATTAAGATTCACGCCGAACGCATCTTGAAAATCAAAGACAATTTGAACGAAATTTTGGCCAAGGCGACCGGGCAAAAGAAGGCCAAAGTGCAGGAAGACACCGAACGCGACAACTTTCTGGAAGCCGCAGAAGCGGTGGAGTACGGCCTGATCGACAAGGTGATTTCTTAAATTTCCTAGGGTTTTTACAAAAAAGACTTTTCCACAGCCTGTACCCTTGACAGGATTCTTGGGTATTGCTATAGTACGCCGTTCATTCAATCGAAACAGCGAACTCAGGCTCGTTGTTTTTTGGTCGCGGAAAGTGAACTGCAGGCACGACAAGCATGGGTTTTCAAAAGGCGGTGGTCTCAGGCTCCGGCTCGATCCCTCCACCCTTGAAAATTCTTGCCTGCAGCTCATTGTTCGCGACACATCACAAAAGCCTCTCCATGCGGAGAGGCTTTTGATGTTAAGGGGTGGTTGTGTCTGTTGGAGGAGTATCCGTGTCTGTCGGTGCGGTGTCTGTTGGTGTGCTTGTGGTCTCGTCTGGTGGGGCATTTGTCGCGTCGGTTGGCGTGTCCGTTCCATCCGTCGGTGTTTCTTCAATAGGCTCAGAAAGTTTTTCTACGCCGACTAAACAAATTTCTGGCAGAGCACGATAGCTTGAGGTAAAGGTTTGCTCGTCAACTGTACCGTCCGCTTGAGTGATGGTGTAGACAAACGATGCGTTAGCCCCGGGATGTTTGGCTTGGCATTTTGTAGTGCCTGGCGGCAGGTCGAGTGTCTCAATGTTTTGGGTGTCTCCTGCTGGAATCCAGCTCGAGACGATCGGTTCCGAGTACGAAGCCGTGCGTCCATCAGAGGTACCCCAAAAGGTGAAGGCGAGCGCGCCGGTAGAGGTGTTCATGTCTGTGGTGATCAAGATGTAATGTCCGGTGTCGTTGGTAAATTTTAAGTCCGGACTTGGATCATAAATCGTGGCGTCCGTTCCTGGGGAATGGTTACGCGGATCGTTGTAGTAGGAAACAACCAACGAATGGTTGCGGCGTTCCACGATCGGCAACCCAGCGTTCATGGCGCCACGGAAGGTGGTCGTACCAATTTGGCACAGTCCGCCGCCAAGCTCGGGAGTAATTTTATCGCCTTTAATCACCAGCTCTGGCAAGTAGCCGTTCTCGGTAGTGAAAGGTCCCAAGGTGTCGAGCAGAGAGAAGGTCGCCTCCGGTTTAATGAGTGTGCCATTCAAGAGCGAGGCGCCATTACGGATATTTTTAATGCGGTTGGCGGGGCTCCCTGAGAAGTTGGATTCACCAATGCCTAGAATTTCGGTGATCCCTAAATCATTGACGTCGCTTGTTTGCACAGTAGCATCGGAATAGTCGGCGATAATCATTGGGCGCGCATCGTCTTCTGCGTTACCGAGAACGGCTTCAATTTCTTCGATTGTTCTCTCTCGATTGATAATCCATCCGCCGCTGCCTCCTTGAAATTCGCTTACTTTGCCATTTTTTATTTCAAACTTGGCATCTGTCGGTGGGTGGATAGCCGTCTTTGTGCGTTCTTCAATCAGATCCATCAACGTTTCGTCTAACCCAAGAACGAGCGTCGCATCTTCTTTGCGTTCTGGGCGCAAATAACCAGCAATATCTTGCGCCGAAAGTTCCCAAGTTTGTTCCTTCGTGTCTGGTGGGGAAAAGGTTAAGATGTATGGCGCGGCCGTCAATGCTTGTTGTGCCGCTTCGATCAGGTCGGTGGCGTCTTCGGTTTTGACATTAGCTGTTTGGCTCTCAACCGTTACGGACAAGGGAGGAAGAGTGAGGTGTTCTGCCAAGGCATTTTTCATCTCGTCAAAAAAGGTACGAGTTTCCATCACTTGCCCGTCGTGGCTTTCGGTTGCATCTACGTTCCAGGAAGATCCGTTTGGGGCAATGGAAAAACCTGCTTCAACAGCCGGGGTGTTGACCCCTGGGAAAGTGGCGGTCAGTGCTTCACTTATCTGCTCTTCATTGAGTGTTGGGGGAAGAGCAACTGTGTGACGGAATCCAACACCATATATCATTGGGAGCAAGGCGGAGAGAACAGGGGTGTTACGTCCAACGGTGGTTGCTTGGGAGACGGCATCGTCTACGTTCCAGGTGATTAAATCAAACGAGGCGTCAGGATCGTTCACTCCTTGGTTTACGAGGGAGACCGTTTTGAGATTATCGCCAACGCTTACGGCCAGGCCGTTTTGGATCGCCTCGTGGGTGGCTTCAGAAACTGTGGTGGCGGCTTGTTCTGTGCTCAGTCCTCCCACGTCGACGGGGCCAACAAAGACACCGGGATAGATTTTGCCCGCGTACGCTTGGGCATACCAGGTGCCCGCGCCTAACAAGACGGCTATAGCCAAAGAACATGGCAGTAAGCCGTAAAGGAGAACTTTTTTTGCGGTCGGGTGCAACGGTTGCATAACACGGTTATTCTTCGAAGCGAATGGGAATCTTGGTTTCTATTGTCGCTTTTAGCAGTGTAATGGTCAAGACCCCATTTTTCATCACGGCGTCAGTTGCTTCTGGACGAATATGAGCTGGCAACACGACGGTGCGGGAAAAGTCACCCCAATAGCATTCGCGAAAATGATAGGTTGAACCGATTTCTTCCTCCTCTTCCAGTCGGCGCGTCCCGCGAATGGTGATCACTTCTTCGCTCACATACAAGTCCACGTCTTCAATGCGGACACCGGCAATAGCTGCACGAACAGTGATTGTGGTTGCTGACTCAATCACATCAACCGAAAGTTGCCCTTCGTTTTGCGAGATCCATTGGTCGGCAGCGTCGTTGGTGAACAGTGGGGCGGACATAGCTAGGTGGTTGTTTTGGCGTTACGGACGAATTCATAGAGCGGTCCCAAAACAAATCCTACCACGCCAGAAAACAATAAGGCATCTTTAGGGACCGAGAGGAGGTACGGTGTGACCGTTTCTCCTACGCCTAGGGTGCGAGCGAAGGTGAGCAAATAGAGAAGGTAAAAAACACCGGCCATCAAAAAAGCACTCCAAATAGCGTTCCAAAATAAGTCGCGGCGCCGAGCGATGATATAACTGCCAATCACTAAACCTGCGGCGACGATGCTTTGGCTAGGAGAGGTTTGCAGGAGAAAGATGAGTAGTAGGCTTAGCCACGACCAAGCGATGATGGCGAGAAGAAGTTCCGCAAACCAATGTTCGGCAGGACGGCGGAAAGGGAGATGGGCGTGGTGGCCGATGCGGTAGTGCTTACCAAACACGTTTTCAAAGATGACGGCGGCGATGCCGGCAAATAAGAACGCAATGAAGAAGTCAAAAATACTTAACGAACCGCCCAGTGATTGTTGGGAGAGTGCCACAAAGACGGGGGTGAAGAAAACAGCGATAACACCGAGCAGGACCATTTCGCGCCGTGTGGAGGTTTGACGCAAAAAAAGATAGAGCCACATGACGCCAAGGAACGCGGTGAATACGGCAAGGGTAGGAGCGATCATAATGATCGCATTATAGCATATATTCAGAACTTTCCTATTTGGTCTATTTTCGATTCACGAGCCTCGGCGACTTCATCAACGTATCAGATCCCTACGTCTCCTCATCGTTACTCCGTTTGTCGAAACTAGTCTCAAATTGAAAAGTTCTACCCGACAAGTCCCCTCCACGATCCTGCGCGGCGCAAACGGGCGGCGGGGTAGCGGATGTAAGTAATATTGAACTGGCCTTTGAAGCGGGAGAAGCCTTTCCAGGACTCGGGATCACCCTCCATCCAAAAGACGCCAAAGTCCAGGTAGTGAAATCCTTTTTTGATGGCATCTTCATGCCAGACGCACATGAGCCCCATACCTGCGGCGGTTTCTTTGGAAGTGGGGAGCATGAAGGACATGAGGTGGCGGGACTGTTTGGCTTCGGGAATGTCGTGGCTCACAAAGCCGGCGACCATTGGACCTTGGGTGCCAATACGTCGGACTCCCCAGAAAACGAGGTCGTTGCCGTGGGTTTGTAAAAGTTGCTTGGTAAGATTGATGAAATAAAACTTGAGGAGCACATTTTGTGCGCTTTGACGGTAGGCGCGGAAGAGTTCAGTCGGCGTTGGGTGGTAAATTTCCCATTCGGTTTGTGCGCGCCACTTTTTGGCTTGCCGTCGGGCGTGTTCAGACCAACGACGTTCATAGTTGCCGTCTTCGGGGAGTGTCTCGAAGCCCGTCATGTGGTTATACTTCAACAATTTTGTGCTGACCCAACCACGACTGGCTGGAACTTCCCGCATCGCCTGCCAAATAACCACACGTAATGGACCGTCATTCCCATGAGGCGGCTCTACATCACCAAAAAAGTTTTCAAACCAAAACGGACCAAAATGCCAGCGCGTACCATAACAACCCTCACGGCCAACGAGGGAATTCTTGTGCGACTTTTTCATGTCGCGCAGCAGGAATGCTTTATTTTCAAGGTGACTGTGGTAAGGGGAATCTTTAGAGAGCAAATGTGTTTCGGGGATCGACCCAAAGTAGCCGCGATGTTTTTTGCGTTCCCGCGTGTCTTTACGGGCGTCAACAAACAAAATGCGTACGCATTTGTACAAAAACCAGATGAGGATACCCATCACGACCAACGTGGCAATGCGCTGGGCATGGACGGCGTCGAGAATGTTTTCCTCCAGAGCGATGGAATAGAGGAGAGCGCCAAAGAGAAAGAAAAAGGTTTTGTTGAACTTCATGAAGACGCCGAGGATCATCAATACGCCGAGGATCATTAATCCATATTCGTTGAAAAAGAGGGTCAGGAGTGTGTCGTAGTGGCGACCGACGATGATGCGATACAGACCAAGACAGATCAAAAAAACACCCAAACTAATGCGGGTGGCAGATTTGGCATTGAGGTTTCTGAGCATCATAGACTTGGCCATTTTATGCTCATTTTGCCGGATCGGCAACGCTTCGTGTGCGACGCTATTCGCCTGCTTTTATGAGGGGTCTTTTTCGCGTGTAAGCTTGCTGCCAATCCAGGTGGCGATAATCACCAAAATTGTCACGGCGACGGCGTAAATAAACTTTGCTAATAAGCCTTGGGTGCCAAGGGGAAAGACAAAATCAATCAAGGCTTTAATGGCATCATTCCACGCCAACCCAGCCACAAACCCAAAGGCGGCTAAAATGTACCCGAACGATTGTCGGCGGATCTCTTTGCGCAGGTCGTTTTGTTGTTGGTTCATAGAAGACTAGTTTACCACGATTGACAAAAGTGGCTTTTTATGCTATATTTTAACGTTATTTTTAGGCTAAAAGTTGTGGTCAGACTGCATCTTTTATGTCCATTCGTGCTGAAAATGTTTTGTTGTCAGCATAAACGGGCAATCCTGCCCATCGATCAACCCCGGAGCAATCAATGGCACGAAACATCATCGAATCCCGTCGCAACGTAACTGGTGTCGCGCTGTTCGTCCGTCACGACGGCAGCACCATCGGTCGCATCGCTGACGACCAGTTGTGGGATCTGTTGAGCCGCAACCTGCTCGCCCGCCACGACGACGGCATGCGGTCGGTCATCCGCCATATCGGCAACGCCCTTCATCCGGGCGTCCGGCACTGGAAGGACGACGGCAGCGAGGACAACGCACGAATCGTGGAGTACGGCGAACCGTGGAAGACGCGCAAGGACGACAAGGACGTCTGGACACTCGACGTTCGGGAGGGTGTGACCCTCACCGTCGGGCGCAACCTCGATCCGCACTTCCGCGACCGCGGCCTCGCCGTCAACATCACGTTCACCGACACGCAGGCGGCCACGAACTTCGATCGCACGGTTCGGGACTTCTCCGGACGCATGCACGGTCTCGGCGCCTACGTCGAGATTGCGAGTGTCACCTACGAGTCGGCGTTCTTTGTCCGCTCCACGGTATCCGGCCACTACACGTTCACACAGGGCACCCCCGAGCGGCTCGGAACCCGCATCAAGGACGTCAACGGTTGGTACCGCATCGCGCCGCTCGAAGGAGAGACACTCGTGGTGTACGACAACAGCCTCGGGATCGGCAATGGTCCCGAGTACATCGTCCACCCTGAGCGTGCGTTTGCCTCGGTGGGCCGGCTGTCGTTCCGCCTTGTGCAGGGCACCACCGCGCGGTTCGGTGGCATGGAGAACCACCGCATCTACGTCTACGAGGACTCGCTGCTGCCGATCGCTCCGCAAGAGCGCAACGGCTACAACCCCGACGACTTCGACGATACTCGTTCGTCCTTCGGCTACGAGGACGAGTACTAGCCACCACCCAGCTAGCAGGGCATCACCCATTCTGGTGAACCTGCTGTGCGGGTGGTGTTTCTGTTTTTAAAAGGATCATCAACATGTAGAACAAAAAATCCCGTAGCGTTGCTACAGGATTTTTTGGTGACCCCAGGGAGAGTCGAACTCCCGTTACAGGCTTGAAAAGCCCGTGTCCTAACCATTAGACGATGGGGCCTTATATTATGGATTCCTGAAATTGGCGAGCTACTCGTCGTCCGCTGCGTGGCTGCGTCAACGTACTGTCAGTACGTCTCCTTGCCACTTGCTCCACGACTTCGTATTTCATCCAATTTCAGAAATCCACACAGGCTCGAATTTCAACTCATTTCTGCAAACCTCGTTTCCGAACGACTTCGCATCTCATCTATTTTCAGAAATCCTCACTTTCGACCTGGTCGAGAATTTCATCCAATTTCAGAAATCCTCGCTTCCAGATAGGCCGAATTGTGCCAGCACTCTAATCAATTTGTTGGATTTCGTCAATTGGGGGTGGTATTGTTGGTTTTTAAACCCTATTGACGGCTGACTTGTCCTTATTTATGATCCCTTCGCCACGCTGGTGGCCCACTCTTGCCATCCCTGGCGGGATAAGGAGGTGCAATCTTGCGCAACACGTCGTAAAAGGAGCCGAGGCCTTTCTCCCTCGGCCGTGGTTCACGGGTCGCCCAGTTCTGGCGACCCGTGTTTTGCTTTCAGACAATGCTTTAGAAGTTTTTGTATCCCTGATACGCTTCTAGTTGCGTTGCAAAGACAATCGTACCATTGTCGGCGTAGGGCTTGATGGCTTCGAGAAGTTCTTGGATGAGGGGGAGGTGTTCGTCGAATAAGGTGAGGGGGATGTGGATGTTCAGGCGTGCCACGCGGCTGCGATCGCGAATAGTGTCGGCTTGTTTAATGTAATCCACCACGGCGGCGATGTCTGCTTCATCAAATACGCAATCAGGATTGCAGGTACTACGTCCTTCGGCAATGGATCCTAATTCACCAATCTCTCCACCCATGATGGTCAATACGCCATCGTTATCTGGCACCAAGTCTGCCGTGTCTTTCAAATCATACAAATACAACCGATCGGCAAAGTCTGGAGGGATACTGTCGTGGTAGGCCACCATGTTGATGTAGACATCGGTGAAGCCTTCTGGCCGAGCGCTCATAGGCATAGAAAGATAGCCGAGGGCGGTGAGTCCATCGAGAAATTTGAACCCGCCTTGCGCGGCGGCTTGCACCCAGTTGTCTTCGGCAAATCCGCCAGAGACCCCCTGGTTGTTCTCTGCACCGACGAGCGCGTCGACGTAGGATTTACCTTCAGCGTATAAGGCGGCGTACTCAGGAATCGTAACCGTCTCACCATCTGGCAAGTGAAATCCCGCATGGGTGCCAACGCCATGCCCGCGGTCGAGCACTTCTTTCATAATATTGACTCCCCAAATGGTATTCGCTTTGGCGAACGGTTCAGCGCTCTCTACGGTCATTTTGGCACCGAAGGTATCGAACAGATTCATCGCGTTGCGCAAGATGGCTACGTGACGATGGAATAGGGGTTCGATGGTGTCGTCTTTCCAGTCTTCTTCCATGTGGGTCATGGTGGTGAAGTACAGGGGTGCATCGGTGCGTTGCTGGACTGTTGGAATATTCGCCGTTGTATTGGTTGTTGAGGTGTTGGTGGAAGGTGTTGATGTCTTCGTAAGCGTAAAAAAGGTGATGCCACCGGCCAAGGCGGCTAGGCCAATGGAGAAGATGGCGAGGTTGACGTGTTTGAAATTCATACGTGTGGAGCTTAGCACAGCGGCGTAAAAAAACGAATCAGGAGCCGGCGAGTAGCCAGGCTCCTGCGGTTAGCGGGGGTGGTGACGCGGATGCTTGTCGCGGACGAGGGCGGGGATGGGCTCAAGAGGAGCAAGACGCAGAACAATGAGAATGTGTGATTCCGGGTAGTCGGCGGCAACACCGTCGGCGAGCTGGTCGAGGGAGTGTTCTTCTTTCAGCGCCTCGAGTGTCGCAAAGCGCCAATGGTCAGCGACACGGAAGCGGCAGGTTTGCTCCGGGGTGGTGTTGTAAACTACAACAACGTCTCCGTCTTCAAATCCGCCGTAGAATTCGTGAGTGGTTGTTACCACGAAGCACTTTTTTCCGGCTCGGATCTGCGTGAAGTCTACTGAACTTACACGCACGCGTCGCGCCAATTTTCTTTGTCGGCTCATGGTTTCCTCCAGGCGGCGTATTCTTCCTGTTTTCTGTTGTTCTGTCAAGGCTGGCGCGAGGCTTCGACTGCGGCGATAATCTTTTTGGCAACGGTGACGGCGCGTTCGGGCGTTTCGCTGATGGCCGTTTCTTTACAGAGCATCACTGCCGAAGCGCCATCAAGGCAGGTGTTGGTGAGGTCGAGAATATCCGAACGCATCGGTAGGTAGTTTTCTAAAAGCGACTGTAGCATGCCAGTGGAAACAATCACGTACTTGCCGGCTCTGCGCGCCTTAGCAACAAGCATTTTTTGAATAAGCCCAAGGCGTTCGAACGGTACCGTGAGCGCTAAATCCCCACGAGCCACCATGATGCCGTGAGCGAGTTTCATAATTTCTTCGATGTTGTCGATCCCGCCCTGAGACTCGATTTTGGCGATGACAAGCGGTTGCCAGTCAGGTGTTGTTACTCGCGCAAGTTTTTGTATTAAGCGCTCGAGCATGTGCCGGGAGCTCACAAACGAAAAAGCCACCATCTCCGGTTTACTTTTGGGAAGCTCAGCGAGAATGGCGTCGAGTTCGTCGGTGACGTGATCAAGTTGGTCCGTAAGTTTTTCGCACGTGATGGCACAACGATTGTATAAAGCACCATTGTTCATGGCACGAGCATGAAATTGATCGGCATGGTCGGTGGTCGTAACTTCAAATTGCAACTGGCCGTCGCCGGTATAAAAAAGATCGCCCATATTGAGCTGTGAGGCTAAATGCGGATAGGCAACGGGGATGAATTGTTCTACGTCGTCGGTCGATTGCGCGCTTACAAAGGTGTAAATTTTGTCTTGTACGAGTTTGATACTGACATCAGGGATTTTGCCAATGCGGATTTTTGCTTCCGGCAAGTCAGCCAACAAGCGCGCACCTTTGCCGTGGGCATCTACTTGCGCCCGGGCGGCTTGCAGCGAGGCACTAACTTTTGCTAAGTCCGCATGAGAAAACTTCATGCGAAAAACATCAACGCCCGCTTCGAGCATTTTTTGATTGCGCTCGGCGTAGTAAGGGTCTTTCCAAATGGTGGCGATGACGTCCATGGGATTGGATAAAAAAGGAGAAAGGAGGAGAAAAAATAAAAAAGGCATGAGGCCTCCTGAAGACAGTGTAACAGGGGTGGGTGGCTTGGCAAGAGGATAAAGTCGGGTTAGGATAAGGGAACTATGCGCATATTGGCGATCGAGACAAGTTGTGACGAAACGGCGATGGCAATTATTGAAGGATCAAAGGATCGGTTGGTTGTGCGCAAGAATATTGTGGCTTCGCAAATGAAGTTGCATGAAAAATACGGCGGGGTGGTGCCAGAAGTGGCCGCGCGCAAACACGTGGAAACGATCGCACCGATGATTGCGGAGATCGCTCGGCCGGACGGATCCGACATCGATGCCATTGCGGTGACCTATGGTCCGGGGCTCGTTCCGGCACTGCGGGTCGGCGTGGAGATGGCGCGCACGTTGGCACTGCTCTGGAACAAACCGCTCGTTGGAGTGAATCATTTGGAAGGACATGTGTATTCCAACTGGCTAGGGCGCACTAAACGATCCAAGCCGATACGTTTTTCGGCGTTAGTGCTTATTGTCTCGGGAGGACATACGGAGATTGTGCTCATGAAAGGTCATGGCGACTATACGTTGATCGGGGAGACACGCGATGACGCTGCTGGCGAGGCGTTCGACAAAGTCGCCAAGGTTTTGGGTTTGCCGTATCCGGGTGGCCCAGCCGTGTCGAGGCTGGCCCAAGAAGGAAATCCGAAGCGATTTGATTTACCGCGCCCGATGCTCGACGCGGCCAATTTTGATTTTAGTTTTTCCGGACTCAAGACGGCGGTGCTGTATGCGTGGCAGGCAGCATCAAAGTCCCCCTCCGGCTCCCCCTTGGTAAGGGGGAAAGATAAACTCGTGCGAGATATGTGCGCGAGTTTTCAAGAGGCGGCGGTGGGAGTGTTGGTGGGTAAAATGACCAAAGCGATTGCCAAAACAAAACCAAAAACGGTCTTGATTGCTGGTGGGGTGGCAGCCAACGCGCACTTACGTAAATGCCTGGCGCGGGCGATCAAAAAACAATTTCCTAAAGTAACGTTTGTTGTTCCAAAGATGCCATACACCACCGACAATGCCGCCATGATTGGGGCGGCGGGTTATTTTCATGCCATCAAAAAAGACGTGATAGATCCTCTTGCGCTCGAAGCCGATCCAAACTTGCGTTTAGTATGACGACGACACATTCAGCCGAAGAGACAAAAGTGATTGCCGCGAACTTTGTGAAGTCACTCAAGGGCGGGGAGTTTATTGCGCTTATCGGAGATTTAGGATCGGGTAAAACGACGTTTGTGCAGGGAATGGCCGAGGCACTACGTTCACACGCCAAGGTAAAATCACCAACCTTCACCCTCATGAACATTTATCCGACGGATCATCCAAAAGTTAAGCAGATTGTGCACATCGACTATTATCGCGTGCCAACAGCCCATGATGATTTAGCTTTGGAAGACTATCGCCGGCCAGACACGATTATTGTCGCCGAGTGGCCTACCGGACGAGATTTAAAACAACATCCGATCGTTGTCCGTTTTGCCCACGGATCCCGACCGGATGAACGCACGATTTCTTTTTAATTTCTATTCCGCCACGCGGAAGACTTCGTCGACAGAAGTTACCCCGTCGATGGCTTTTAACAAACCATCTTGAACCATCGTCACCATCCCTTGTTTTAAGGCGATGTCGCGCATTTGATATTCCGAAACGTTGCCGGTGAGTACGGCTTGTTCCACGTCGGCGGCCATTTGTAGTAATTCATAGATGCCGACGCGGCCTTTGAATCCGCTATTGTTGCAGGCCTCACAGCCTTTGCCGCGATAAAATTTCATCGTTTCCAAGTTGACCACCTCGCCAGAGTTCGCCGGAATTTCTGACAAGAGTTTTTGCACACGAACAAGTACGTCAGGTTCAAGCGTAACTTCTTCTTTGCAGGCGGTGCAGATTTTGCGCACCAAGCGCTGGCCGATCATGGCGTTTAAGGCAGGTGCGAGCAAAAACGGCTTGACTCCCATGGAGAGGAAGCGGGGAATGGCTCCGGCGGCGTCGTTGGTATGGATCGTAGAGAGCATCAGGTGGCCGGTCAGCGAAGCTTGGATGGCGATCTCGGCCGTCTCTAGGTCGCGAATTTCTCCGACCATGACAATGTCTGGGTCTTGGCGGAGAATCGAACGCAATCCCTTGGCAAAGGTGTAATCTTTGGTGTGGTCAATCTGGCTTTGGTTGATCCCTTCCACTTTGTATTCAATTGGGTCTTCCAAAGTGATAATCTTCACGTCTGGCGCGTTGAGTCGTTGGAGTACGGCGTAGAGCGTCGTCGTTTTACCAGATCCGGTTGGACCGGTGGTAATAATCATTCCATGGGGTTTCTCAATTTCTTTGCGTAGTTTTTCAAACACGGGCGGTCGTAGTCCTAACTTTTCAAAATCCAATTTTACCGCCCCGGAGCGCAGTACGCGCATCACCACAGACTCGCCATAAGCTGTCGGCAGGGTAGAAGTACGCACGTCGATTTCTTCATCCTTCAAGTATATAGTAAAGCGCCCGTCTTGCGGTCGGTCGGTGATGTTGATTTTTAGTCCAGCGATCAATTTGATGCGGCTGACAATGCGCTTCCAGGATTCCGCGGGGAGCATGGCCACGTCTTGCAACAGGCCGTCGACGCGTAGACGGAATTTGACTCCTTCTTCCTCGGCTTCAATATGCAAATCACTCGAATCGAGTTCCAAGGCAGCGGAAATCATCACGCTCAACACGTCAGTGGTTGAAGCACTCGTCAGCAATGTTTGCACGGCGGCAAAATCTTTGACCTGGCTGCGATAGCGCGTCATTTCTGCATCGGTAATTTTTACCCCTTTAATGACCTGCTTAATTTTTGGTAACGCGGCATACAGAGCTAAAGCTTTTTCTAAACTGTGTTCACTAATCGCGTAGACGGCGGCTGTTGCCTTATTGCGTTCTCCCAGCTGATAAACAAGTTCGGTAACCGCCGGATCGTTGGGGGTAAGGGCGCCAACACGAATTTCTGTACCGCTAAAAAGAAAGGGAATGGCTTTGAGTGCCCGCGCTTGCTCTTCCGGCACCAGTGCCAGTGCTTCCGGGGAGACGGCATAGGAGGTGAGGTCCACATAACCGACCTGAAGTTGGGTGGCCAGATCTTTGGCGATTTTTTCCTTTTCCCCCGTTTGGATAGCGGTCATCTTTTGCTCAAACTTTTCGGTGGCGCTTGGCGGCGTCAACACAACCGGAGCGGCTTTTTTCGCCGGAACCGGAGCGGGTTGTTTTTTCAACAAGTCTTCAATGGAGGGGAGATCAGATGGCACAGGCGGACAGATTAGCGTTTGAGAAGATGTTTGGCGATCCGTTCGAGTTTGGAGACAATGCGGGAAGTTTTGCCGAAACGCTCATATAGATGATACCAGGCGGCATAGGTAAAACTGGTGGCAAAACCGAAGAGGGCAAGGACGATGAGACACAAGAGGACGGCACCGAACGTGATGGTCAGAATCCACAAGAGGCCGGAACCAACCAAGATGGAAGCTTTAAGAAAAAGGAGATAGGGAACGGCGAACAAAAGAACAGCGGCAACGACGGCTCCGGAAAATATGGCGTTGATAAAAAAGAGCAGAACAGCCATTTCTGTGATCGGCAGCCAGTGACGAACGAGCACCTCGGCGCTGGCGCGAATGGATGCCTTCACCGTTTTCTTTTTTGCGATCGTTTCAATGACGCTGAAAATGGAAAGATAACTCACGAGCAATGCCAGGGGGATAAACACGATCAGCACACTGAAGTTCACGAGTGCGTTGACGGTGGCGCTTGGGTGCGCGAGAATCGCGAAAAGCAGTGTTGCTCCAAGCGACAGAACAATCAGCACTGCGCGAAAGAGCAGATCAATCGCCAGAACTTTTCCCAGTTCCCGTGTAGTACGGGAAAAGAGCGAGGGGATCTTTTTTTTGTGATCGAGCGCTGGAATTGCTCCTACCAGTTCCGCTTGAGCGCACAAGGCAAGGACGCTGAGCAGCAACATGGCTAGCAGAATGCAGGTAACGGTAATAGTCAGTCGTGTTGGGGACGTAAGAGCGATTTTTTGGACGTAGGCAAAAATCGTGGTGGCACCGGCGACGCTTTGTTCAAGATATCCGCGCAAGCCGGTGTGGAGTGCCTCGCCCTTGAAGGTATTGGCGACGATTTGAAAGACGGAGCCGCTATTGATAATCCCAGCTAACACACCAAAGATCCACAGTCGTTTGTGGTTCCAGGCGCTTTGCCAAGCTTGCCGTAAGATCGGCCGGTGCACGGCGAGTGTTTGTTTTCCTCCAGGCATATCCTCCAAAAAAAGATCGGAGCAGATGAAACCATCTGCTCCGCCATTTTACACTATTTATCCTTAAGTTGTCTGCTCGTGATAGTTGGGGTGGCTGGTGAAGAGGGCTTCGAACTCGTCTTTCTCCAGGGTTTCTTTAACCAGCAGTTCTTTGACAATGGCGTCCAAACGATCGCGTTTTTCGGTGATGATCTTTTTGGCCGTAGCCATGGCGTTGTTGATCATCCCCATGATTTCCTCATCAATCGCCTCAGCCCACTTTTCCGAGTAATCGCGGTTCTCGTGAATCTCACGACCCAAGAAGACCATCTCATCTGTTTTGCCAAAGGTGCGTGGCCCAAGTTTTTCACTCATGCCGTATTTGGTGATGAGCTCTTTAGCCGTTTGGGTGGCACGGCGCAAGTCGTCGGACGCGCCGGTAGTCATGTCGCCAAAGACTAACTTCTCTGAAGTATAGCCCCCCAAAAGCACGGCCATCTCATCGATGAACTCGGCACGCATGTGCATCTTCTTGTCTTCAATTGGCAACTTCATGGTGTAGCCGGCGGCGCGACCTCGGCTAATGATGGAGATTTTGTGCACGGGATCGGCGTGAGGGAGTTCATGCGCCACTAAGGCGTGACCGGCTTCGTGATAGGCCGTGACTTCGCGTTCTTTTTTGGAGAGAATGTGGCTCTTGCGTTCGGGACCCAAAATAACTTTGTCTACCGACTCCAGCACTTCATTGAGTCCGATCGTTTTTTTGTTGCGGCGGGCGGCTAAGATGGCTGCTTCGTTCAACAAGTTGCCGAGGTCGGCACCAGAGAATCCAATGGTGCGTTCAGCAAGTTTTTTCAAATCAACGTCTTTGTCCATGGGTTTGTTGGCGGCGTGGATTTCCAAAATAGCCTGGCGATCTTTGAGATCTGGCAAGTCAATCATCACCCGGCGATCAAAACGTCCCGGACGCAACAAGGCGGGGTCCAGCACGTCGGGGCGGTTGGTGGCGGCAATGACGATGACGCCGAGGTTTGGATCAAAGCCGTCCATCTCCACCAAAATTTGGTTGAGGGTTTGTTCGCGCTCATCGTGTCCACCGCCTAAGCCCGCGCCACGTTGACGTCCAACGGCATCAATTTCGTCAATAAAGATAATACACGGAGCGGTTTTTTTGGCTTTGGCAAACAAATCACGCACCCGGCTGGCACCAACGCCTACAAACATCTCTACAAATTCCGATCCGGAAATATGATAGAACGGCACGTCGGCCTCGCCGGCCACTGCGCGTGTGAGCAATGTTTTGCCTGTTCCTGGAGAACCCATCAATAAGACTCCTTTTGGAATTTTCGCCCCTAATTCGGTGAACTTTTTTGGGTCACGTAAAAATTCAACGATCTCGGAGAGTTCTTCCTTGGCTTCTTTTACTCCGGCGACGTCTTTAAAGGTTACTTTGTTTTTTGTTTGATCAACCTCGCGTGCTCCGGATTGTCCAAAGCTCATCGCCTTTTGATTGGAGCCTTGCAACTGACGCACCATAAACCAAAAGACCACAATCAGAACGAGAAGTGGCAAAAGAGAAGGGAGGATTGATTTCAAAAAATATTGCTTGCCGCTTAAATCTTTGACGTTGATAGCCACCTTGGAGAGTTCTTCGGGGGTGACTCCGTAGCTTGTAAGCAGCTCTGGGAGTGATTGCCCCGCTTCTTTTTTGGTGGTTTGTGTCGTGCCATCTGTAAGACTAGTTGTAATCGTGTCTTGCTCGACATCGATGTGATCAACGGTGCCGGCATGGATTTCTTCCACCACCACGTTTATCGCCACTTCCGCCGGTTTAGGCGCGGACAAGTTTACCGTGGAAAAAATGGCACCAATGGCGATAATGGCAATCAGGAAAAGAATGATATTTTTGGATAGTGGTTTCATAGCCGGAGAAGATTAGGTTGGACTTTAGTATAACACAGGCGGGGTTCTGCCCCGCCTGTGTCTTCTACCCGCGTATCCTTATTCGGTAACTTCTGCCTTTTTTTCGCTTTCTTCCTTTTCGGCGGCTTTTGTTTCCTCAGGTTTTTCTTTCAAAGCTTTGAGGGAGAGGCCCAAGCGGTGTTCGTTGGGTTCAATGGAGACAATGCGGAATTTGACGGTCTCGCCAATGGTGGCGAACTTGTTTGGATCCTCGACGGGGCTGTCGGAGAGCTCGCTGACGTGCGCCAAACCGTGGATTTCGGCATCCAGCTCTACAAACAGGCCGAACGGGTTAATCTTCAAGACCTTTCCTTCCACCAGATCTCCAACTTTATAGCGGGCGGCTACATCTTTCCATGGATCGGCAATTAGTTTCTTCATCGACAAGAAGATTTTTGATCCTTCAATGCCGATGATTTCTGCTTTTACCGTTTGACCAACTTTGACCACGTCTTTGGGGTGATCAATGCGCTGCCAAGCGAGTTCAGAAATGTGTACCAAGCCTTCGAGTGAGCCGAATTTCACAAAGGCGCCGAAGTCGGCCACGGCCGTGACTTCACCTTCAATCACATCGCCAACTTTGTGTTGAGCAATCACGTGGCGCTGGCGATCTTCCCACAATGCTTTTTCGGAAACGATTAATTTCTGATCATTTTCGTTAGCGTCGATTAAGCGCACTTCCATGGAAGAGCCAACGTAGGATTTCAACTTCTCCAAAATCTTGCCTTTGTCGCCGCCGGTAACGCGCGGGTAGTGCTCCGGAGCCAACTGCGAGACAGGCAAGAAGCCGGTCACGTTTTCCAAGCGCACAATAAGTCCGCCTTTGTTGGCGTCCAGGATTTTGACACTGACCGCGTCGCCGGTGGCGAACATGCGGCGCAATTCTTCCCAGGCTTTCTTTTGACCCGCAAAGCGGAAGGAGAGTTCCATCTCGCCGTTCTCGTTTTCCAGTTCAACCACGGTCGCTTCCACGTCGTCACCTGGCTTCAAGGAGCTGTATTCCTTGCTCTCGGCGTACAGTTCACGCCCGCGGATGACGCCGGTTTTGACGCCGTTAATATCGATACGCACTTCGCGGCGGCTGGAAGAAATAATCGGACCCTTAACAACGTCTCCTACTTTAGGAAACACCAGGTAGGACCCGTCTTCGAGCAACTCGGACAACGTTTTGTCGGCCATAAGGATAGGCTTGACTCTGCCTCACCCAAAACGGGCTCCGGGGAATCAAGAACTAAGGATTAAGTAAGTAGCGGGAGTTTAATAGAAAGCCGGCTTTTTGGCAAGAGCAAGCCAAGGGATGGACATTTTGTGGGTTTTCGTTTAAGGTGATCCGTCCGGTTCTTGCGTCATCCGACGTTGGAAACACCCAATGGCTTCCGGAAGCCCGAGAATCTCCCATGTCTCTCCTCCTCCTGTCTTTGTTCGCCTGCGACGGCCTCGCCAACCACCTCAGCACCTCCCCCAAGGGGCCGATCGTCTGCACCTACAGCTGGCGCTTGCCGGCCAACGAGGGCGTTCTCGACGATTCCCCCGTCACGTTCACCTATAACAGTCGCAGCCACGACTTCAAGGACAGTTATGGTCGAGGGGATGTGTCGGCACCTATCAAGTCGGGGGTGGCTTCGTTCGAGTTCTATCTGGTGGACGAGGTCGTCGTGGGCGGGCTCGTCAGGAAGACGGATACAGCGGCCGGGGAATATGACCCGGAACATCCGGAAGACGTTTTCCTTTGGGTCTGCGAGTTCGGTCGCCTCACGAGCGTGCAGACGGTCACCTGTGTCGACAGTGCCGGCAAGTCTGTTCCGACGGCGCGCTCCATCGACATGGAGTTTCGTCACGGGAAGGGATGCGAAGTTGTTGTGAAGTTCGCAGACTAGGATTCCGTCTTGTCCCTGCCTACGTCGAACCACTCCCGCTCGGAGTGGTTCTGCATTTTTATAAAGTTGTGACCAAGGCTGTCGGGCCTTGGTCGGGGAGAAGGGGCTAGTCTTTCCAGTGTTCGCGATCAATGATTGCGAGGAGTTGGGTAAAAGCCCGGTCGAGGGTGCTGTTGATGATGAAGTAGTCCCAGTTGGCGGCCAGGCGGCGTTTTTCCGCCGCGGCCAGGAGACGTAATTCGATTTGTTCGTCATCTTCGCTACCACGGGCGCGCAGACGTTCGGCGAGAATCGTATCACTTGGAGCGTCGATGAAGATGCGCACGGCTTGAGGATACGTTTGCATCACTTGCCGTGCCCCCACGTCATCGACCTCGAGGATGATCGATCGACCCTCGGCAAGAGTGCGAGCGACCGGTTCCGCGGGCGTGCCATAGTACCGCCCGTAGACCTCGGCATGCTCGAGCAGGGCGCCGCGATCGCGTAGGCACAGAAAGGCCTCGGTCGAAATGAAGGTGAAGTCGACTCCTGCCACTTCGTTGGGGCGTCGGTTCCTTGTTGTAACCGAGACGGAGTGAGTAATTTCAGGTCGTGCGGTACGGAGTTGCCGCAGGAGGCTCGTCTTACCTGATCCGCTCGTGCCATCGAAGACGATGAGTTTTCCGTTGTTGCTCAAGGAACACCTCTAGAATCGGATCGTAACAAGGAAAAGGAGATATTGCCACCGTGCCAAGGCGCAGGTACTATAATCGCCATATGACCCATCCCCACAAAGCCATGCTTGATGAGTTTGCCTACGCTCTTGACCATCTTCCCCTGACTGTTCCCGACGCCATTGTGAAAGAAGGTCGTCAACTTCACAAAACGCTGTCTGAGAATCCAGAAGCCACGGCCGAGGAAATCCAGGATGCTATGGTCGCGATTGGGAAAAAAGAATATCCCTTCCGCAAGGCGTACCAAGACATGATCGGTCAAGTTTCCGAAGAGCGTCACGTGGAGTTGGTGCTGGAACATTTGGAACCCGAGGTGCGAACGAAAGTGCAGGAGCTGTTGAACTCGGGAGTCAGCCTTGATGCCTTGTGCCGCAGTTCCATGTTTGAAACAGACTTTACTGCTGAAGAGCGCTATCAAGTGGAAGATGGCATTTTGCACGCTGCGGATCACGTAGCTGAAGAACTGCCGGAAAAAATCGCCGCTGATTCCTCGCGCTACGATGCGTTAGTGGCCGAATGGAAAGCTAAACAAGCAAAGATTGAAGAGAAAATCGTCGAGTTGAAAGCGCTGGCCAGTAAGGATCCCAAGTGGTCGGCCGAGATTCTTGATAAGGTTAAAACGCTGGAGGAAGGTTGGACACTGACCGAACGCGATCCGGAACTACTGGAAGTGGAGAAAGAGATCGAATATTGGATGGGGACGATAGCGGACATTGGCTAGCGCCAGGGGGAGAGGTGTGCTAGAATGAGCCGGCAAAAGAGGAGGATAGCCTATTGAACGTATGCAAATTTCCTGGCACGGACTGAACTGTTTTTCCATCACCGTTTCCTCGATTAATGGGGAAGCGGCGATTGTTCTCGATCCCTATCAAAACGAAACCGGCTTGCGTTTCCCGCGCACGCTTGGCGCCGATGTGGTGGCAAGTACGCACGACGGGGAGGATGCCAATAACCGGGAAGCCGTTGGGGAAAACGGCCACGGCAAACCGTTCGTGATCGACATGCCTGGCGAATACGAAGCCAAAGGCATCTTTGTGCACGCCATTGACGCTAAACGTAAGGAAGACAAGCACAGTCACCACATGCTGTTAGTTGAAGCTGAAGGCATCACCATCGCTCATTTGGGGGCGATGAATCGTGAACTGAGCAACCAAGAATTGGAAGCTCTCAACAACGTGGATATTTTGTTGGTGCCGGTCGGTGGTGGACGTTATATGGGTCCAAAGACGGCGGCAGAAGTGATCGCGCAAGTAGAGCCGCGAATTGTGATTCCTTATGCCTTCGACACCGACGGGGTGAAGGAAAAATTGGAGCCGGTCGACGCGTTTTGCAAAGCGCTCGGCGTATGCAAGCGGGAAGACACCAATAAATTGAAAGTCAGCAAAAAGAATTTACCCGAAGATGAGATGGTTATTTACGTTTTAGCTCGCAGTTAAGGCTATGACACGTGTCCAGCATGTAGCGGCAGAAGAACACCACCCGCGCCCGATGACGCATCCGTCAGACGCTACGCGCCGGCGATGGTTTATTGCTTCCGCTGTGCTTACCGGTGGCTTGGCGCTGATCGGTTGGATGTATTTTTTCTCTGGACAGGTCGCCGCGCTCGCTAACCATCTTCCTGGTGCTGTTGCTTCCGAAACCCTGAAGCAGTTTGCTACAGAAACACAGTCGCTCGGTGCGGGAGCGGTGGGAGATTTCAAAACCACCTTGGCTCCAGCGGCCGTGGCCGCCGTGGAAGATGTTCAGGCGGAACTCGAAGCCAAAGCTAAACTGGCCAATGTGGTACAACAAATGACGGCAGAACTTTCCGCGAATACGGAGACCACAGCTGATCCTCAAGAATCCAATTAATACGTATGGCGATCAAACGACCAAAACAGGGGAGTCTTTCTGTAGAAAATAAAGCGCTGTTCGACACGATCGGTAAAGTAGATATTCGCCCAATTACCAGCGAAATGGAAACGGCCTACATGAGCTACGCCATGTCGGTGATTGTTTCGCGCGCTTTGCCAGACGTGCGTGATGGCTTGAAGCCGGTGCATCGTCGTATTTTGTACTCCATGTGGCAAACCGGTTTGCGCGCTGGTTCGCGTTATAAGAAATGTGCCACTGTGGTTGGAGACGTGCTTGGTAAGTACCACCCGCATGGTGACTCCGCGGTTTACGATTCCTTGGTGCGCATGGCGCAGGATTTTTCTCTGCGCTACCCATTGGTCAACGGTCAGGGCAACTTCGGCTCGCTCGACGGCGATTCGGCCGCTGCCTATCGTTACACCGAAGCCAAACTGACTGCCATCTCTGAAGAGATGTTGAATGATATTGAAAAAGACACCGTTGATTTCATGCCCAACTTCGACGGCACGCACAAAGAACCGAAAGTGCTGCCGGCCGCTTTTCCTAACTTGCTATTAAACGGCACGCTCGGTATTGCTGTGGGCATGGCCACCAACATTCCTCCTCACAACCTCACCGAGTTGTGCGATGGGGTGGAACATTTGTTGGACAATCCAGAAGCTTCGATTGAAGATTTGATGAAGTTTGTGAAAGCTCCAGACTTTCCCACCGGCGGCATCATCTACAACGTTCGCGACATTCAACAAGCCTATGCCACGGGTAAGGGATCGGTCGACGTGCGTGCCAAAACGGAGATTGTGGAAGGGAAGAATGGCTGGCAGATTATTGTGTCAGAAATTCCGTATCAGGTGAACAAGGCAACTTTGTTGGAAAAAATTGCTGAGTGCGTGCAGGAGAAAAAAATTGAAGGCATACGCGACTTGCGCGATGAATCGACTCGCGAAGGGGTGCGCATTGTGGTTGATTTGAAGAAAGATGCCTATCCGCAAAAGGTGCTGAATCGTTTGTTCCAATTGACGGCTTTGCAACAGCCGTTCCATTTCAACATGCTGGCCTTGGTTGATGGTATTCAGCCGCGCGTGCTCAACTTGAAGATGATGTTGGAGGAGTATGTGAAGCATCGTGAAGTGGTGGTGCGCCGCCGAACCCAGTACGATTTGGATCGCGCCAAAGATCGGGCGCACATTTTGGAAGGGTTGCGTATTGCTTTGTTGCAAATCGACAAAATTATCGCCACCATCAAAAAATCCAAAGACAAAGACGATGCGCGGGTCAATTTGATGAAAGGATTTAAACTGTCGGAATTGCAGGCGGGCGCCATTTTGGAGATGCGTTTGCAAGCCTTGGCCAACCTAGAGCGCTTGAAGGTGGAACAGGAATACGAAGAAAAGATGAAGTTGATCAAAGAGCTGGAAGCAATCTTGAAATCGCGTGCCCGCATTTTTGGCATCATCAAGTCCGAAATTCAAGATATCAAGAAGCGCTTTGGCGACGAACGTCGTACCGAGATTGTTAAAGCTGGCATTGGTGAGTTCCGCATTGAAGACGTGATTCCTGACTCGCCAACCATCGTTCTTATTACCCGTGATGGCTATATTAAGCGCTTGCCTCCGGACACTTTCCACACCCAAGCGCGCGGAGGCAAAGGCGTGGCTGGGCTCACCACCAAAGAAGAAGATATTGTCGAACATACTTTTTCAACGACGACGCATAAAGATTTAATGTTCTTTACTTCTCGAGGACGTGCCTTCCAACTCAAGGCCTACGACGTGCCCGAAGCGTCACGCACCGCTAAGGGTCAGGCCTTGGTGAATTTCTTACAGCTGGCGCCAGGGGAGAAGCTTTCTGCTGTGCTCTCGCTCGACGACATGGCGAGCATGAAGTATTTGGTGATGGTTACCAACAAGGGAACGGTTAAAAAGACGTCGCTGGAAGACTTTGCCAACGTGCGTCGATCGGGGCTGATCGCTATAAAGTTGCGCGAAGGTGACAACTTGGAGTGGGTTAAACCATCGACAGGCAAAGATGATGTTATCTTGGTGACTAGCAACGGCCAGTCGATTCGCATGACTGAAGAAGATATGCGCCCCATGGGACGCGTGGCTTCCGGCACCCGCGGTATTCGTTTGAAGGGATCAGATGAAGTGGTTGGTATGGATGTGTTGCCGAACAAAACCAAAGATGGGGAGTATCAGTTGTTAGTGGTGATGCAAAATGGTTTTGGCAAACGGACAGACGTGACAGAATATAAAACCCAAGGACGTGGAGGATCTGGTATTAAAACTGCCGCGGTGACAACGAAGACGGGAAAAGTCGTTTCTGCCTTTGTGGTGCGCGGCAACGACGAACGCGACTTGTTCTGTGTGAGCGAAGGCGGGCAAGTGATTCGCACGAGCCTCGCTTCCATTAGCGAAGTTGGTCGTGCCACCCAAGGCGTGCGCGTGATGCGGTTCAAAGAGGAAAATGACAAAGTCGCATCGGTAGCGATTATCTAACTTGATCGGATCGTACAGGGTCGGCCTTTTAGAGGATCGGGGCGGGTCAGATTATATAGGCGGGAGTCTTTACTCCCGCCTTGTGTGTTGAAATTGATCGTCCGTCAAAGTACGTGTTTCTAAATCGGTGTCGCACAGATGTATTAGAGATATCATCCGGGAGTCTTCCACGATATACCTCGTCAAAAGTAGGTTAGAAGCATACCCTCTCCAGAACATCGTTTTTCAAATAGGTGCGTGTTAGGAGGTGTTTTGTATAGATTAAGTTTATACAAACCACACCTAATCCGAACCTATTCCTAAAACAACTCAATTGGAAGGTATCTTATCCTGGCAGATTATCTAAAACAGCTAGGCGGGGCACAGTGACCCCGCCTATACAACTCTTAAAAGGATCCCGTCGCGTAAGTTGTTAAAAGCATGACGACCACCCGAGAGAGTGGCCGCCGTGCGTTGGCGAGACCTCGGATGGTCGCGTGAGTGGGCTATTGCCAACTCGGCATCGGGTGCGCCGAGCGGATCGAGTTCGAGCTTGTCGCGCTCGACCTCTTTCGCACGTTGGCGGAAGGCATCGATCAGGGCGTCATCGGACAACTTTTTGGGATCCACGTTCATTTCAGATCAGACTCCGGTTGTGCCTATCCTTTTTGGAGGTAGAGGCGTGTGGACGAAGATAGCAGCCTGAAAAGTCGACTTTGACAATCCCTTGACCAAAATCCGACGTTTAGCTATACTCCCAGCGTTCAGAAATCAACGATACGGCATCCATGTTTGGTACTTCGGATTTCGTATTTAAGCATTTTCTCAAGCTATGGCACTTCCGATTAAGCATCACAACAAACATTCTAAAGGGAACCGTCGCTCCCACCACGCCCTCAAAAAGGTGAACCTCACCAAATGCGGGAAGTGTGGAGAACCGATCAAGCCCCACTACATGTGCAAGGCTTGCGGCAACTACAACGGTCGCACGGTGGTCAACACCGGAGCCCGCGCGGAGAAGACCTTGAAGAAAAAGGCTCCTGCCAAAAAAGAAGCCTAAGCGCTTCTTTTTTGCTATACTTGACTCGTTCTTTATGTCTAATCGCCATCTTTCGCGTACCATCGCCATGCAGTCACTCTATGAGTGGGATTTTTCCAGCTCGCCCATGGAACGGCTATCAGAAATTGTCGCCTACAACAAAGCGGAGTTCGCTCCCGATTTTGACGACGGTGGGTATATTTTAGAAACCGTTAATCAAGTTGCTCAACGTCAAAAGGAGTTGGATACCATTATTACCCAATTTGCCCCGGACTGGCCGATTGCCAACATGACGGTGATTGATCGCAATATTTTGCGTCTTGGCACCTACGAGCTGAAATATAATTTGGCTATTCCTTCCAAGGTGGCGATCAACGAAGCGATTGAACTAGGTAAAACGTTTGGGGGAGACGCCTCTGGTAAGTTTGTGAACGGCGTACTCGGAGCGATTTTTAAAGACATGGTTGCTAATGGCCAATTGAAAGGGGTCGATGCGGTTAAAGAAGAATAATCTATGGACGAACAAGAAAAAAATCCTATGGAGCGGGATTTGAGCGGCTTGGAAGCGGCGATCGGCGTGGCGTTTAAGAATAAGGAATTGATTCGCCAGGCGGTGGTGCATCGCTCGTATTTGAATGAGCACCCCGATTTTCCGCTAGGTCAAAACGAGCGCTTGGAGTTTTTGGGCGATGCTGTTCTTGAGCTTGTGGTGACGGAGCACTTATTTAACACGTACAACAACCCGGAGGGGGAGCTCACTAACTGGCGGGCGGCACTGGTCAACGCGGATATTTTGTCGGCCATTTGTAAGGCCATTGGAGTAGAGCCGTATTTGTACTTGTCGCGCGGGGAACAAAAAGATGCGGAGAGTAAAGCCCGTCGTTACATTTTGGCGAACGCGTTTGAGTCGGTGGTGGGAGCGATTTATTTGGATCAAGGCTGGGAGGCCTCGAAGACGTTTATCCATCGCTTTGTCCTCGACAAGTTGCCTTACATTATTGAACACAAACTGTACATTGATCCCAAGAGTCGCTTTCAAGAAGCGGCCCAGTCGCACGCCGGAGTGACGCCGAGTTATCGCGTGATTTCGGAAGAGGGGCCAGATCACCAAAAGTTGTTCGAGGTGGCGGTGATGATCGACAAAGAAGAAGTGGCTCGAGGCAAAGGCACCAGCAAGCATGAGGCACAAGTCGCCGCCGCCGAAGCCGCGTTGGCGGTGAAGGGGTGGTAAAAGAAACAAACAAAAAACCGTCACGACGATCGTGATGGTTTTTTGGTGCGGGCGGAGGGATTTGAACCCCCTACCTCCTGGTTCGAAGCCAGGCGCTCTATCCAAATGAGCTACGCCCGCATGGGCGGAAGGATACGGAAAATCTTGACGCGCGTCAATTATCTTGGCATACTACCCGCGGATTTCGTATTTGTGGTTTGCAGAAAAACTTCAGCTGCAAGGCACGGGACAGTGAGGGAGGAGACGTACGACCCGTACGTTGACGACCGAGCAGGACCCCGTAACGCAGCAGATGAAGGAATTTCTGCGAACCATCCTAATATGCGTCGGTAGCTCAGTGGTAGAGCAGGGGCCTCTTAAGCCCAAGGTCGTGGGTCCGATCCCCACCCGACGCACCAAAAGTCTCTCTGTTTTGACAGAGAGGTTTTTGTTGCGTACACTGTGCATCATTATGCTAGCGATTTTAATTTTGGCCATTGTTCTTATTGCCGTTCCGGTGCTTGGATTTGTGACGGCTGGTTGCATCATGCTGTACAAGTGTTTGATGGAAGATGCTCCTGCGGGATTATTTGGCGGACTCATGTTGTCGGTAGGGCTTGGGTTCGTGTTGTTGGGTGTGTATTTCGGATTGTTGTACGCGCAAGCGTAGAAACAAAAAAAGACCGGCGTGATGCCGGTCTTTTTTTGTTTGCGTTAGGTGTGCCGTTCGTAACGGTATTTGGCGGAACCTTTGGCCACAAGGGCACAGATGAGAAAACAAATGATGGCAGAAAGGACAATTGTTCCACCGCTGGCAAGATTGAAGTAGAACGAGGCCATAAGTCCCACGATGGTTGAGACGATAGAAAAAGCCACCGCCCATTCCCAGGTTGCTCTAAATCCTAATCGGAATTGCATTGCCGCCAGGACAGGGATCACCATTAACGCGCCGATTAATAACACCCCCACGACGTTCATGGAAATGGCGATGGTGGCGGCACCGAGGACGGCGAGAATGCGGTTAAGTGCTTTGACCGGTAAACCGTTGGCTTCGGCTGTGTCTTCATCAAGACTCACGGAGAATAGCGGGCGCCACAGCAATAAGGTAACAAGAAAAGCCACGCTGCCAATTACAGCCACGGAAAGAATATCCGCCGTGCTTACCGTAATAATGTTGCCGAACAAATAGTTGACGACGTTTACATTTTTGCCGTGGCTGAGTCCTAGCATCACTACTCCGGCGGCCAAACCGCCAAACAAAAACAGAGAGACGATCGTGTCTGGGGGGAGCACACGTTTTTCGCGCAAGTGTTCAATGCCAAGCACAGAGGCGATAGAAACAACGAGCGCGGTGGGAATAGCGGCGGTACCGGCCAGTAAGCTGGCAGCCACCCCGGCAAGCGACACGTGGGCTAAGGTGTCGGCCATAGAGGAATAGCGGCGTACCACAAAGAAGATGCCAATGGTGGGCGCCACCACAGCTACGATGAGGCCGACGGCCAGCGCGCGGCGCATGAAATCAAGAGCGAGGAAATCCATATTAGGTGTCGTGATGCGCTAAAATTTCTTCCCGATCCGGGTGGAACAAATCACGTAGTTTTTCTTGCCCGATCACACAGGCTTTGTGGCCGTGGCAGACAAGTTGGTGTTTCAAACAAATGGCCGAGCGGGCTTCTTCGGCTACCGTGTGCACATCGTGGGTCACAAAAATGATGGTAAGTCCGCTTTGGTTCAATTTGCGTAACAGGGCGTAGAAGGCATCGCGTGAAGTGGGGTCGAGTCCGTCGACTGGCTCATCTAAAAACAAGATTTTGGGTTCACGGGCGATGGCACGGGTTAGCAAAACTTTTTGGCGTTCGCCCCCGGAGAGACGGCTCATGGGGCGCTTCATGAGATGCTGGACGTTCATTTCTTTCACGACGCGTTTCATCACCCGCTCGTTTAATGCGCCTGAGCGAATCACCTCCTCTACCGTGGCTGGAAATTGAGCATCAAGATTACCCCCGCGCTGTGCGACGTAACCAAGCTGTTCGCGTACGCGGCGATCCGTTGGTGCGCCGCCAAGAATTTCAATGGCACCGTGGGTTGGACGCATGAGCCCGAGTAGTAAACGCAACAAGGTTGTCTTTCCGCCGCCGTTTGGTCCGATCACGCCCACGTAATCGCCGGCGCGCACGTCAAAAGAGAAGTCGTGGATAATATCCTCGCCGTTGCGTTCGAAGGTGAGATCTTCGACATGAATGACAATGCGGTTTTTTACCGACATAGCATTCCTATACGTAGGTTATTGAGATTTTCCTCCATAACAGTCAGATAGGTTTTGCCTTGCGCCATTTCGTCTTCGTTTAATCCTTCAAGAGGATTGAAGACAAGTGTTTGGGCGCCAACTTCACGTGCGAGTGCTTCAGCAAGCTTTGGGCTCACTAATGTTTCAAAGTAAATATACTTGATGTTGTGTTCTTTGGCTATTTGGGTGATGTCAGCTAAGCGTCCGGCGGAGGGTTCGTCTTCGGGAGAAAGACCGGTGATGGGCACCACGGTAAACTGGTATTCATTTGCGAGATAGGTAAGGGCTGCGTGCGATGTGACAACATAGCGATTATCGCAGTCCGCAAGACCCGTACGATAATTATTGTCGAGCGCGGAAAGATGTTGTGCGTAGGATTGCGCTTGTTCGGTAAATGGTGTTGTTGCAACGGGGTTCGCTTTGATGAACGTGTCGCGAATAATAGTGATTTCTTGTGTGGCAAGAACGGGATCAAGCCAGAAGTGCGGGTCGTCATAGTGGGCGTCGATGCTCTGAGACATATTCACGACGCGCGTGCCCTTTGCGGCAACGTCTTCAGCGATTCGTTCTGCCCAAGCATCTACACCGTTGCCGTTGTAGAGAAACACATCGGCAGCATAGATTGCCTGAAGTTGTTGTGCAGTCGGTTCGTAATCGTGCGGTTCTGTTCCTGCTGGAGTAATGGTGTTCACGTTGACTGCCTCGCCACCGACCTGACGAGCAAACTCGGCTAGTGGATAGAAGCTGGCCACAACACGGATCGTTTCTTTTGCTGGCGCGTTGGTGGTTGTCGTGTTTGGTCTCAGCAACAGAATGATCACGACGATGAGGACACCGAGAGCAGCAAGGAGAGGGAGATGTCTACGCATAAGTCAGAATGTTACGAGCACTGTGTGCAGCGTCCTTCAAACAAGAGTTGATGGGCGGTGATTTTAATCGGTATCCTTGATGCTGGTTTTGGATCGGCACAGGGGACGCACTGATAGGTTCCGCAGTTGGTGCACTTTAGATGATCGTGGTGTTTATCGTTGGCGCGTTCGTAGACAGGTTGCTTGCCATCGTCGAGGGCGATTTGGATGAGCCCGCGTTCTTTTAGGTGGTTGAGATTACGTCGAAGAGTTGTCATGTTGCCCCATTTTGGACCGAGACTGTGCCAGAGTTGGTTGGCTGTCCAGGCACGGGTCATGGAGAGGAGTTTTTCTAGAAGGGCGTGTTTTTGTTTGGTGGTGCGCTCTGAAATCTCCGTAAAGAGTTCTTCAATGTCGCAATAGTGTTGTGGCATAGGTATTTGATCGACCGCCTACTGTTTCTTATTGCATTTCGAAATGCAATAAGGGCGGTGGGAAAGGTGAGCCGTTTTTTGTCCTTTTTGGTCAACTTTATCTCTTAAATTAGACAAAAGATGGCAGTTTGTGACGAAAATGATCTGTTTTGGCCCCCAAAGTGGGGACGAAATAAGTATACCCTTATTGCATTCTGAAATGCAATAAGGAGGGTGGGGGTATCAGCCGAAGGGTATCAAATCCATACTGTCCGCGACCTATGCTCTTCCGACCAACACGTTTCCGACCAACTGCCACAACAATGACAACCCGCCCATCTCCTAAAAGGATCCCGTCCGACCCCCAGCCTCTAAAAGGCCTCGAACCGACCCAGTCCGCCAAGCCTGCTTAACAGATCAGCCCCAATACGCTAGACTAGCAATCACTATGAAGTACTCACGTTTCTTCGGAAAAACTAACAAGAATGCCCCACACGATGCCGATTCGGCTAATGCGCGTTTCCTTATTCAAGGAGGCTTTGTTAATCAGCTTGCCGCTGGTATCTATACGTACCTGCCACTCGGTCTGCGCGTCATTACCAAAATCAAACAGATTGTTCGTGAAGAAATGAACGCCATTGATAGTAACGAAATTTTGATGCCGGCACTTATTCCAAAAGACCCCTGGATGACCACGGGGCGTTGGGACAAGATCGATGTTCTGTTTAAGCTTGAAGGAGCCGGAGAAAAAGAATACGCGCTTGGACCAACCCACGAAGAAGTCGTCACGCCACTTGTTCAGCAGTTTGTGAAGTCGTACAAAGATCTCCCCGTTTCGGTTTATCAGATTCAAGACAAGTTTCGCAACGAAGCTCGCGCCAAGTCTGGTTTGCTCCGTGGCCGCGAGTTTGCCATGAAGGACATGTACAGCTTTCATCGTACGTCGGAAGACTTAGAGGCTTACTACGAACGAGCCCAGGGTGCTTACGCCAATGTATTTGCCCGCCTTGGCCTCAATGCTATTTTGACCGAGGCATCTGGCGGCGTGTTCTCGAAGTATTCGCATGAATATCAAGTGGCCACGCCGTATGGGGAAGATTTGATTTATGTTTGCGATGCCTGCGGATCTTCGCAGAACCGCGAGATCACTGAGGCTAAAGACGGCGACAGCTGCGGCAAGTGCGGAAAAGGAACGATCAAAGAAGTCAAAGCGATCGAGGTGGGTAACATCTTCAAACTCTCCACCCGTTTCGCCGATGACTTCGGATTTACGACCACAGATGAAGAAGGGAAACAAGGGCAAGTATGGATGGGCTGCTACGGCATTGGCATCTCGCGCCTTGCAGGGTCGATTGTGGAGATCCATCACGATGATAATGGAATCATTTGGCCAAAGAGCGTGGCGCCGTTTAGTGTACAGTTGGTGAGCTTGCGGTCGAAAGATGAAGCGGTGATGCAGCGCATTTTGGAGACGGCGGAATCGTTGCATGCGGACTTGGAAAAAGCGGGTGTGGAAGTGCTGTGGGACGATCGCGAAGCGGCTTCACCGGGAGAGAAGTTCGCCGACGCGGATTTAATCGGTATTCCTCTGCGCATTGTGGTTTCAGAAAAAACCTTGAAAGAAGAGGCGGTGGAATGGAAAGAACGTCATGTGGCAGATTCGATGCTGGTTAAGCTCGACGACGCCATGGAAAAAATCTTGAGCTTCGTTAACGAACCCGCCGCGGAATAAATTGTCGTGTATAGGCGGGGCTACCACGCCCCGCTTTTTTGTATTAGGATGGACCCGCTCTCTATCGATCGCCCAAGCCCGCCGCCGCCATGTTGGCCTACGCGGATCACCTTGATCGTGCCAGAGCTGGAACCCACCATGCCCCGTCCTGAAAACACCCGTGATGCCCTGGTTGCCCTTCACCAGATCGGCGACGACGTTCTGGCCCGCGAGCTGCCGACCCGCTCCGACCAGCTCCGGCGCTTCCAGTCCAACCCCGACGCCTGTCTGAGTGATCTGTGTCGCGGGGTTGAGTGGATCAACGGCTCCATCCAGGATCTTATGGTCACTCCCGACGGCAGGCCGGCCTGGATCGGAAAGCACCACGACCTCCTGGTTCTGATGGTCGACGGCAAGCCGTGGCCGCTCAGCTTCGATACCGGCGTAAGTCCCACGAGTAGGACTGATGCCGGTATCGTCTCAGCTGAACTGTTCGGCTTCACCAGCGTTGCTCCTGTTGGTGAACCGATTGTCCTTCTGCGTCACGAAAGTCGTGGCGCTGTGATCTACATTGGCAACATGCCGGTGTGGGATGGAAATCTTCACAATGTCGGTGTTCGGATTCTTCCGCACACCCCCGCTCCGACGCTTGTCATTTGGGGGTTGAAGGACGCTGAAGGTGGGATTGCTGCCCATGCCGAGGCTTTTCTCTGGAAGCCTGTCGCACTCGGTCAACTCGGCTCCTGGTCGAGCGAGATCCTTTCCTGCTTCGGCCTGAGCGCGGATGAACTGTTCGTCAAGTTCGAACGCCACCAAGGCCTCGGACCGAAGAACGCGAGCAAGCCCCGCGGCCTCCACTCCCTGCGTTTCGGTCGCGAAGTACCCATCGATGCAGACGTCCTCGACATCGTGACGGCGAGGGACGGGAGTATGCGTATTCTTGCGCAGAGCCGTGAGTGTGTTCTGGGGATGTACAATTTCTTTGTGAGTGATGATGGACCCCAAGTGCGGTTCATTGACGATGTTCGGATCCCCGCGCCGTATCGTGGCGGCTACAAGCATATCGATCGATACCCGGCCTACAAAGTCGATCTGCGCCATCAGCAGGTAGCCTGGGTCGTCGGACGCAACGTCGTCCAGCCGGCCATGAACCAGGTGACGGATCTGTTCGAACATCCCATGCATGGCTGGTGCTACTGGGGGTCGGTTCGACAGCAACTCTTCCTCATGAAAGTCGACTTCGACGAATAACCGGCGCCACTTCACGGCGCGCGCGACAACAAACGACCGACGGCCGCTCTAGGCCATCGGTCGTCGATTTTTTTGTGACACGTTACATTTGGGTGGTTGGAGCGGCGGCGGGAGCGGTGGAGGAAGCGCCGACTTTGCGTTTGCCTTTCAAGGAATCCTTGAGGGCTTTGCCAGCTTTGAATTTTGGCACGGTGACCGAAGGAATATCGATCGTCTCGCTCGGATTTTGTGGGTTGACCCCTTTGCGGCCGGCACGCTCTCGTGCGGAGAAAGTGCCAAATCCGGCAATGGTCACTTCGCCGCCAGCCACCAATTCGGCAGTGATGATTTCTTCAAACAATTCCACTACATCTTCAGCGGTTTTTTTGGGGAGGTTTAAGCGTGCGGCAATGCGATTGGCGAGTTCTGCCTTGTTCATAGTTGTTCATGATAATTTCTCCAAGTCTAGCACTAGCGAGCGTACTCGACAACCCGTGTTTCGCGGATCACCGTTACTTTGATTTCTCCAGGATACTGCAGTTCCGATTCGATTTTTTGAGCGATATTTTTGGCCAGCTGGAAGGCGCCGTAATCGTCCATGGCGGTTGGTTCTACGAACACCCGAATCTCGCGTCCGGCTTGAATGGCGTAGGCTTTTTCTACCCCGGTGAATCCGGTTGCGGCCGCTTCCAATTCTTCCAAGCGTTGGATGTATTGTTCGATGGTGTTCTTACGCGCGCCAGGTCGAGCGCCGGAAATGGCGTCGGCGGCTTTCACGATCACGCCTTCAAGGGTGCGAGGTTTGTCTTCGTGATGGGCAATCGACTGGTAGCACAAGTCTTCCGGGAAGCCGAACTTTTTCAAAATGTTGTAGCCAATCTCTGGGTGCGCCCCTTGCATGTCGTGGTCAACAGCTTTGCCGATGTCATGGAAGAGTCCGCCTTTTTTACATGCGGCCACGTCGGCGCCGAGCTCTTCGGCAATCATTCCAGCCACGGTGGCTACTTCAATCGAGTGCTGCAAGGCGTTCTGACCGTAACTGGTGCGGAACTTCATGCGACCCAAAATGGAGGTCAGTTTGGGATCAATCGAAGAGACGGGAATACCAAGAGCATACAACGCTTCATCTCCCGCCTTTTTGATTTCCACGGCCAAATTTTTCTTGGCTTCGTTGACGGCTTCTTCAATACGCGCCGGATGGATACGTCCGTCAGCGATGAGGGATTCAAGTGTACGGCGGCAGACCTGGCGACGAATGGGGGAGAAGCCGCTGATCATGATCGACCCTGGAGTGTCGTCGACAATAATCTCCGTGCCAGTCAAATGCTCCAGCGCTTTGATGTTGCGTCCTTCTTTTCCAATAATGCGTCCTTTGAGTTCGTCGTTAGGCAATTCCACCATTGTGGTTGTGGCATCCACCACCACCGAACCAGCCATACGCATTACCGCGAGCGAAAGTACGTCGCGAGCCTTGGTTTGCAATTCCTCTTCACTTACGTCGGCTAATTTGCGAATACGGGAGTTAAGCGCCTCTTGCGAGGTTTCTTCTACCATCTTCATGAGCCGCGCTTCGGCTTCCGTTTTACTAAGTCCAGCCACTTCCTCTAATTTTTTCGATTGCTCAGCGCGCAAGGCATCAACTTTGGCGCGTACTTCCTCCACTTGTTTGGTCTTCTCTTCCAGTTTGGTTTTTTTGTCTTCAAACTCCAACAACTTGCCATCAAACATGGCTTCGCGTTTTTCCAAACGTGATTGCGTTTCGGTTAGTTCTTTTCGGCGATTTGCCTCTTCCTTTTTGGCCTCCTCAACAACCTGGATCGCTTTCTCTTTGGCTTCCAGCATCATCTCCTGCTGTTTGGTTTTGGCTTCAGCTAAGATTTTCTCCGCTTTGGTCTCGGCTCCGGCCATCTTTTTTTCGGCAGCCAGTTTGCGGAAGAAGTATCCGCCGCCGGCGCCTAACAAAAGACCCAGGAGCGCGAATGCAATAGTAGGCATACGTTTACGCTCTTGGGTTCAACACGAACAACGGCGATGGCTTATCGCTTGCGGTACACAGTCGTCAATTGTCCAAAAATCGAGGAAAAATTGATCATACAGCCACATCCGTCTTGTTCGTCTGAACCCTTCGAGAATCAAGTTAAGTAATTCGATGGCCTGACTCTACCACACCTGTTTATTTTCTTCAAATCTGGCCTTTTTGGCTGGAATTAGCCTTGAATGATTGAAAAACGAAACTTTTTTGTTCTTTTTAAAGAGTAGTTAGAAAAACTTCGGACCGTCTTTTTGCAATGCTTCCAGCGTTTGCGCGTTTTCCACTTTGTAGGAGCCGATGGAGGTGCGACGGAGTTCAGAGACATAACCGCCGCAGCCGAGTTTGGCGCCGAGGTCGCGGGCGATGGCACGGATGTAGGTGCCGGAGGAGACGCTTAGGTGGACGTGGATTGAAAGAGGAAAAGTAGGAGAAAGAGAGAAAGATGGAGAAAGTAGGGTGAACGAATAAATTGTCACCGTGCGGGGTTTGGCTTCGACCACTTTACCTTCGCGGGCGAGTTCGTACATTTTTTTGCCTTTAATTTTGATGGCGGCGTATTGGGGAGGAATTTGTTGGATTTCGCCGACGAAGGAGCGCATGGCTTCTTCGATCGCAACCACCCCTAACCCCTCCTTGGAAAGGAGGGGAGCGCCCGGGGTCGCAGTGATTACTCCCTCCGGATCATCCGTCGTCGAGGTTGCTCCAAGAACAAAAGTGGCTTCGTACTCTTTCGACAATCCAACAAACTCAAACAACCGCGTGGTCGCTTTGCCGCCGACGGCCACAATCAACAAGCCAGTGGCAAACGGGTCGAGCGTGCCCGCATGGCCAACACGGCGTTGCCCGGTTACGCGCCGCACGGCATCGACCACGTCATGCGAAGTCATGCCGGCGGGTTTGTCGATCAAGAGAAATCCGCTAGGTTCCATAGTGGCATTCATGTTATCATAATCCTATCATCCTTTTTCTATGCGCAAGATTCTTATTGCTCTGCGACACTTGGATCACTTCACCATCGTGGTGATGTTGGTCGCTATCGTCACGGTCATCTTTTTTGCCGTGCAGCCGTGGAAAAGGCTGACGTCGTTGCGCGACGAGCGTCGAGCGGAAGATGTTCGCGGCCTTTTGGCGAGTTTGGTGGAGTACCGTGCGACCCACAACGGGACACTTCCGGCGGCGATGGATACGGATCCTAACACCTATCAGCTCCTGGGCACGGAAACGTTCGGTTGCGAACAACGGTGTTCCGCGGCTGTTACCCTGAATGCCTGTGTGGATCTTTCTTCCGCGGTCGCTGAGACGGGTTTACAAAATGTGCCGACCGATCCCGTGGTCGGATCGGATTTTATGACCGGCTATGCGGTCAATGTAACAGTTGATGGCCGCCTGGCGGTGGTGGCTTGCGAAAACGAAAATGGTCAAAGCATCGAAGTGCGGGAATAAACGTCCGCATTGACGAATCGCTCTTTGAAGACTACTATTGCGTGGCATGAATATTTCTGAACTTGCCCGCAGATTGCGCGTCCCAACAGACGACTTACGAGCCAAATTGCCTGAGCTCGGTTTTAGCATTGGACGCCACGCCATTAAAATCAACGACCGTGAGGCCCAACGCATTATGGAAGCCTGGGCAGACTATCAGCGCCGGGCACGTTTGACTGCCAAGCGCGACGAGCAGATGGCGCGGGTGGAAGCGCAGCGCAGCGGGGAGAAGCCGGTGTTGGAAAAGAAGGTCACCTTGCCGGCAGTAATTTCCGTGCGCGATTTTGCTGCCAAATTGGATTTGCCAATTGCCAAAGTGATGCAGGAGTTGTTGCGTAACGGCATTTTGGCTTCGCTTAATGAACGCATCGATTACGACACTGCGGCCATTGTTTCGGAAGATTTGGGTTACGAAGCGTTGAAGGAAGACGCCTCCATCGACACTGAAGCCGATGACGCGGGTAGTAAGCGCCTGGAAGACATGTTGCAAGGCGAAGAAAAGTCGCTCTTGGTTTCTCGTCCGCCGGTAATTGTGGTGATGGGTCACGTTGACCACGGAAAAACCAAATTGCTCGACGCCATTCGTTCGGCCAACGTGATGGATACCGAAGCCGGTGGCATCACGCAGCATATTGGTGCGTACCAGGTGGTGCGTAAAGATAAGTTGATTACCTTCATCGATACTCCGGGTCATGAAGCCTTCACGGTGATGCGATCACGTGGTGCCAAAGTCGCCGACATTGCCATTTTGGTGGTGGCGGCGGACGACGGTGTGCAACCACAAACGAAAGAAGCGGTGGATATTATCAAAGCCGCTGGATTGCCGTATGTGGTGGCCATCAACAAAATTGATAAACCCGATGCCAACGTGGAGAAGGTCAAAGGACAGTTGGCAGAACTCAATTTGATTCCGGAAGAATGGGGTGGAAAAACGTTGATTGTTCCGGTGTCTGCCAAGGCTGGCACGGGCATTGATGAATTGCTCGACATGTTGCTCTTGGTGAACGACATGGAAAAAGAAAAGATCGCCGCTAACCCCGACCGCCGTGCCGCCGGAACGATTATCGATTCGCATATCGACAAAGGTGCTGGTCCTGTGGCCACGATTTTGGTGCAATCGGGTACGTTGAAACTCGGCGACGTGATTGGCGTGCGTGGAGCCATGTATGGCCGCGTCCGTTTCATGAAAGATTGGCGCGGGGAGTCGGTGAACGAAGCGCCGCCGTCGATGCCAGTGGAAGTGTTGGGATTCAAAGCCGCTCCGGCCGTGGGAGATGTGCTAGAGGTGCCGGAAGACGTGAAGGCACTCGAAAAAATGAAAGACAAACCAATGCGTACCGGCGTGGCTCAAACCGTAACCAGCCGTCCGACCGCTGCGGAAAACAAAGAGGGTAAACAATTCCTGAATGTGATGGTACGTGCCGACGTGCTTGGATCGTTGGAAGCCTTTTTGGGTATGTTGGAAAAGATTAAACATGAAGCGGTGGGAGTAGAAGTGGTGGCCAAAGGGCTTGGTAACATCACCGACGCTGATGTCTTGAAAGCGGAAGCGACGCATTCGGTGATGTACGCTTTCGGAGTGCGTCCATCGACGACCGCGGAAGAGCTTTCCCGCGACAAGAATGTGGAAATTGTCCAAAACGACATTATTTATAAATTGTTCGAAGACGTGTTGGTACGTTTGCAGAAAATGTTGCCAAGCGAAGAGATTCTCACAGAGATGGGAAAAATCGAAGTTTTGGCCGTCTTTAAGAAAACAGACAAAGGCGGTATTATTGGCGGGAAGGTGCTCGGCGACAAAGTGCGTGCTCCGGCCAAGATGCGTATTTTGCGCGCCGGTGGCGTGGTTGGCGAAGGGGAGATTATTCGCCTGCAGGCGGCCAAGCAAGCGGTGAAAGAAGTCTCTGGTGGGAGCGAATGCGGAGTCGAATTTACTGGACGCACCAAGATTGAAGTCGGGGACATTTTGGAAACGTACACGGAAGAGTCGAAGACGCGTATCTTGAAGATCGAAGGGGTCGACTTGCGCTAGTGGCTGAGTGATTAGTGGCTCGTGGTTAGTAGCTTGTTGAAGCACTAACATCTAGCCACTAGCCACTCAATACTTTTCTATGGATTTCACTCAAGACACGTTCGATAGTCACGTTCTTCAATCCGCCACTCCCGTGATTGTGGATTTTTGGGCTCCTTGGTGCGGGCCGTGCAAAGTCATGTCACCAATTGTCGACGAGGTTGCTGGCGAGATGGGCGGCAAGCTCACTATCGGCAAAGTGAACGTCGACGAGAACTCCGGACTCGCGCAACGTTTCAATGTTTTGTCGATCCCTACGTTTATTGTGTTCAAGGGCGGACAAGTTGTTGATCAGTTTTCTGGTTCGATGAGTAAAGACGCATTTAAGGCGCGGGTGGAGAAACATCTTTAATAAAAAGACTAAAAACTCATCTTGAAAAGACTAAACAAATTCTAAATGTCTAAAATCTAAACCGGTTTAAACCTTTTAGGATTTAGTGACTGCGAGTTTGTTTGGTTCTTAGATTTTAAGATTTTAGTTTTTTTACGACAAGCAACTATGTCTGAAAAACTCGTGATTATTGGTTCCGGTCCTGCTGGTTGGACAGCCGCCTTATATGCCGCGCGTGCCGAGCTTAAACCGGTGGTGATTGAAGGGCGAGAACCAGGCGGACAATTGATGGGCACCACGGACGTGGAAAATTTCCCGGGTTTTCCTAACGGTGTGTTAGGCCCTGAACTCATGGAGATCATGAAAAAACAAGCGGTGCGATTTGGTACGCATGTCGTGAGTGATTTTGTTGAGTCTGTGGACTTCTCGACGCGCCCCTTCAAGCTGAAAACAACGAGTAATGGAGAGTTCGAAGCAGAGTCCGTGATTATTGCCACGGGTGCCGCGGCCAAGTGGTTGAACGTGCCGGGCGAAGACAAGCTCAAAGGGCACGGTGTTTCCGCCTGCGCCACCTGCGATGGATTTTTCTTTAAGGAGAAAGAGATCGCCGTAGTCGGTGGGGGAGACGCGGCCATGGAGGAAGCCAACTTTTTGACTCGCTTTGCCAAGAAGGTACATGTCTTCGTGCGTAGCGATGTGTTGCGCGCATCGAAAATCATGCAGGAGCGAACGATGAAGAATCCCAAGATCGAATTTGTCTGGAATTCAGAAGTGAAAGAAGTGCTGGGAGAAGAAAAAGTGACCGGGCTCAAGGTCTTCAACAATAAAACCAACGAGACCCACGAAATGCCAATTGATGGATTATTCGTCGCCATTGGTCACGAGCCCAACACGGAAATTTTCAAAGGCAAGATTGAACTCGACGTCAAAAATTACGTCGTTGTGCAATCTGGATCAACCAAAACGAATGTCGAAGGTGTCTTCGCTGCCGGCGACGTCGCTGATCATGTCTATCGTCAAGCTATTAGCGCTGCTGGCACCGGCTGCATGGCCGCCCTCGACGCGGAGAGATATTTATCCAGTAGGGACAATTCATGAACCTGCCTGCCGGTAGGCAAGTTGTCCAAGATTCTCTTGATGTAAATTGTTGACGCCCTGGTGGAGTTCCCACCAGGGCGTTCGGCTTGAGAAGAGGTCTCACACGGTGAGAGCCCAGTAGATCACGTCGTACCTCGGTGCGAGTGCCCCTTGGCTGTGCTGGCGAATGACGATCAGGACGTCCGGCGGGTGGGGTTCACTAGCCGGGGGAAGGAGTTCCCCCACGCACTTCGCGGTTCCCAGTTCGACCGCGATCCAGTCCTTGCGGCCGTATTTGAGCCAGACCTGGATCGTCGATCTGTCCGCTCGCGCGACGCCGATGGGGATGTAGCCGACGTCTCGGCGCCAGAGCCGAATCCGGCGCACGTCTTCATCCATCGTGGGCTCAGGTAGCTGGAGTGACTTGGCGAAGCCGCGGCCCCCGAAGATCGTTTCGCCGACTTGCCGCAGGCCGTCGGGAAGTCGACGACGTATGTGTATAACACGTGTTCTTCTTCTGCGTCAATTGATCGCTTGTACTCGATCACATATTTGGATTATGGTTTACGTGAGAACCCGCCCGGAGCAATGCTCGACAGGCGGGTTTTGGTGAGTGTAGAAGTGTTCATTCCGGTTTCTGAAGACAGTAGACTTCGGTTGTCCTACTCCGCCGAGGGTCAGCACGTTCGACTGTGGCCAGCTTGACGGGGTCACCCATTGCTTGAGCCTGAGTGATCATTGCATCGTACATTGCAACATCAAAGAAGACATGATCTCCCAGATCCACAAATCCAATTTCTGCCGCAGGATTGTATTTGAACAAGCCCATGAGGATCATCATCCCGCCCGGACGCAGACAGTCGGCGAAGGCGTGCAAATCGCGTGACGTTGCGTAGCCGTTAAGACAGAGAACCATGTCGACAGGATGACGGTCATTCCTTTTGAGTAGATCCAAAGCCTGTCGATGGCTCCCTACCGACATCCCCACATTGGCGCGGTTGAGCCGAAGCATGCGCGCTTGGGTAACTCCCATAGCTACCTGTGACACGTCGTAGGCGATGAAGCCTGTCTTGTTAAATTCGCTGGCCAAGTATCCGAGGGGGAGTCCGGTGCCGCAGGCGGCATCGAGCACCAAGCGCGGATGGTGGTGGCGGATTTTAGCCGCGCAATAGGCGATGAATTCGGCCGTGCGACGGCGTGTCCTCGAGTGCGCATGCACGAGATCGTTTTTTGCTCCAACATGGTCGTAGATGGCCGCGAGGACTTTTTCAGGATTGGGCATGAGCGGTGCCAATGCAAGGAGCTCATGGGTTTCTCTGAACACCTCGGCCGGATCGCACGTATCCGTATTGAGGTTGCCGAATAGCCAGCGCCATTGGGCCATGATGTAGCGGGTGATTGCCGTCACTTCGTTGTGATTAAACAGAGGGGTTGTGTTCGACACGGTGTTCACCAGGGTTGTTGCCGATCATGAGCGGTCGGCGTATCCTTACTAACACATCTTTTTAAGCCCATCAACTATGCAAAATCCTTTCGATAACGCCCTCAACCAAATCAACCGTGCTGCCGTCCTGTCCACCTTCGATCCAGACTTGCTAGAGTTGATGCGTCACCCCATGCGTCAGGTGAGGATTTCTATCCCCGTGCGTATGGATGACGGTTCCCTCAAGGTCTTCGAAGGCTACCGTGTGCAACACAACAACTGGCGCGGACCGTTCAAGGGCGGCATTCGTTATCATCAAGACACCAACATCGATGAGGTTAAAGCTTTAGCATTGTGGATGGCGATTAAGTGCGCGGTGGCCAACATTCCCATGGGCGGTGGCAAAGGGGGAGTCACCGTTAATCCCAAAGAGTTGTCCGTGGGCGAGCTAGAACGGTTGACCCGTGGCTGGGCGCGGATGATGAAACCGGTGATTGGACCAGAAGTTGATGTGCCCGCACCAGACGTGAACACCACGCCGCGAGAGATGGATTGGATTGCCGATGAGTTTGGGCATCCGGCGGTGGTGACAGGCAAAACTATTTCAGCAGGTGGATCAGAAGGTCGCGGTACGGCCACAGCGCAAGGCGGATTTTATGTGCTCGAAGCTCTGCGTGAACGACTGTTTTTGGATCCGGAAACAAGCACGGTGGCCATTCAAGGGTTCGGCAATGCTGGCCAGCATTTTGCCACGCTGTGTCATCGCCATGGCTACAAAGTGGTCGCGGTTTCTGATTCCTCCGGCGCTATTCATAGCGAGGCGGGACTCGACGTGCCATCGGTCATTGCTCACAAACACACAACCGACTCGGTACAAGGTTTTCCTGGAAGTCGCGATATCACGAACGATGAATTAATCGCCTTAGAAGTGGGCGTGTTGGTGCCAGCGGCGCTCGAGAATGTGATCACTGCGGAAAACGTCGCGGGAGTGAAAGCTAAGGTGGTGCTCGAGCTTGCTAACGGTCCAACGACTCCGGAAGCGGATGATGTATTGTTCGGCAAAGGCGTCACCGTAATCCCCGACGTGCTGGCGAACTCCGGCGGAGTCACGGTGAGCTACTTCGAGTGGGATCAGAATATGAAAAACGAGAAGTGGACGGAAGAAGAAGTTTTTGCCAAGTTGAAGCCCATGATGATGGAAGCAGCGGAAGGGATTTGGCACAAAAAAGAGTCCCTCAAAACCGACATGCGCCGCGCGGCTTTCGTGGTCGCGCTTGAGCGGATTCAATCAGCGATGCCGAAGATGTAAGCGGTTATAAAAGTATAGGCGGGGCCACTGTGCCCCGCTTTATGTATATTCGAAGACCGCACCTGGAGAGTGGGCCTTCGAGTTGAAGGCCGACCAGATGCGGTCTAGCTGGGGATGACGCAGTCTTCGTCGACTTCGCCATCGCAGTTGTTGTCGACCTCGTCGCAGTACTCGGTGGCGCCGGGGTAGACCGAGCGGTCGAGGTCGTCGCAGTCCTCTTCTTCATCTTCATCGGCGGGCGGACGGTAGCATGCACCATCATCCACGATGTATCCGTCCCCATCTTCATCCGAGCAGATCGGTTCGCCCAGCCAGGCGACGCATCCGCTGAGGTTGGATACCGCGAACAGGAAAAAAATCAGAATCATGCACATGTGCGTTCCTAGGTGGAGAGGAAATATAGCATAAAAACTCGGTTTTGTCAACCCTCCTTGGCTAGTTTTAGCCCTATTTTACTGATTGCGATGCCTCAGGATTGTGGTAAACTTGTTTGGTTCCTGCCGGATCCGTTTTCCGTTTTTCCCTTTTCCGGTTAGTATTTGTTTGGAACTTGGTGCTTAGTATTTAGTCTTTTCGCCCCGCTATGTCCTACAACCACAAACACCTCGAACAAAAATGGCAGGAGCGTTGGGAGCAAGACCAACCCTGGCGGGCGGAAGACGATTCCACGAAGCCGAAGTTTTATTGTTTGATTGAGTTCCCTTATCCATCAGGCGCGGGTTTGCACGTTGGACACCCCCGCAGTTATTCGGCGCTTGATGCTGTATGCCGCAAACGTCGTATGGAGGGGTTCAACGTTCTGTATCCAATTGGTTGGGATGCCTTCGGATTGCCAACGGAAAATTACGCCATCAAAACCGGTCGAAAGCCGCAGGAAATCACCCAAGAAAATACCGATACCTTTCGACGTCAATTAAAAGCCCTCGGTTTGTCGTTTGATTGGTCACGCGAGGTCAACACCACGGATCCCGCCTATTACAAATGGACGCAGTGGATGTTTTTAGAATTTTTCAAGGCCGGTCTTGCCTACAAAGCTAAGACGATGATCAACTGGTGCCCTAAAGATAAAATTGGTTTGGCGAATGAAGAAGCGGCCGGGGGAGTCTGCGACCGCTGCGGCGGCGCGGTAGAGAAGCGCGAGAAAGAACAGTGGATGATCGCCATCACCAAATATGCTGATCGATTACTCAGCGATCTCGACACAGTCAACTATCTGCCCAAAATCAAAAAGCAGCAGGCTGATTGGATTGGCAAATCTGTAGGAATCAACATCACGTATAAGGTTGAGGGTCTCGATAAGTCCATTACCGTTTTTACCACGCGTCCAGACACCAACTTTGGGGCAACGTTCGTGGCTGCGGCGCCGGATGGGCAGTTTGTGCGTGACAACATCGATCAGTTTCCACAAAAAGATGCCGTCGCCAAGTACGTCGCTGAAGCGGCTAAGAAGACAGATGCCGATCGCATGGCCGAAGGTCGAAAAAAGACTGGGGTGTTTACGGGGCTCTATGCCATCAATCAACTCACTAATCGCAAGATGCCTATTTGGGTGGCCGATTTTGCTTTAGGGAATGTTGGTACAGGAGCGCTGGTCGGCGTGCCAGGACACGATGTGCGTGACTTTGAATTTGCCACTGCGTTTGGGTTGGAGATTGTGCGTGTTGTTGTTGGTTCCGATGGGGACACGTCGCCGATTGGACGTGTCGAACAAGTACAAGAAGAAAAGGGAACCATGATCAATAGTGGTTTTCTTGATGGGTTAAATATTCACGTTGCCACAGAAACGATCATGGATCATTTGGAAGAGGCTGGTTGGGGCAAACGGACGGTGAGCTACAAACTCCGCGATTGGGTTTTTTCACGCCAGCGTTATTGGGGCGAACCAATCCCTCTTGTGCACTGCGAGGATCATGGCTGGGTTGCTATTCCCGATGACCAGCTCCCATTGAAACTTCCAGAGGTTGAAAAGTACGAACCGACAGACAATGGTGAGTCGCCACTCGCGACGATTAGCGATTGGGTCAACACACAATGCCCTACGTGTGGCAGACCGGCCAAGCGTGAAACAGACACCATGCCGAACTGGGCCGGATCGAGCTGGTACTTTTTGCGCTACCTTGATCCTAAAAACGAAATGCAATTTGCTTCGCCGGAAAAATTGAAGCATTGGATGCCGGTGGATTTGTACAATGGCGGGATGGAGCACACCACGTTGCATTTGTTGTATTCACGTTTTTGGAATAAGTTTTTGTTTGATCGCGGACTGGTGCCAACGAGTGAACCCTACGCGCGGCGCCACAGTCATGGTTTGGTGATGGCAGAGGATGGTACTAAAATGAGCAAGTCCAAAGGCAACGTCATTAATCCAGATGAGATCGTTGATCAATATGGTGCCGACGCCTTGCGCACATACATCATGTTCATGGGGCCGTTTGAGGAACCGGTACCATGGAGTACGAATGGTCTTATTGGCGTACGCCGGTTTTTGGATAAGGTGATGGCCTTGAGCGACAAGATTGTCCCTACCGCTTCCGACGAAGTCGTCCGCATGGTGCATAAAACAATAAAAAAAGTTGGCGAGGACATAGAGGTGATGAAGTTTAACACCGCCATTGCTCAGCTCATGATCTGCGTAAATACGATGCAAGAGGCTGGCGGTGTCAGTTCAGAGTTCTTTAATATGTTCTTGAAAGTGCTGTTTCCTTTTGCTCCGCACTTGGCGAGCGAACTGTGGGAGAAGCTTGGTCACACCAAGTTGCTTGATGCCGAGCGCTGGCCGTCGTTCGACGCGGCGCTGGTTGTTGATGATCTGGTTGCCGTGTCGGTGCAAGTGATGGGCAAATTGCGTGGAACGATTCAAGCTCCACCAAACGCCAGTCAGGGAGATGTTGAGGCCATGGCCAAAGTCGATCCCAACGTTGCCAAGTACTTGGAAGGTCAGGCAATCAAAAAAGTGATTTACATTCCCGGGAGAACGATTAACTTCGTCATATAAAATTCGAAATACGAAATACGAAATCTCAAACAAAGGGGAAAGAGAAAAAAGGGAAAGGCAAAAGTCGGTTTTTCGTTTTAGGATTTCGAATTTAGAATTTGTTTCGGATTTGAGATTTCGAATTTCGGATTTATGAAACTCGTCGTTGTTGGAACAGGATACGTTGGTCTTGCCTGCGTCGGATTTACCGACTGGGGGCACACGGTGGTTGGGGTAGACATCGACGCCCAAAAAATCGAACAAATCAATCGAGGTGTGCTGCCGATTGTCGAGCCTGGATTGCCGGAGCTCATCGACAAAGCCACGGCTTCGGGACTTTTGTCGTTTACGACCGATCTTGCTTCTGCCGTGAAAGACGCTGACGTTTGTTTTATTTGCGTCGGTACTCCGTCACTTGCCGACGGCAGCGCGGACTTGCAATATGTGGAAGCGGCGGTGGCTTCGGTGCGCACGGTGATGGATCCATCGACGGCGCTGGTTATTAAAAGTACCGTGCCAGTTGGTACATGCGAGCGACTCGGCTGCGCATCAAACCCTGAGTTTTTGCGCGAGGGGAGAGCCTTGCAGGATTTTTTGCATCCAGATCGTGTTGTTATTGGATCAAACGATCAAGCGACGATCGATGCATTGCTTAAATTGTATGCCTCGGCCGACGCGCCTAAATTGACGATGGCGCCAGCATCTTCGGAACTCACCAAGTACGCTGCCAACGGATTTTTGGCTACCAAGATTTCGTTTGTCAACGAGATCGCGGCGATTGCCGAGAAGGTGGGTGCGGACATTCGTGATGTTACGAAAGCGATCGGACTTGACCCGCGGATCGGTCCACACTTTTTGCGCGCCGGCATTGGCTATGGCGGTTCGTGCTTTCCCAAAGACACGGAGGCGCTCATGAAGATTGCTGGGCTTAACGAAGTTGATTTTGAAATGTTGCGTGCGGCGAGTGTTGCCAACGACCGAGCGCGTGAGCGGTTTGTCGACAAAGTTGTGTCTTCTCTCCCCCTTACCGGCAAGGGGGGGTTGGAGGGGGTCAAACTCGCCGTCTGGGGACTTGCTTTCAAAGCGCAAACCGACGACGTGCGTAAGTCCGCAGCGATAGATGTGATCGAACTTTTGCTTGTTAGAGGTGCTTCGGTCACCGCCTTCGATCCAGAGGCGATGGAGAACGCAAAAACTATCTTCGGCGATCGTGTGGTCTACGCCACTTCGGCACGTGACGCACTGACAGACGCTTCAGCCGTGCTCGTGCTCACCGAATGGTCAGAGTTCGCGGAGGCGGCTAAACAGATTCCGCCGACGATGAAGATTTTTGACGGTCGTAACCTGCTCGCGGATTTGCATTTGCCAAACTATGTCGGTGTGGGCTTGGGTCAGGCGCATTCCTAAACAGCTCGGGTTGCACACGCGACACCCTTCTTGGCAGTTGAGTTTTGTTTTACTCGCTTTTTTGCTGGGCATTGGTATCCATTCGTGGATCGTGACGCCGTTGCCATTTTTCCCCATGCTCACCGCCGCGCTTGGCGCGCTCACCGCGGCAGTATTTTTGCTCGGCCATCATCGCCTCGCTCTCGTGGCGTTTATGATCAGCGCTTGTCTTTTTGGTCTTGCGCGTTACGCGGTGAGTTTTCCGAGCCAAGGCGCGGACTCCATCGCGGGTGCCATCGGATCGGAAGTGCGTCTTGATGGCACGATCGTCAACGATCCGTCATCTGCCGAAGAACGTCAGGAAGTGATTTTAGATTACATCAGCGTCAACGACGCTCCGCGACAAAACAAGATCGTTGCCTACTTTGCCCGTTATCCTGATTTGTCGTATGGCTGGCGGCTGTCGTTTCGTTGTCGGCTAGAGGAACCAAAAGCCATCGAAGGCTTCGACTATCCGCGTTATCTGTTGAAAGACGGTATTGTCGCCATCTGTTTTTCCGGCGATGAACCCATGGTCGTTTCTCGCGCGGCGGATCATCCTGTCCGTGCCGTTTTGTACGCCTTGCGAGATACGATTGAAGCGTTGTTCCATCGTGCCTTGCCAGAACCGGCCGCCAGCATCTCCGCTGGCTTGCTGCTCGGCATCAAAACGCTTCCGGAAAAACTCGACGCCATCTTTCGCGCCGTTGGTGTCAGTCATATTTTCGCTGCCTCGGGGTCGAATGTTGCCATGGTGTTGATGGTGTTCGCGAGCGCTCTTTCTTATGTGGTTCGTCGGCAAAAAGCTTTTTGGATGCTGCTGCTTTTAACTGGCGTCTATGTTGTTTTAGCGGGCGCGGAAGCGGCCGTAGTGCGAGCGGGGATTATGGCTGCCGCCGTGCTCATTGCCACTCACACGGGCCGAGCAACCACGCCGCGCAATCTTATTTTGCTTGCCGCCGCCTTAATGCTCGCCGCAAACCCACGACTGTTGCGCGACGATGTTGGCTTTCAACTATCCGTTCTCGCTACATCGGGCATGGCCTTGCTTTCCAAGCCCGTTGGTGAGCGCTTGGAGTTTCTCCCTCAAGCATTTGGCGTGCGTGAAGCGCTGGCCACCACCATCTCCGCGAGCATCTTTACTTTGCCGATTATGATCCTCAACTTCCACCAGTTCAGTCTTGTTTCCCCCATCGCCAATCTGTTGATTCTCCCTCTCGTTCCCTACGCTATGGTTTTTTCAACCGTGGCCGCCGCCTTGGTAGCTGTTGTGCCAGCAGCGGGAATCGCGGTCGGCGGACTAGCTTGGGGAGTAGAACGTCTGATTGTGATAATTGCCACCGCTCTTGCCGCCTTATGAAACACGAGAAACAGCTCGGTGTTGCGGGCACGCTCATCATCACTGCTGCGTTGGTGGTGTTTAGCTGGCTGCAGGCGGGGCACGCTATTGGTTCACCGCGATTGATCGTGTGGTTTTTTGATGTGGGTCAGGGCGACGCCATTTTTATTGAAAGTCCTACCGGGCACCAAGTGCTGATTGATGGTGGACCAAACGATGCTGTGTTGGAAAAGCTTTCCGACGTGATGCCCTTTTGGGATCGTTCGATTGATGACGTCATTAACACCCATCCGCATGCCGATCACTTAGACGGTCTGGTTGATGTTGTTGATCGCTACGCGGTTAGTCGTGTTTATCAAACTGGTATCGAATATTACACCCCACTACGTCCAGAGTTTAATCAACGCACGAGTGATGGGGAAGAGTTGATAGATGTATTGCAACCGACGGATCTCGATCTCGGCGGTGGGGTCGTATTGCACATCATCTATCCGACGTCGTCATTTGTTGGACAAAAAGTTGACGACCCGAATCAAACATCGATTGTTGCGTTACTCACCTATGGTGACACGTCTGTGTTACTAACGGGGGACACCACCGCAGAGAACGAACCAGAACTTCAATCACTGCTCACCGATCCTGTCGACGTGCTCAAAGTGGCTCACCATGGCAGTGCCTATTCTTCTACCATGCCTTTTTTGCAAACCATCCATCCCCGCTACGCCATCATCTCCTGCGGCGTTAACAATGATTATGGCCATCCCGCCTCGTCTACCTTGGAGCGCCTTCGAGCCATCGGCGCGCAAACCTTTCGTACAGATTTACAAGGCGATATTCGTTTGATTTCTGATGGGGGAGAGCCGCAGCTGCTTGCGATCCCGCTTTAGAGCCCGTTTTCTGGTCGAGCGGCGATCTTGACGAAGAAGCACGAGACTGCTAGGATTAGCCCAATAAAATTTTGTCCTATGGCTCAGACACAGCGCACCCTCATTTTAATCAAGCCAGACGCGCTCCAGCGCGATTTGGTCGGCGAGATCGTTCACCGTTTTGAGCGTAAAGGGCTCAAAATTGTTGCCATGAAAATGATTCAGCTTGGCGACGCGGTTTTGGACGTCCACTACGCTCATTTGGCCGATAAACCGTTCTTCCCAGGCTTGAAGGACTTCATGATGTCTTCACCAGTCATTGCTATGGTGCTGGAAGGTGTGGAGGCCGTTGGAGCTGTGCGCTTGATTTTGGGTCCCACCAAAGCCTACGAAGCCGATGCCGGATCGATTCGCGGCGACTTGGCCATTGCCGTGGCTTCCAACCTGGTGCACGCTTCCGATTCTGCGGAGTCGGCGGTAGCAGAAATTGATCGATTCTTCGCGCCAAACGAGCTGTTTGCCTACGAGAAAATCACCGACAAGTTGTTCAACGACTAATCGACATATCCACACGTCGATTTGACGGTAAAATAGCGCGACCGTATCATAGACTCCGTTATGAAATCACAAGCCTGGCACACCTTTACGCTTACGACCCGCGCAATTGATTGCGTCGATTTTGCGCTTCCGTATGCGTTAGCGATGGCCAGGATGGGACACTAAGGTTTCTTAGATCAATTCCAACCGACCATCGCTCGAGAAGAGTGGTGGTCGGTTTCGTTTCGTGGTCGGATTCTGTGGCGAAGGTTGTTGCCGTAGACTCCGCCCTCTAAACCCAGGGTGGAATGGAGCTGTCGATGACGAATGGTGATCGCACCGCCCCGACGACGGGCACGAACTCCACTTTCCGCTGCGCCGCCCTGCGTAGTCTTTCCGATGTGATGTTGGGTGACCCGCCGACCCAGCCGCTGCCGGCGCTTCAGCCGCCGCTCGATCGACACATGGTCGGTGTCTGCTGCACCCCCAATCCGCCCAACCGGCACCGTCTCTAGTCTCTGTTCTTTCCTTCGTTTTCTTCCCGCGCCGGCTCGTCGAGTTTCTCTCCGAGCCGGCCGACCACACCTTTGCGACGTGTAACTGTGGATCGGAATCCTCCGATTCATTGAACCCACCGCAGAGGATTCCCCATGCCGAAGTCTCAGCGCCGATACGACTCTCTCGTGTTTGTGGACGTCTCGTGGTGCGACCCGGACCGTCGCCGTGGACCGAACCGCCTGACCATTTCCCAGAAGGTCGCGGACGAGCTCGGTTTCAGCGCTGGGTGTACGGTCGTACTGCGTGTCTACACCAGCATGCCTACGAAGACCACTGTCATCCGTCCGTTCCCCGCCTACGATCTCCTGGGCTCATGCCAGGTTGTGGTCAAGGAACAGATCGATCGCCCGAGGCTTGCTGGGGAGCTTTTGTCCAAAGCCAAGGAACAGGGTGGTGTCATCGTTTCTGCCGTCAGGGTGCGAGACAAGGGTCGCATCATCTGCTACAGGCACAACGATCAGAAGTTGACGCGTTCCGGAATCAATTCCGTTTCCGTCAGTCGTGCCAACGCCGCCAACGTCGACGAAAACACGGACAGCTTCGTCCCCATCCCACAGACCGCCTAGTTCGCTCCTTCTTCTTCCTCGTGACTGGCTCGTGAGTTCTCTCCGAGCCAGTCCAGCCCCTTTTATTGACAATTATTGACCAGTTTTGTATCCTCAACCCATCGCTATGAAATCAATTGCCTTGTACTTTAGCCTCGGCTTTAGCGGGTTTACTCCCGGGGCGGTTGATGTTGCATAGAAGCTAGATTCTTTGAACATCAGGCCGCCGCAAGGGCGGTTTTTTGGTTGCTGATTTGATCAAGACTTGTCCGAACAAGTCTTGCAGAGTCTACAACCTTCCGTGCCTCAGGGGTTCCCATGAACGACGATCGCGACGCTGTCTCCTGTTCCGTCGTAGCTGCCAGCGCGTCGACTGCCACCGTGCGCAAGCCCGTCTGCTGGGCGCATCTGACCGGCGACGTCTGCGACTTCGACACCGGGCATGGTCCGATTCTCTCCGCCCTCTCGGTGCGAGCCCTCCCGCTCGCTCGCAAGGGCGACATCGTCATCCTGCCCGCGCCTGGCGAGATTCCGCAAGATCTCGGCTACCACCAGAGCTTCGCTCTCGGTCCTGACCCGTTCGACGTCCACTGGGCGGATCTCACCGGCCACGAGGAGGGGCGTGTCACCGAAGGTCTTCCGATCACGAAGGGAATGTGCATCGACGTCATGTCGGGCACCTCCCGCGACGTGCGCAAGATCGCCGAACATTACGGCGCTCGGGTCGTTGCTCCGGATCTCGATGTTTGTCGGAATGCCAATTCCAAGAGTTGGCAGCAGGAGCTCGTGATCAAGATCGGAGGAGTTCCGATCCCTCTCGGCGGTTCCGTTCTCAACGTTGAGGAGGCACGTCGAGTGGTCGATGAACTGCGCACCGCCGGCTACCCTGTCGTGCGCTTCAAGCCGAAGAACTCGGCCAGTGGCATCGGACAGGTAGTCATCGGCGGCAACTTCGAAAGCTACGGTGACCTCATGTACCCCGGCGTCGTGCAGGCGCAGATCAACGTTGTGTCCTGCCACAGCGTGCAATTCTTCGTGAACGCTCGGCACCTCGCCGAGTTGGTGCACGAAGGGCCGAAGGCTCAGGTCTTTGAGGTCATCGATCAGATTGTCGATGGCAACGGCGGCTACGAAGGCTCGGTCTATCCGTCGATGCTGATCGACGATGAGAAGAATCGTCTGCAGACCATGGCCTGGCGTATCGTCAGTCGTCTGGCCGTGGAAGGATTCAACGGTTACGGCTCGGTCGACTTCATGCGCGATACGAGCGGCAACTTCTGGTTCGCCGAGGTCAACGGCAGGAAGACCGCTACCTACTACGCGGCGATGATCTCCCGCCGGATCTTCGGCAAGGTCGTGCCGTTCGTCCTGCGTTCTTTCCGCTTCCCCAAGCACATGCCCTTCCCGGCCTTCGGGAAGCACATGGGTGCCTGGATGTTGCGCCCGGGATCGAGCGAGGGGTTCTTCCCCTTCGCCTACCTGCCGCGCTTCGGCTTCAGCTACGGCGTGACTTTCAGCCCTGATGCCGAGAAGGTTCGGCGTCTCGACGCCCAGGTTCGCCTCAATATGGCGCCGCTCACGCGTAGCGCCTGAGCGCTACTTCAACCGCCGGCCGGGGTACACCCTCGGCCGGCATCATCTTTATTTGACAACTCTTGATCTACTCTTTACGATAAGGATAAAGCTATGTCATCAATGAATTTCAGCATCGACGTTTCTGAATCGTTGTCTTCAACGCCAAAGGTTGTTGCCGGTTTGCTTTTGAACCTCGACCTTCTTCCTTAGGGTCGCCTGGTTCCTTGTTACATCATGGAGTTGGACGACCCGATTGAATGGGTCGTTTTTGTTTGTCTGTGCTGTTGACTAGGGGTCTGAATGATCAGATCTCTTGAAACAGCGGAGTCAACATGAACCGTACCTGCCTGCTGCACTGCCTTAGCGAATACGGACACGACGCTCAAGGCAGCGTGACGACCTCGATCGATGGTGTAGGTCTCTATGCCGGCCGTGGACTGGTTGTTCCTGCGCAGCTCAAGATCGTGCCGGATCACCCGGTCCTTTCTGCCGCTTGCGACTACATGCGGCGTGTAGGGATCGGTCCCAAGCGTATCGTTCACGTCCCGAGCATGGGATCACTCTACGACGGGGTACGTGCCAGTTCTGAAGCACAGCGGGCGATCGTCGAGCACGTTGCTCAGGACGGAGACGTCGAGTTCTACATCCCTGGCCCGGCAGCATGGGCACTCTGTCACGAGCTCGGTGTTCCTCAGAGTCGGGTGCGCAATCAACGGCCGGAGCTCGCGCCCGAGACCGACAAGGTGGGGATGCGGCGTTTGGGCGAGCAGCTCGGTTTGCGTACCTGTTTTCCTTCGCACGCATTCTCGCGTGGCAAGGAGGAAACGATGCGTGTGGCTCGCACGCTGTTCGCTGAGGGTCATGCACGTATCGTCATCAAGCGGCCGGACTTGGCGAGCGGCGAAGGGCAGCTGGTGATCGGCTCGATTAACGATCTCTCGCAGCAGGAAGGCGTGGCCTTTCTCCATCGCTATGCCGTGGACGGCGTCGAGTTGGTGGTCGAAGCGTGGTGGGAAGGGGAGGATTTCTCCGCGGTCTTCGAAGTCGATTTCGACGAAGTTCGGCTCATGCACATGAGCGGCCAGTTCATGCGTTCTGCCGATGGCAAGACCCACATGGGCAACTTTCTCGGTAATCGGCCGAACCAAGTATTTCCCAGTGTCGGGTCCTGTTCTTGGCATAATCGTATGGAGGTGGCTTGCCGACAGATGATCAGCGTCTGGCAACAGCGTGGCTATCGCGGCAAGATCGGCTTCGACGGCAAGGTGCGTCCTCATGCGGGAGAGTTCGTTCTGCTCGAAGTCAACGCGCGTCCGTCGGCGAGCATCTTCGCCCGCTACGTGCTGGAGCAGGTGCGCCGCAGCGATGATGAAGAGATCGGCGTCTCCATGCTGAGTGTCACGCCGCCGCGCGCTTTCTCGATTGAAGAGATGGTGGCACTTCTCGGAAGTGACGCCTACAATCCGAGTACTCGCCGCGGAGTGATCATCGGCAACCCTGTTCGGATGGGCGACATGCGTCATCCCGAGACGCCGATCCATGTGGTCGCTGACTCCGTTTCTCAGTCGATCGAGACCGCGCTTACCATCAAGCGTCGTGTCGAAGGCGATCGTTTCGACCCGGTAACGGTCCCTGACTTCACCTCTTGGCAGATGGCCAGCTAGTTGTCTGCCTCCATTCTCTTACGAACCAGCCGTCGACACGGCTGGTTCTTGCGTTGACAGAGCGTGTTGATTGTGTTAAGTTTCTCTTGTTATGGAATGTATTGTCGCAAACAGCAACAGCTATTATTACGCTCTCGCCACCACGAGGGTGCTGATGCGTTAACACATATTTGTGTCGATGCCGCCGCCCTCGGGCGGTTTTTTGTTGTGTGTTTTATGAAGAACGGAAGCGTTCTGTTCTTCTCAAACCCACAACGTTCGAGGTCAACATGTCTGCGTTCTTTCACCTTACCGGTAATGACGTCGCTCTTCCGTCGAGCGACTACAAGGTTCTGCGCCACTACGCTCTGCGTGCGCTTCTTCCCGCCGGAGCTGACGACACGGTCATTTTGCACGGTCTGCCGTACCCCACCGATCTGCTCCGCCTGTTCAATCGTCTAGAGATCGGACCGCACCCTGATCGTGTCTTCACGCACCTGTCGCGAGCGCGTGGGACGACGCTGCAAACCTTCAGTGGTGCCGCGCCGCGGGTGTGGGCCCTTAGCGATCAATTCGGTTGCCGCCTCGACGCACCCTCGTTCGAGGTCTGCATCACTGCCAATAGCAAGTCCTGGTTCCAGCGTACCTTCGGTGATAACACGTTGGCTTCGTTGCCTCCGGGGGCCGTCTGTCGTTTCGCCGACGTACCGATGCGTGCTTCCGCTCTCATGCGTGAGCACGGTCGCGCGGTACGTCTCAAGGATCCCCACTCCGCGAGCGGCATCAAGCAGATGGTCCTGCCGTTGGGATCAGACGTGTCTGCCCGCCTGCCGCATGGACGAATGGATCAACAGGTCGTCCTCCAAGTCGAACAGCATCGCGACGCTGACGCCAGTGTGCAAGGTCATGTTACGCGTGACGGGGAAGTCATCGTGGGACAGGTGACGGGTCAGCACATCAGCGGACAGGGAAGTCATGGTGGCAACTTCTTTCCTTCTGGTTTGCCGGAATGGGCGGAAGTGGCCATGCGTGACTCCACGCGCGCGGTGGGCGAAGGACTCGTACGTCTCGGCTACTTCGGTCCGTACTCGGTTGACTTCGTCATCGACTTTGAAGCTTGCCGCGTCTACGCCGTGGAGTGCAACGCCCGTGTGACCGCCCCGCAGTATCCAATCCGTGCCTTGCAGACCTGGTACGGAGAAGCCGAGCATAGGCCGTTCGATCTCTTCAGCGTGCGTGTGGCATCGGGTACGAGTGTCGACGCAGTCGCGAATGCGCTAAATGGCACGCTCTTCTCGCGCGTGCTCGGCATCGGAGTCGTGCCGTTCGTCGTTCTGCCTCAGTTCGGCCTTGTCGTCTGCACTGTCTTCGCCACGAGCGAAGCGCATCGCGACTACCTTTCGAGCGAAGTCAGACACCTGCTCTTGCCCCTGCGCTAAGTTCTTCCATCGCGCCCTCTTCTCAGGGGGGCGCGATTTATCGTTCTTGACCACTTTCCAGTGGTGTGATAGTTTTTTCTTGTTATGCAGATCGCCTCGAACAATGCACGCCGCGCCGCCACGAGCTATTGCTTCGCTGCGATTATTATTGATCTCGTTATTGCCTAGGGCCGTGTTCTTTTGTTGAAACGACGAAAGAAGACGGCCCTGCGCAAGCGGGGTCATTTTTGTTCCTTCACCCTCATGCATAGGGGAATGCCGTGAATCTGATCCATCTCTTCGACATGCACTGCTACCAAACCGGTGAAGCCTCAGCTGATGGCCGTCAGACCCTGGCGGGGATCGACGATCGCATCGGCGACTACGCCGCGCGTGCTCTTCTTCTGCCCGGCAAGGCAGCCATTGTGCCCAAAGATGTGCTCATCGACGCGAGTGTCGCAGACCTCCGCACCTGGGGAATCGGTCCCCAAGAGATCATTCAAGTGCCTGGTGATCGAGGACTGTACAGCGGCGTTCTCGACTGTTCGCGCACTACGGCGATTCTTCGTCATCACGTCAACCTGGGTGGCAAGATCCAGGTCTTCAATCCCACGGCGAGTTGCTGGTCCTTTTGCGAGCAGTTGGGGGTCCACCGAGGCGTCCTGCACAACCGTCCGGAAGATCTAACGGCACTGACCGACAAGATCGGCTTCCGTCGTCTGGCTGCGGAGCTTGGCCTGCGCCGAGCGTTTCCCGAACATCGCTTCGCGACGCAAGCGGAAGAAGTCCGTGCGGCGGCGCGCGAGCTGTTCCTTCTCGGCCATCGACAGGTGTTCATCAAGCGGCCGGACCTGGCGAGTGGAACGGGGATGATCAAGGTTGGCGCTCGCGGTCTTAACGGTCGCAAGCTGAATACCTTTCTGTCCCGTTACGCTGGAAGCGTGGAGTTGATCGTCGAAGCGGCCTGGGGACAGGAAGACTATTCGTTTGTCTTCGACGTAAACGAAACGTCGTGGACGCTCGAGTACGTTACCGGCCAGTTCATGGAAGCCGACCGTAAGACCCATGCCGGCAACTTCCTTGGAGCAACCCCGAAGGACTGTCTGCCTGCTGATTGGAATAAGATCAAGCGAGGGAAGTTCATCTGCACGGTTCTTGATTTCATGACGCCGATGATCGACCAGTTGCGTAAGCGCGGTTATCGCGGCAAACTCTGCGTAGATGTGCGCGGCAATCATCGTGGCGAAGCGCGTCTGCTCGAGCTCAATGCTCGCGCTTCCGCGAGCAACTTCCCGCACGCCGTGCTCGAACAGGTCCGCAATCATTATGGTCACAAAGAGCTCGGTGCTGTGATGCTCAACGTCTGGCTCCCGAACCAGGTAGAGCGCTACGAAGATCTGCGCGCCCTCATCGGTAACGACTTGTTCGATCCGACCACCGGTTTCGGAATCGTCCCTGGCAACATCTTGTGTGTGCGCCACCAACGCCCCAAGTTCAGCCCGGTAATGGTGCAACCGAGCGTGGCCGGCGCGGTCGCGGCGCTGCTCGCGTTCAAACAGCGCATCGAACGCCGGCGTCCGGATCTCATCTACCCCGATCACTTAGCGACCGTCATGGTCGCTAAGTAACCCGTTCTCACTTCGCGGTCGAAGCTTCGTCGCTTCGACCCTCACCTGTCTTCGTAAGTTTCCTTGCGCATGCAGGTGAGAACTCGTATTATTCCTTCACTATGAAAGTACTCCTCTTACAGATTCGTCGCGATGTCATGAAAGAGCATGAACGCAAATGTGTTGTAGCTAAGTCCGGCTTGTCGGAACAAGAGATTGTTGCGTTCGACATCTTTGAGCGGTTGATCACTGCGGACGATTTGAATGGTTACGATGCCTTGGTTGTCGGGGGTAGTGGTGGATACTGCGTTTCTGAACGTGAGATTCCCGCCGAGATCGATGCGATGGAGGGGGTTATTCGTGAAGCACGCCAACGCCGCATGCCTGTGCTCGGTATTTGTTTTGGGCATCATTTGATTGCTGAAGCGCTTGGCGGCGAAGTACGCCAGGATCGCGATCGTCAGGAAGTGGGAACTTTTGAAGTGGCGCAAACTGCGGAAGCAAAAGTTGATCCAATATTTTCGCACCTACCGGCAAGCTTTTTGGCACAGGAGGGACACAAAGATCATGTCACGAAATTGCCACCAGGTGCGGTGCATCTTCTCTCAACTCCCACCTCGCCGTTGCAAGCCTTCACCTTTCCCGGCGAGCCTATTTACAGCATGCAGTTGCATCCAGAGTTGTCGAAAGCAGATGTGTTCGAACGCCTCGATTTTTATCGTTCGTTGTATTTGAAATCGCAAATGGTCGAAGGGACAACAGATGTGGGTGCGGGGAGTACAGAATTTGACACGATTATGAGTGCTACTATGGACACGCCAGAGGCGGAAAAGATTTTGCATCTATTTTTTGAAGAAGTTGTTGATAACGGAAAACGTTATCCACACGCGTAGAGGATAACTTGGGTGTAACTTTTTTGACGCACCCATTGACCGTGCTACGCTACTAGTGTCTCAGGGTCAATCGGGTTCGGTCTTGGATCAACGGTTCAGCAACACATTCCTTTAACGCCGCGACTGCGGTTACGGCAAAAGGAATCGGCACGCACTGACCCGCGGAAACGATCACCACGGATGACTTGGGGGACTGCCCCATGAGAAGTCATAAACAAGGCGTCTGCCTTGATCGTCCGCCCGCGCGGAACAGCGACAGTAGGATCCTTATCGCCAGACCACCCGATTGAACCCTGGGGCGCAAATTTCGCCTTTGTGTTTCGACACGTTTCGTTTTCGACGTTTTGCGTCGATTTTTTGTTACAATGGGCATATATGCTTCGCAGCCACTTTACGAGAACGGAATGGCAAATACTACGGCAACTGAATACTCCCAAAAAGATTCAGGACTTTTTGAATACCCTGCCGCAAAGTTTTAGTAAGCACGGGCAAGAGTGTCGCTCGCCTCGGCGGGTGTTGCGTGAGGGAAGCGCCTATTGTTTGGAAGGAGCGATGCTTGCCGTCTTGGCTCTGCGTGTTCATGGACATCGACCACTGCTCTTAGATCTCACCTCGCATGATAGTGATGATGATCACGTTGTTGCTTTGTTCCAACACAACGGTTGCTGGGGGGCGATTTCCAAAACGAATCACGCGGTCTTGCGCTATCGCGAGCCGATCTACCGATCCGTTCGCGAACTTGTGATGAGTTACTTTCATGAATACTTTTTGCAGCGCGGTGGCAGAAAAACTTTACGTTCCTACGCCGTTGCGGATGTGTCTAAATTTGATCGTCGAGGATGGATGACCGATGAAGAAGATCTGTGGTACATCGCTGAGCACTTGTGTGACATTCCGCACAAGCAAGTTTTAACGCGATCGCAAATCGCCGGTTTGCGTCCAGCCGACGCGATTGAAATCCAAGCGGGGGAGTTGCTTGAGTGGCGAAAGGGTCAGGGATCTTTTAAGAAAAGTGTATAGGCGGGGCTACCACGCCCCGCCGCATAGGTTTGACCCTTTCGATCGGGCGCGAAAAACAACTCGTTTGAACACAATTTGTGTTCATCCCGTGGCTTTTCTAAAAGGTTCCATTCGGCTATACTCATCTCGATCGTTTTTCCTAAACATCCTATGAAAAAACTGCTGATTACCGGCGGAAATCCATGTAACGGCGAAGTCCGTGTTTCCGGAGCAAAGAATGCGGCGTCGAAAATGATGATCGCCAGTTTGCTTACCGATGAACCGGTGACGATTCAAAATATTCCCCGCCAGCAGGAGACAGACATCACCAAAGAAATTTGTGAGCTGATCGGTACGACGTCCACCTGGGTCGATGAACATACACTGACGTTACAGACAAAGGAAATCAAATCAAATTCCGTTGTTGCTTTGTCGCGCAAAAATCGCATCTCTATTTTGGCCACGGCGCCGCTCCTGCATCGCGTCAAAGAAGCTGTTGTGCCAATGCCTGCTGGCGACAAGATTGGTCCGCGACCTGTCAACTTCCACATCGACGCCTTGGAAAACATGGAAGCCAAGTTTGAACAAACAGCAGAAGGGTTGCATGCTACGATCGTTGGCAAATTGAAAGGCTCGTTGATTGAGCTGCCGTATCCATCGGTTGGTGCTACCGAGTCGAGTATCTTAGCAGGCGTGTTGGCCGAAGGGCGCACGGTGATTGTGAATGCCGCCATTGAGCCAGAGATCATGGCGCTCATCAAAATGTTACAAACCATGGGAGCGGTTATTGGCGTTGGCGCCGGGCGCGTGATTGAGATTTACGGAGTAGAGAAGTTGCACGGCACAACCGTGCGGGTGCTGCCAGATCCGCTCGAGGTGGTCAGCTTTGCTTGTGTGGCGCTTGGTACGGGCGGACAGATTTATGTCAAAGATGCCGTGCATGATCATTTAATTACCTTCTTGAACACGGTGCGCCGCATTGGTGGGGATTATGAGGTAAAAGAAGACGGTATTATTTTCAAAGGCGCCAAGTCGTACAAAGGATTGGAAGTGGAAACCGACACGTATCCTGGATTCCGTACCGATTGGCAACAACCGTTTGTGGCTGTGCTGACCCAAGCCGAAGGCACGTCGGTGGTGCACGAAACGGTGTATGAAGATCGATTCGGTTACACCAAAGATTTGAACGCTATGGGAGCAGACGTGACGGTGTTCTCTAATTGTTTGGGAGAAGTTCCTTGCCGATTCAAAGGGCAAAATCACCGCCACAGCGCGGTCATCAACGGCCCACGTAAATTGCACGCGGCGCACCTTGAGCTGCAAGACATTCGTGCCGGACTCGCCCTGGTGGTCGCTGCTCTTATCGCCGAAGGAACTTCCGAACTCGTGGTCGGTGAACACCTTGATCGCGGCTACGAAAAGCTCGATGAAAAATTACGCAGCCTAGGCGCGGACATCAAGGTGGTTAATGAATAACGCGTTGTATGAGCAATGCTTCGCCAAAGCTGTATCGTGATCAGTCGGAAAAGAAGTATCCGTCCGTTCGTCTTGGTGATGAAGAGTACGGCCGAGCCATCCAATCGCTTGTTGTTGTTTGTACAGACATCGTCGTTGTGGATACTCCTACTAAAACGATCTATCTTCCCCGACGAGCTTCGCGGCCAGCGAGCGGAAAGTGGTGGTTTGTTGGAGGTCGTAGTTTTATCGGAGAAACAGAACAACAGTCAGCTCAGCGTTGTTTCCGACGCGAAACAGGACTCCTGATTGAAGAGAATCGTTTTGAATTTATTTGCATGAATCGGTATTTCTTCGCAGATCGACAGCAAATTCCACAAGATGTTGGTTGCGATAGTTTGTGTTATACCTTTTCGCTTCAACTAACGGAGGAAGAACGAAGTCGCGTTGTTCTTGATCCTAAGGAATATCAAGAAGGTGGCCTGCGAGCATTTGGACGTGAAGATTTGCAGACCGAGGGGGTTCAGCAATGTGTGCGTGATGTTTACAAGAATATTTTTGGTGACTAGTTATGGAATGCAAGCTCTGTGAATCATTAGATCAGCCACGCGTCGTTTGTCAGAATGATGTTGCCTTTGTGGTTATGAACGTGGAGCCACTGAATGACGGACATGTGATGGTGATTCCCAAGCAGCATGTAGAGACCTTAGGCGAACTCGCCGCAGAAGATGTGAAGGGGCTCATGGAGTTGGTCACCAAGATGGAAAAAACGCTCGCACGAATCTTTCCTAATCCGCCAATTATTTTTCTCAACTCGAGCTCGCACAAAACACAGCCCCATGTGCATATCCACGTCCTTCCAAGCAAGGGCGCCCTGCGTGATCTTGTTGCGGGTTTCGAACAAATTCCACCGCGCGTCCGGCGACCGATGGAAGAACTCGCGTCACTCGCGGACGCAATCCGATCCGCTTTGTAAAGACAAAACATCCTGGGTGCGAGGCTCAGGATGTTTTGTGTTATGTTGTAGGTCGGGTTGTTAGTCGGTCAATTTCAAAAAGATCGCCGCGGCGCAATGGTCGGCTAAAATGCCGACTTTTATGTCTGGAAGATGGAGACGCACGGTGTTATAAATTGTAGGAATGGCTATTAACATTTCTGTAATGTTTGACGGAAGGTGTTTGTAAAAAATGCGGGTGATGTAGTGGCCGTTTAGCGCGTGATGAGCCCATTGATAATTTGAATCACTTGGAGGGAAGTCTTGCAGAAAGTGTTGATAGAGTTCCTCCACAGAGTTGAGGCCAAGATACGGCGATGGATCAAAGTTTCGTTTTGATGCTTTATCAGAAGTGCGCCAAGCAATGCGTCGAGCGGCCAGAAGCGAACTGACGGCTTCTGGTCCATTTGTTTTGACAATGTCGGTTAATCGATCAATAACATCTTCACCATGTGTTAACGTTAGGCGGGCGTGTACGGCGGGGAACATGGCTTCTAAAAGTCCGAGGGTTAAAAACTTTCCGGAACTAAAACGTGGAACAATTTGCAGGGCATGGATGAACTCTTCAAAACTATTTGTGTGTTCAGGGTGGTCAATAATCTTTTCGGCCGTACGATGAAAAAAACGTGAAGCATTGATAGCAGCGATTAAAAAGTCTTGCAGCGGTTTGCCGGGCAAATCAACAAGACGATGCGTGCAGCCCTGTTTGTAAGAAATCGCTTCTAGGACAAAAGCCATGGTTACGCGATCCGCAATGTCACTGGCTGAGAGCTTCATACGAAGACACCCTAACAAAGAATCTAACCGATGGACAGAGGTTTATGGACGAGGGTGTTTTCAAACAAAAAAACACCCCGGGATCACCGAGATGCTTTTCGCGTTATTTTGTTGGATGGGTTTTGCGCTTGGTCTGGCTGACGCGCACTTTGGTGGCTTTCTTTTTGTCGCGGCTGGACAAGCGGCGTTCAACTTTTCCTGCTTGCTCGATCAAAGCCGGGTTTTTGACGAGGGTGCGCAGACAGCGGGTGCAAAGTTTGTAGGCTTTGTTGCCGATGCGTTTGACCTGCAAGTTCACGTACTTGCGGGTTTTGGTTTTGTTGTTGGCGTGGCTGACCGTATTGGCGCTCATCGCTCCACGGCCACAGGTTTGGCAAAATTGGGACATACTGTGCGTTTAAGATGTGCCGGCATGCTATCAGGATCGACGTAAATTGGCAAGAGCGGTAGAATGGGGGCATGTTTTTATCTCTTTTGAGTTACAACCCCGCCATTGCCGTCGCTTGGGTCATCGCCATTATCCTTTCCCTCACCATTCACGAGTTCAGCCACGCCCTGGTCGGCAAATGGAAAGGGGATAAGACGGCCGAGCGTGAAGGGCGGTTAACCTTGAATCCCTTAGCGCATTTAGAGTTGATGGGCTTCGTTGCTTTGCTGTTTTTGGGTTTTGGTTGGGCCAAGCCTGTGCCATATAACCCCTACAATTTGAAAAATCCCAAGTGGGATGCGGTGTTGATTGCCCTTGCTGGGCCTGGTGCCAACTTCATTATGGCCACAATTGCTGCCGTGGTATTACGGTTTTTGCTGCCGTCGGTGGCAGTGACGGGATTTACTTTGTTGGATATTTTCCTTCTCTTGGTCGTGATTCTTAACTTGTTTTTGCTCTTTTTTAACGTCATCCCTGTGCATCCGTTGGATGGATCTAAGCTGGTCTTCGCCTTGCTCGACAGTCCTAAACACGCCGCCCTGCGTCAGATTATTTTAACCAAAGGTCCTCAATTGTTGATGTTTTTGGTTCTTCTTTCTCTCGTTACCACTATCGACGTTTTTGGATTTGTGAGTGCCCCAGCTTACGCCGTTTGTTCCTCCCTGGTTGGAGCCTCGTGTCCCAATTTGCTCGGAGTTGTTTTTGGTGGGTAGGCCATGACGGTAGAACTTGACGGTTTTGGGGGCAAGTGTTAATCTTTCGCCACTTTTGATTCCGCAATATTATGCCAACGATTAACCAATTGATCCGTAAAGGCCGCAAGCAAACGACGACCAAATCCAAGTCGCCGGCGATGCAGTTTAAATACGACTCCTTGCACCGCAAGCGCACGGAATACAAGCGCGGTTCCGCCTTCAAGCGCGGCGTGTGTGTGAAAGTCACTACCATGACTCCAAAGAAGCCAAACTCGGCTTTGCGTAAGATTGCCCGTATTCGTTTGAGTAACGGTATGGAAGTCACGGCTTACATTCCTGGCGAAGGACACAACCTCCAAGAGCACTCGATCGTCATGATTCGCGGCGGACGTGTGAAAGATCTTCCTGGTTGTCGTTATCACGTGGTGCGCGGTCGTTACGACGCTGTCGGCGTTGAAGCCCGTCGTCGTGGACGCTCCATTTACGGTGCGAAGCGACCGAAGGTGAAGAAGTAGAATCCCAAAAATTATAAACCGCCTTTCGTAGTACCACACACGCTGGGAATAAACGAAAGAGCGATAACACAAAGCTATGCGTGGAAAAAAGGCCCCTATTCGTAAGATTGCGGTTGATGGCAAGTATGGAAATCCCATGGTTGCCAAGTTTATTAATTACTTGATGTACGACGGCAAGAAGTCGACGGCAGAAGCGGTGGTTTACGACGCCTTCGACCTCATCTCCGAAAAAACCAAGAAAGACGCGGTGGAGATTTTCGATAAAGCCATCAAAAACGTCATGCCAACGTTGGAAGTGAAGTCTCGTCGCGTGGGAGGAGCCAACTATCAAATCCCGATCCCGGTGCGCGCCGAGCGTCGCCTGTTTTTGGCGTGTAAGTGGGTGTTGGAAGCGGCACGTTCCAAAAAAGGCCGTCCCATGCACATGCGCTTGGCCGATGAATTGATGGCCGCCGCTGAAGGCACAGGTGACTCCTTCAAAAAGAAATCCGACGTGCAGCGCATGGCAGAGGCGAACAAAGCTTTTGCCCATTTCGCCCGATAGGTCTAACCTTTTTACAACTCTATGCCTCGAGAATATTCTCTTCAAAACACCCGTAACATTGGGATCATCGCCCACATCGACGCCGGAAAAACCACTACCACTGAGCGTGTGCTTTTCTACACCGGTAAGAAACATAAAATCGGGGAAGTGCATGAAGGGGAAGCGACCATGGACTGGATGGAACAGGAGCGCGAGCGCGGTATTACGATTACCGCCGCCGCCACGACCTGTTTTTGGAAAGGCAACCGCATCAACATTATCGACACCCCTGGCCACGTGGACTTCACGGTGGAAGTGGAGCGTTCGTTACGCGTGCTCGATGGTGGTGTGACGGTGTTTGATGGCGTGGCGGGTGTGGAACCACAATCCGAAACGGTTTGGCACCAGGCAGACAAATACGGCGTGCCGCGTGTGTGTTTTATCAACAAACTCGACCGTACCGGCGCGGATTTTTATAAAGACTTAGACTCCATCCATGCACGCCTTACCAAGAAGGCCTATCCGATTCAATTGCCGATTGGTATTGAAGACGGATTCAACACGATCATTGATCTGTTGAAGCGCAAGGCCTATGTGTTTAAAGACGACATGGGAAAAGATGTGGAAGAGATCGATATTCCTGCCGACATGAAAGATAAGGCCGAAGAGTATCGCAAGCGCTTGGTGGAAGCGATCGTGGAAAACGAAGATGCGTTGATGAACAAGTATTTGGCCGGTGAAGAGATTGGTATTGAAGATTTGAAACGCGCCTTGCGCAAAGGTGTTGTCTCGTTGAACATTTTCCCCGTGTTGTGTGGATCCGCTTTGAAAAACAAAGGGGTGCAAATGATGCTCGACGCCGTGGTCGACTATTTGCCAAGCCCACTCGACGTGCCGGCGTTGAAAGGTACTGATCCCGATGATCACGAAAAAGTTATCGAGTGTCCTGCCGATGACAACAAACCGTTTGCCGCCTTGGCTTTTAAAGTCGCCGCGGATCCATTCGTTGGTAAATTGATTTTCTTCCGTGTCTATTCAGGCATGATGAAAGCCGGTTCCTATGTGCTAAACACCTCCAATGGAAAAACGGAACGCTTGTCGCGCATCGTGCGTTTGCACGCCAACTCGCGTGAAGACGTGGACGAGGTGTACGCCGGCGACATTGCCGCCGCCGTGGGGTTGAAAGAAACCGTTACCGGAAACACCATGTGTGATCCTGCCCACCCAATCTTGTTGGAATCGATCACCTTCCCAGAGCCGGTTATTTCCGTGGCTGTGGAACCAAAAACCAAAGCCGACCAAGAAAAAATGGGTATGGCGCTTTCCAAATTGGCGGAAGAAGATCCAACTTTCCACGTGCACACTGATCCAGAAACCTTACAGACGATTTTGGCTGGTATGGGTGAGTTACATTTGGAAATTCTCGTTGATCGCATGAAGCGTGAATACAACGTGGAAGCTAACGTCGGTAAACCACAGGTGGCTTACCGCGAAACGATCAAGAAGCAAGCCGAAGCTGAAGGAAAATATATTCGTCAAACAGGTGGACGCGGTCAGTACGGTCATTGCTGGTTGCGCGTGGAACCGAACGAACCAGGCAAGGGCTTTGAGTTCTTTGAAGAAATTAAAGGCGGTGTCATTCCAAAAGAATTCATCAACCCGATTGAAAAAGGCGTTAAAGAAGCAACGGAACGCGGTGTGCTCGCCGGCTATCCGCTGGTGGACATTAAAGCGACTGTGTTCGATGGTAGCTACCACGATGTGGACTCTTCGGAAATGGCCTTTAAAATCGCCGGTTCTATGGCCTTCCAAGAGGCGGCCAAGAAAGCCGGGATTTCTCTGTTGGAGCCAATGATGAAAGTGGAAGTGGTGACTCCAGAAGAATCGATGGGTACGATCATGGGTGATTTGAACTCGCGTCGTGGACAAATTCAAGAAATGGGTGAACGCGGAACGGTCAAAACCATTCGCGCCTTGGTGCCACTCTCGGAAATGTTCGGCTACGCCACTACCGTGCGTTCGTTGTCCCAAGGCCGCGCTAGCTACTCGATGGAGTTTGCTCACTACGCCGAAGTTCCTGGCAACGTCGCCAAAGCCATCATCGAAGCCCGCGCCGGCGTTGTGAAGCGCGTCACCTAGTCATCTCCTTCCCTTCGAGCGCTCCCCCCCTGTCTGAGGGGGAGTTAGAGGGGTGGAAGTTGGGGGGGTCTAAAATTTGTAGAAGCGGGGCCATGCGCCCCGCTTTTCTGTTTGCCTTGACGTGCGTTGGTTACCAGGGTATTTTGTTCAGTCCATCACGGAGGCACAAATGACTCTCAGCCGCATCTGCATCCTGGTCAGCGACATTCCCAACCAACTCGGCCACTTCCTGTGGATGGCCATCGTGTTCGCCTTCCCGATCTGGTGGACGGGAAGCTGGTGGCTCGGGAGCTTCCTCCTCGGCCTGGAGCTCCTGAGTTTCTTCCTCCACGTGGGAGAGCACCATGAGGGTGCCTGGCTGGACTACCCGGGCGTGGGGATGGTGGCCGCCGTGCTCCTCGTACTTTCCCCCGTCGGTGAGTGCCACCAAAGCGGAGTGATCGCGCTGGGTCTTTATCCGATCATCGGCATCGGAACCCAGATGGTCTCCTACGCCATTCACCGGTTGGTGCACCGCAAGCAGCGCGACGAGCTTTGGCCCGAGCCCTGGTCGATCGGGCGGTGCCTGGCCATGATCTCCACTGGCCTTGTCGTCGCCTACGTCCCTGTGCTCCTCTATCCCCGCTAGCGCCTCGCGCCCCGAAGCTCCTCTTGCTTCCTTGGGCTCGAGGCGCTTCGCATTTGTTTCGTCTTGTTTGGTGCTGTGGAAAGGCTGTTTAGAGAATGGTTGACAGGGGATTTAGCTAGGCTAAGATACAACAACTATGGATCGCCAATTGAAACGCATTTTAGACCTCGTTCGCCGCACAGGGGATCGGATGGTCGTTACCGACCCGAATGGCACCGATGCCTACGTGATTATGGGTCTGGATCAGTATGAGGACTTAGTTGATTCCAGCTGTCACGGGCACTTTGCTGATGGTGAGGAAGATTGGGAGCCACCGTTCGGTGACGAGGAAGAGGATGTAAAGCCAGAATGGAATCCAGAAATGGATGGAGATCTTATCTCGGTGGATCAAGAACCAGCGCCACATGGGGACGAACTGGGGAAAACTCCGGCTCCTGCCGAGCAAATCCAGCAAGATGATCTCCCAAAAGATCTCCGAGAAGCCGTTGAACATGATTTGGCCATTCTGGAATCCTGGCGTAAAGAGAAGGAATCTGAGCCAAAAACGAACACCCAAGAACAAAAAGTTAGCGAAAAAGAGCAAAAAAATGATGACGAAGAAGATCGGTTTTACCTCGAACCGATTGAATAACCCCAAGCACTTGCATCATTTTCAGGGTTCTGTTATACTGGCGCCACCTCAAAAATTGTCAAAAATCTACTGGTTTTACGTAGATTTAACATAACTTTCTTCACATTGTTATGGCCGAAGCCTTTCAACGCAATAAACCGCACGTGAACGTCGGTACCATCGGTCACGTTGACCACGGTAAAACGACCCTTACGGCCGCTTTGCTCGCGGTCTTGAACGCCCACGGGATGAAAGCATCCACCAAGGGTGTCGGCGACCTCGATAAAGCTCCAGAATCCAAGGCGCGTGGTATTACCATCGCTACGGCGCACTGTGAGTACGAAACTGATAAGCGTCACTACGCCCACGTGGACTGTCCTGGTCACGCGGACTACGTGAAGAACATGATTACTGGTGCCGCCCAGATGGACGGTGCGATTTTGGTTGTTTCCGCTGCAGACGGTCCGATGCCACAAACCCGCGAGCACATTCTTTTGGCTCGTCAGGTCGGTGTGCCTTCGATCGTTGTGTTCTTGAACAAAGTGGACATGGTGGACGATCCAGAACTCATCGACTTGGTCGAAGAGGAAATCCGCGATTTGTTGAAGAAATACGAATTCCCTGGAGACACCACTCCGATCATTCGTGGATCTGCTTTGAAAGCCTTGGAAAACCCAACTGATCCAGAAGCTTCCAAGTGCGTGATGGAATTGGCTGCTAAACTCGATGAGTTTATCCCAGAACCTGTACGTGAAACAGAAAAGCCGTTCCTCATGCCAATTGAAGACGTCTTCTCCATTGAAGGCCGTGGAACTGTGGTCACGGGTCGTATTGAACGTGGTACCTTGAACGTTGGTGATGAAGCCGAGATCGTTGGTTTGGGTGAAGCCCCGATGAAAACCACGATTACGGGTATTGAAATGTTTAACAAGCAGCTCGACAAAGGTTTGGCTGGCGACAACGCCGGTGTGCTTTTGCGCGGTACCAAAAAGGAAGAAGTGGAACGCGGTATGGTGCTTGCTAAACCAGGTTCCGTTACTCCCCACACTGAATTTGATGGTGAGATTTACGTCTTGAGCAAAGAGGAAGGTGGTCGTCACAAACCGTTCTTTAACGGCTACAAACCTCAGTTCTACATTCGCACCACAGACGTGACCGGTGAAATCACCTTGCCAGAAGGCACGGAGATGGTCATGCCGGGAGACACCGTTACCATCAAAGTTAAACTCATCCAACCTGTCGCTCTTGAAGAGAAGCAGCGCTTCGCTATCCGCGAAGGCGGTCGCACTGTGGGCGCTGGTGTGGTTGTTAAAATCAACAAGTAAATTGTGGTAGGGGCGGTCCCGTGTGGCCGCCCCCTGCCGTGAAAATCCCGTACATTATGGCTCAGGCGGCGACAAAAACAGCAGACGTGACCTCCACGCGTATTCGCATCAAGATCCGCGCCTATGATCACAAGATCATTGATCAAGCGACCTTGACGATTATCAAAACGGCGGAGCGTTCTGGAGCCAAAGTGTTGGGGCCAATTCCGTTGCCGACGGAAAAACGTCGCTACACAGTTAACCGCTCAACTTTCGTCCACAAAACCTCCCGCGACCAATTTGAAATTCGCACACACAAGCGTTTAATTGACATCATCGAACCAACAGAGCGCACCGTTGACGCCTTGATGAGTCTCAATTTGCCAGCTGGAGTGGACGTCGAAATCAAAATGTAATAGACTGAGGGCTTCTGAGATTGGCATCGTTCATTGGAACGAGATCAATCTCAGGAGTCCTCAAAGACACTGACTTGACGAAGAACGGAGAAGAAAGATCCTTTAGGAAAACCTTCTCGCGATTCCTAGACAAGAAAAAGAAAGGGCAGTGAACGTTACAAAAAAATACAAGTCGCCTTGTCCCGTAAGAAAGGCTAGAAGTTGGATGTCGAGATTTCTCGAAGGTCAACTTCTGGCTTTTGTTAATCACAACAGAAGTCCTAGAGCTATGAAAGTCATTCTCGGAAAAAAACTCAACATGACCCAGATTTTCCAGGCCGACGGTACTGTCGTCCCGGTGACCTTGGTTGAAGCTGGTCCGTGCACTGTTACCGAGGTGAAAGACACCAAGGTAGCGATCGGATTTGGGAAAGACAAGCATCCGGCCAAAGCCCAGGTCGGCGCTTGGAAAGAGTTAGGCGCCTTTGCCGAGGTGCGTGAATTTGTGAAGGACGGCGAAGTCAAACGCGGCGACATCATTGATGTTTCAGCGTTTGCCGTTGGCGACCACGTAGACGTGACTGGCACGTCGAAAGGGCACGGCTTCCAGGGGGTGGTTAAACGCCACAAGTTTTCTGGAGGTCCTGCTTCTCACGGTCACAAAGACAACTTGCGTGCTCCTGGTTCCATTGGAGCCGGTGGTGTGCAACGCGTGTTCAAGGGTATGCGTATGGCTGGTCGTATGGGTTTTGATCGCGTTACGGTGAAGAACTTGGAAGTGGTTTCTATTGATCCGGCTAAAAATATTTTAGCGATCAAAGGAGCTATTCCTGGACCGTTCGGTGCATTGATCGCTATTCGCGCTCGCGCCGGTAAGACCATTTGGCTCGGATAATTGGTATGGCAAAAGTAAAACTCTACAAAGTGGATGGAACAGTTGTCGGCGAGCTTACTTTGGCTTCGAATGTTTTCGATGTCGAAGCGAACTCGGCGTTGGTTCATGAGGCCAGTGTGATTCAATCACACAATGCCCGCGAGCCACTGGCACATACCAAGACGCGCGGAGAAGTGCGCGGTGGTGGACGCAAGCCGTGGAAACAAAAGGGAACAGGTCGTGCCCGTCACGGTTCCAGCCGCTCTCCAATTTGGGTGGGTGGTGGTATCACTTTCGGGCCGCGTTCTGAACGCACGTTCGATGTGAAAATCAACAAACGTGCTCGTCGCAAAGCGATCTGTATGTTGCTCTCTGATCGTGTCCGTGAAGATCACTTTTTGGCGATGGAAGACTTGTCCGTGAAAGATGGAAAGACTTCCCAGCTGGTAAAAGTTCTCAAGGCATTGCCAATTGCCGCTCGCCGTTCCGTGATGATTGTGGTTGATCCGAAAAATATGGAAGCACGTCGTGCTGCCCAAAATATTCAGAAAGTTACGACGATTGCTCCAAACAGTTTAAACGTCAATGACTTGCTGAAAGCGGGATACATTATTGCTCCAAAGGCTGAAATCGAAACGATCACCAAAACGTTTGGTGGTGCGCAAAAATAATCTATGAGTCTTCTCGATCGCTTCAAGAATAAGAAAGAAAAGGAATTGACTTCGGAATCGCCGAAGAAGGTTGAAACTGTCGAGAAAAAAGAGAAAAAGACGGAGAAAGAAGGAGAAAAGACGGAGAAGAAAGAAACGACCAAGGCTAAAAAGGTGCTGCGCGGAGAAACAACGCGAGTCATTGTCGCGCCGGTCGTTACTGAGAAAGCTGCACACTTGGCTGAAAAGAATACCTATGTGTTTCGCGTGCAAGTGAAAGCCACGCGTGTCCAAGTTGCTTCAGCCTTCAAGGAATTGTATGGTGTGCAACCGGTGCGTGTGAATATGGTTAACCTGCGTGCTGAGCCTGTACGTTTTGGACGTTCGAAAGGACGAGAACGTGCTTGGAAAAAAGCCTACATTACCACTCCGAAGGGAAAGTCTATTCAGGTCTACGAAGGGGTTTAAACTTTTATGGGAATTAAACGCTACAATCCAACCACCGCTGGCCGACGTATCATGTCGGTCGACACAAAGGCGGACGTGACGGCAAAAAAGCCGCATCGCGCTTTGATTGTGGTGCGGAAAAATCATGCGGGACGCAATAACCAGGGAAAGATTACGGTGCGTCACCAAGGTGGTGGAACACGCAAGTTCATTCGTTTGATTGATTGGAAACAGACAAAATTTGGTATTCCTGGAACAGTGGTTACGGTGGAACACGATCCATTGCGCGGAGCGCGCATTGGTTTGGTGAACTACAAAGACGGGCACAAGAGTTATATGGTCTTGCCGGATGGCATTGGTGTTGGCGAGGTCATTATGTCGACTAACAAAAAAGAGGGTGCTGAGATTAAGGTGGGAAATCGTTTGCCGCTTGCGTATTTGCCGGTAAGCAGCACCATTTGCAATATTGAATTGGATCCAGGAAAAGGTGCCCAAATTGTTCGTGGTGCGGGATCGATGGCAACATTGATGGCGATTGAAGGTGATTTTGCTACCATCAAACTTCCTTCTGGTGAAGTACGCAAAGTGCGAAAAGAGTGTACAGCCATGCTTGGACAAGTCAGCAATCCAGATTGGCGTTTGGTGCGCTGGGGCAAAGCTGGACGTATGCGTCATCGTGGTGTACGCCCAACCGTTCGTGGTAAGGTAATGAACCCTGTGGATCACCCGCACGGTGGTGGTGAAGGTCGCAACCCAATTGGTCATCCTTATCCAAAAACCTTTACAGGTAAGCATGCTCTCGGTGTGGCTACGCGCCGCAAGAAGTCTTCGGATGCATTGATTGTTTCCCGCCGTAACAAGAAGAACGCCTCGTAATATGTCTCGCAGTCTTAAAAAAGGATCCTTTACCGACCCACGCCTCTTGGAGAAAATTTCCAAGCTGAAAGTGGGGGATGCGACCATCATTAAAACGTGGTCACGTTCTTCGACGATTACTCCAGAGATGGTGGGATTCACGATTGGTGTACACAACGGCAAGCAGCATTTGTCTGTTCGTGTGGTGGAAAACATGGTGGGCCACAAACTCGGAGAGTTTTCTCCAACCCGCAAGTTTATCCGTCACGGTGGTGCAGAAGCAAAAGCTCCTGCTGCCGGTGCTGCTCCTGCCGCGCCTGCTGCCAAAGCCCCAGCCAAACCTGGAAAGAAATAATCTATGGAAGTGAAAGCCTCAGCACGCTATATCCGAATGTCTCCACGCAAAGTGCGGTTGGTGCTTGGTGTTGTTCGCGGCATGGCCGTCGGAGCTGCACGTCAGCAGTTGGCTTTCATGAATAAAGCGGCGGCGGAACCGGTGTTGAAACTCTTGAATTCCGCCATTGCTAACGCAATCAACAACTTCGGTCTTGCAGAAGAATCCTTGAAGATTAAGACCATAGTTGCAGACGGCGGACCAATCCTGTATCGTTACCGTCCTCGCGCCATGGGTCGCGCGGCTCCGATTCGCAAGCGTACTTCGCACATCACCATTGTGCTTGAAGGAAGCAAGGCGGGCGAGGCTGTCGTGCCAAAAGCAAAGGCAGCGAAAGCGATCAAAGCTCCAGCTAAAACCAAAGCGACCAAAACCGTCAAGAAGGTCAAAACCGTCAAGAAATAAGTATGGGAACGAAAGTAAATCCACGTGTCTTCCGACTGGCTACCGTGAAAGGTGCTGACGCCAAATGGTTCGCCCGTGGTTTGAAATTCAAACAGTTTTTGAAAGATGACGTGCGGATGCGCGCCTACCTTTTGAAGAAACTCAAAGAAGCTTCGGTGGATCGCGTGGAAATTGAACGCACCAACCAGAATGTTTCTATTGCTATTCACTCGGGTAAGCCAGGGGTGGTGATTGGACGTGCTGGTGCTGGTATTGAAGATTTGAAAAAGCAGTTGAAGAACGAGTTTTTCCGCGGACGACGTGTTAACATTAACATTAATGTTAATGAAGTTGTTCATCCGTCTCTTTCATCGGCGATCGTTGGATTGCAAATTGCAGCTGATATCGAAAAGCGCATGCCCTTCCGACGAACGATGAAACAGGCGATTGAACGTGTAATGAAAGCCGGGGCTCTTGGCGTTCGCGTCAAGCTCGGGGGACGTTTGAACGGTGCGGAAATCGCTCGTTCGGAAGCGCTTTCCTCTGGAAAGATCCCGTTGCAGACATTGCGCGCGGATATCGATTTTGCACGTGTTACCGCCCACACGATTTATGGTGCTATCGGCATCAAGGTGTGGATCTATCGTGGTGACGTGTTCGAAGAGAAGAAAAAACCGGAAGTGGCTGAATAACTATGTTGATTCCGAAAAAAGTCAAACATCGCAAGTGGCATAAAGGACGAGCGAACGGCAAACGTATCGCCAGTTCAAAAACGTTCGTTGCTTTTGGCGAATTCGGATTGAAAGCCATGACCGAATCATGGGTAACATCCCGCCAAATTGAAGCTGCTCGTCGCGCGATGACACGTTGTTTGAAGCGCGGGGGGAAAATCTGGATTCGTATTTTCCCTGATCACCCGATCACTTCCAAAGGTTCTGAAATGCCTATGGGTAAGGGAAAAGGTGCTGTTGACTACTACGTTGCAGCGGTGCGCCCAGGAACAGTGATGTTTGAAATCGCCGGTGTCACGGAAGAAGCTGCTAAAGAAGCTTTCCGCCTCGCCTCTTACAAGTTGCCGGTGAAAACCAAATTGCTCGCTCGCGACTAAGTTATCTCTATGAAACGCACGAACGACTACAGTAAAAAAACCGCAGCCGATCTTCGTAAAAAGATCGCCGAGTTGCGTTCGCGCGGACAAGAAATCGCCTTTAAGCTTGCTGCCAATCAGTTGCGCGGTATGCACGAAGCGAAAGAAGTCAAAAAGGAGATTGCGCGCATGATGACTGCTCTCAAAACCGCCAAAGAATAATATGGAAATCAAGAAGGCAAAACGCAGACTGACAGGAATCGTTGTTCCCAGTAATATGGTGAAAACGATCGTGGTTCGCGTTGACCGCACGGTGGTTCACGAGAAATACGGTAAGCGTTACACGGTGAGTAACCGCTATAAAGTTCATGCCGAAGGCGAGAAGCCGGAAGTGGGCACTACGGTGACGATTGAAGAATGCCGCCCACTCTCCAAAGATAAGCGCTTCCGCTTGATTAAGTAATATGGTTCAACATCGCTCCTACTTAACCGTCGCCGATAACACGGGTGCCAAATGGCTCCAGGTGATTCGCGTTCACGGTGGACATCAGAAGCGTTACGCTTGCGTAGGTGACGTTGTCACCGCTGTGGTGAAGGATGCTGCTCCGCATGGCGCAACCAAAAAGAGCGACGTGGTCCATGTGGTCATTGTTCGTTCTCGCAAAGAAACCCGCCGCCCTGATGGCAGCTACATCCGTTTTGATGATAACGCGGGGGTGATTATTGATCGCAAATCAAAGGAACCAAAAGGAACACGCATTTTCGGGCCAGTGCCTCGCGAATTGCGCGACCTCGGATTTACGAAAATCGTTTCGTTAGCTCCTGAAGTGCTTTAAACGTATGAAGATCAAAACTGGCGACAAAGTTCGTGTCATCACTGGCGCGGCAAAAGGCAAGGAAGGGAAGGTGACCCAAGTTTTCCCAGATCTTTCGCGTTTGATTGTGGAAGGGGTAAACATGCGCACCCGCCACTTGAAAGGCCGTGGAGACAAGGCCGGTCAAAAGATCGAATACGCCGCTCCGATGCATGCCTCTAACGTTCAGTTAATTGATACAAAAGGCAAGGTTGGACGTGTCGGTTATAAATTCTTGGATAAAGACGGAAAAAAGATCAAAGTTCGGGTCTTGAAAAAGGCCAAGAAGGTTGAGGATATTGAATAAGTATGATGCAGTTAAACGCTCGCGATTTCAACAAGACCATCGCCCCTCGCCTGAAAGAAGCGCTTGGTTTGAGCAATGTGCATCAAGTACCGCGCATTACGAAAGTGACCTTAAATGCTGGACTCGGAAAAGGATTGAAAGACTCCCGCTTCATTGATGCGGTAGAAGCTACCCTTACCAAGATTTCAGGACAAAAGCCGGTAAAAACGTTGGCGCGTAAATCGATTGCTACCTTTAAAATTCGTGAAGGTATGCCGGTTGGTATGGTCGTAACGTTGCGCGGCAAGCGTATGTGGGAGTTCTTGGATAAATTGGTCAATCTTTCCTTCCCTCGCGTGCGCGATTTCCGTGGTATTGGACTTTCCTCGATTGACAAGCAGGGGAATTTCGCCTACGGTTTCCGTGAGCAGTTGGCCTTTCCAGAGGTATCTCCGGAAGATGCGGAAGTGAGTTTGGGACTGCAAGTTAACATTACTACCACGGCGCATAGCCAAGAAAAGGGAATGGCTCTGTTCCAAGCGCTCGGATTCCCATTCAAGAAGGACAAATAATATGGCAACGGAATCTCAAATCGTCAAATCAAAGCGGAAACCGAAGTTTTCGACGCGGGTCGTGCGTCGATGCTGGAAGTGCGGACGACGCCACGGCTATATGCGTGACTTCGACCTCTGCCGCATTTGTTTCCGAGAACTCGCACAGCGCGGGGAGATTCCGGGAGTCACCAAAGCCAGCTGGTAATTGATTCGTATGATCACCGATCCAATCTCAGACATGTTAACCCGTTTGCGCAACGCTTCAAAGGTGAAGAAACACCTGGTTGTTTTGCCATCCTCCAAGATGAAGTTGGCTATCGCCAAGATTCTTCAAAAAGAAGGGTATGTTGGTGACGTTCAGGAAACGGTCGATGGTGTGCGTAAAACGCTTTCCATCGGATTGAAATACGAAAACGGTTTGGCGGTGATTCATGAAATTCATCGCGTGAGCAAACCGGGAGGACGCGTGTACGCGAAGAACGATAATTTACCAAAAGTGCTTTCTGATCTTGGTATTGCTATCGTTTCTACCCCTAACGGATTGATGACCAACAAGGAAGCGCGCAAGCGCAAGCTCGGTGGAGAAGTTATCTGCGAAATTTTCTAGTATGTCGCGCATTGGAAAACAACCGATCACCATTCCGGCCGGAGTCGATATCGTGATCGACGGACAAACGGCTACCATTAAAGGCCCAAAAGGAACGTTGATTCAGGCTATTCATCCCACCGTTAACGTGGAGATTAAGGAAGAGGCCGGAGTCAAAATATTAGCAGTGACGGTCAATGGATCCGATGTGTTTGCCCGCTCTATTTGGGGAACAACTCGAGCAAACCTTGCGAATGCAGTTGAAGGTGTGCTAAATGGTTATAAAATTTCCTTAGAAGTCGTCGGAGTTGGATACCGTGTTAATGTGCAAGGAAATAAAGTTGTTTTGGATGTCGGTTACTCTCACTCCGTGGATTACATCTTACCCGAGGGTGTTGCTGCAGCAGTGGAAAAAAATACGTTGACGCTTAGTGGAATTGATAAAATTCTCGTTGGAGAAACTGCCGCTCAGATTCGCCGTGTCCGCGCTCCAGAGCCATATGGTGGCAAAGGGATCAAGTATGTTGACGAAGTCATTCGCCGCAAAGCTGGTAAAGCGGCTAAGTCCGGTGAATAGTCTATCGTATGAAAAATGTTACGAAAGAAAAACGAAAGAAAGCTCTTCTCCGCGCCGCGCGGGTACGTTCTCGTATTCGTGGAACAGCGGAGCGTCCGCGGTTGACGGTCAAACGATCGGCTAAGCATATTTATGCTCAGTTGATTGATGATAGCGCAGGAAAGACCGTAGCAGCCGCTTCGGATATGAAGATGACGACAAAAGGGAAGCCTATGGAAATCGCTGCATTGGTAGGAAAAGAACTCGGAGAAAAGGCTGTGGCGGCTAAAGTAACGTATGCAGTTGTTGATCGCGGCTCTTACCGGTATCATGGACGCTTGAAGGCGTTGTGCGAGGCCGTTCAATCAGCAGGTGTTAGTTTCACACGCTAAAGATTATGGAAAAAGGCAAAGAACAAGGCGACAAGAAAAATGACCGCGGACGCGGTGGTCGTGGAGGCGCAGGCGCTTCCCGACGCCGTCAGGAACAACAACCTCGCGAGTTTGATCAAAAGATTCTCGAGCTCTCCCGTGTGACGCGTGTGACTGCTGGTGGAAAGCGTATGCGTTTCCGTGTCTGTTTGATCATCGGTGATCGCAACGGACAAGTCGGTTTCGGAGTTACTAAGGGTGCTGACGTGCAGATCTCCGTGGAAAAAGCCGTGCGTGCTGCTAAGAAGACGTTGGTCAAGGTACCGCTTATCCAAGAGACAGTTCCTTACGCGGTCAAGGCCAAATTTGGCGCTTCTTCAATTCTGTTAATGCCTGCTCCAAAAGGTACTGGTTTGAAAGCGGGTGGTGCCGTGCGTTCGGTGCTTGAGCTCGCTGGTGTGCCAAACGCAGTCAGCAAAATCATGGGATCCAGCAATAAAATCAACACGGTAAAAGCGACCTTTAAAGCCTTGCACATGCTGCGGGAAACCACCAGCACCTTGCAGCGCAAAAAGGTAGAAAGCAAATAAGTATGGCGCTTGGATTTCACAACATTAAACCAGCCAAAGGAGCCAAAACGGCGCGTAAGCGCGTTGGTCGCGGTTTAGGTTCTACCGGAACCTATTCCGGTCGCGGAGGAAAGGGACAAACTGCTCGTTCCGGTGTTTCTGGATTGCGTCGCTTGGGATTGAAGCGTACGATTTTGGCTCAGCCAAAGTTGCGCGGGTTCAAGAGCTTGGAAACAAAGTCTGCGGTAGTCAACCTTGCTGCTTTAGCCAAGCACTTTGATGGAAAAAAGATTGTTTCGGTGGCTTCGCTTAAAGAGGCAGGATTGATTCCAGCCTCTGCTCGTAAGGTGAAAGTGCTCGCTGTTGGTGAACTGACTGCTGCTTACACCGTGAAAGGGTGCGCGGTTTCTGCTTCAGCGAAAGAAAAGATCGAGAAAGCGGGAGGAAAAATTTTATAAGACTTTTATGAGCTCGCTCCTTCGATTTTGGAAAGTGAAGGACTTGCGCAATGGCATCCTGATGATCCTTGGGATCCTGGTGTTATTTCGCTTGATCGCCCATATTCCTGTTCCTGGTGTTGACGCTTCGGCTCTCTCCGATTTTTTTGCTTCCAATCAAGTGCTAGGATTGTTGAACTTGTTTTCTGGCGGAACGCTTGAGAATTTTTCCATTATTGCTTTGGGAGTTGGTCCGTACATCACCTCTTCGATTATCTTCCAGCTGCTGGGAATGATCATCCCTTCTTTGGAAGAGATGCAAAAGGAGGAACGCGGGCGTCAAAAAATCAATCAATATACCCGCTTGGCAACCGTACCGCTTGCTTTTTTGCAAGGCTACAGCATTATTCGATTGCTTAGCTCTCAATCCAATGGATTGACGGTCGATGCGGGTGGTTGGACACTGTGGATAGCTATTTTATCGATGACCGCCGGAACCATTTTCCTTATGTGGTTGGGAGAATTGATTAGTGAGCGAAACGTTGGTAATGGCGTGTCTATTCTTATTTTTGCAGGTATTATTGCCGGTTTGCCAACCGCTTTGCAGCGTGCCGTGGCTACCTTTGACGCTTCACAAACACTCAACGCTATTTTGTTTCTAGGCTTGTTGATTATTTCTGTTGTTGGTGTGGTGTATGTCAATGAGAGCCAACGCAACATTCCCGTGCAGTATGCGCGTATGCGTCAAGGATCTCGTTCTCTTGGGGGAGTTAATTCCAATTTGCCGTTAAAGATTAACGTGGGTGGAATGATTCCTATTTTGTTCGCTATTTCCATTATTTTATTTCCAACCACGTTGGCGCAATTCTTTGTGAATGCCAAGACACCGTTTATTGCTCATGCAGCAACGACGATTGTTGGCCTCTTCCAAAATCAAGCGGTTTATGGAGTGAGTTACTTTGTTCTTGTATTTGCCTTTACCTTCTTCTATGCTGCGGTGGTGTTTCACCCCGATCGTATTGCAGAGAACTTGCAGAAGCAAGGAGGATTTATTCCCGGCATTCGTCCGGGTAAATCTACGGCCGAATACTTGCAATGGACACTTAATCGTTTGTTGTTCTTGGGCGCGCTTTTCCTTGCCGTAATTGCTATCCTTCCAGTGATCGTTCAGCAGTTTACCGGTTCGCAGTCGCTCGTGATTGGCGGATCGTCGATGATCATCGTTGTGTCGGTGATTATCGATATGATCAAGCAGATTGAGGCACAGATGGCCATGCACGAATACGAAGGAGCGTAAAAACCTTCTAAAATGTCTGCTCGCGGCGTTGCGGGTTCGAGTCAGCGTTCGCCCTACGTTCAGTAGAGCTCCGGCGCTGACACCCCGCGCCTTGCGAGCGAAGCATTTTAGAAGGTTTTTCGATTACAAAGAAACTTGTTATACTACCGCAACATCTATGTATAAAATCTTGATTTTCGGACCACAAGGGGCAGGGAAAGGGACACAGGCGGAACGTTTGGCTAAGCGCTTGCAATTGCCAGCCATGTCGATGGGGCAACTGTTGCGTGAGGCGCAAAAGAAGCTCGTTGGCACCGAGCTTGGGGCGTTGATTGAAGATATTACCACTAACGGCGGTTTGGTTCCGGATCACGTGGCGCTCGACGTACTTAAGGTACGCTTGCAAGAACCGGATGCTGCTAACGGGTATATTATTGATGGCTACCCACGCAATATCGAGCAGTACAACGCGTATATTGCTTTTGATCAACCAACGCATGTGTTCATGATTGAGCTTTCCGATGAGGAGGCAATCAAGCGCTTAGCGGGGCGTCGCACCTGTTCTGGTTGTGCTAAGATTTACCACGTAGATATCGATCCACCAAAAGTGGAAGGTGTATGCGATGTGTGTGGTCAAGCCGTGATGCAGCGTGTGGATGATCGACCAGAAGCAATTGCCAAGCGACTAGGAATTTACCACAACGAAACCGAACCCATGGCGGTGGAGTTTGAAAAGATGGGCGTGTTGCATCGTATTGATGGACGTGGGACGATAGAGGAAGTGGAGGAGGAAATTAAACGATTGCTGGGCGCATAGTATGTCCTATCCAAAAACAGATGAAGAGATCGCGGCGATGCGCGAAGGCGGACAGTTACTTTCCTCGGCGCTGCAGAAAGCGATTGATGCGGTGAAGGAAGGGGTGACCATCCGTCAGCTTGATACGATCGCCGAAGAAGCTATTCGCGCGGGTGGTGGGGAACCGTCATTTTTGGGATATCGATCCAGGCCGACCGACGAAGGGTTTCCTTCCACGGTGTGTATTTCTGTCAACGATGAAGTGGTTCATGGATCTGGTGCACGCGACGTAGTATTGAAAACGGGGGATTTAGTTGGTCTGGACATTGGCTGTTGGTACAAGGAATTGTGCACGGACATGGCCGTGACGGTTCCTGTGGGTGGATTTGATCGTTTGCCTAAGGAGCACAAAGCCTTGTTGACACTCACACGCGCATCGATGATGACTGGAATCGAGGCGGCCAAGGTTGGTGGGTACATTCACGATATTTCTAAAGCGATTGAGCAAGAAATTCAGGCTGCGGGTAAGTACGGTATTGTCCGCGCCCTCGTCGGACACGGGGTGGGACATAAAGTCCATGAAGATCCGCACGTGCCCAACTTTGTTAGCAAAGATTTCCCCGAGTGCCGCATCGTTCATAATATGTGTTTGGCTGTTGAGCCAATGGTGACGCTTGGAACGTACAAAGTGGAAACGGGTGATGACGGATGGACCATCAAAACAACAGACGGCTCTTGGGCAGCGCACTTCGAGTTGACCATTGCGGTCACGGACCAGGGAGTGGAGATTTTGACACCTCCGCCTCTCGTCGGGTTTTAAAATTCGAAATACGAAATCTCAAATTTCAAACAAATTAGAAATCCGAACTTCGCAAAGTGAAAATCGGTTTTAGGTTTTAGAATTTAGGATTTAGAATTTGTTTCGGATTTCGTGCTTAGGATTTAGTATTTTCTGCATATGCGTTTACTTGGCATTGATTACGGCAATCGAAAAATCGGATTGGCGATTGGTGACGACGAGGCACACGTGGCCGCGCCGCTTGAAGTGATTGCTAATGAAGGTGAACTTACTATTCGTCGCTTATCTCAGCGTGTCCATTCGGAAGACATTGACGCTATTGTTGTTGGGGTGCCGTTGTCGCAAGGTGGCCATCATTCATCCGATCAGCTGGATATTGTACGTGCGTTTATTGAACGCCTCAAGTTACAAACAGATGTGCCGGTGTTTGAAGAAGATGAAAGTTACACCACCGCGGAAAGTATTCGCATACAAAAAGAACAGCGCAGTAAAGTAGATGAAGATGCTTTGGCGGCGACGATGATTTTGCAAGCGTTTTTGGATAAATAAATGTCCTATACGTTTCGTACCAACGCTATTGTTTTGGGATCGCGCGATGCTTACGAAGCGGATCGCTATTATTCGGTGTTGACGCAAGAACATGGCAAGTTGGAGTTGCGGGCGCGGGGAGCGAGAAAGATTCAGGCCAAGCTGGCGGCGCATTTAGAGCCGTTCGCTTTGTGTGATCTGATGGTGGTACGCGGGCGCTATGGTGACTTGGTGGCGGGCGTGGAGCGCCTGGAGGCGTATCCGTCGATTCGGTTGGATGCGGATAAGATGTCGTTGGCATTACAAACGCTGCATCTTGTTGATATTGGCACCAAACCGCGACAGGAAGACGTGGTGTTGTTCGGTGAAGTGCATCAGTGGATGCGGTTCTTAAATGGCGCGCCGAATATTAGCTCGGAACGTTCCGCTTTTATTTCAGCGGGATTTATGTTGAAATTACTCTCAACGCTTGGCTATCGACCGGAGCTTGGGCGATGCGTCCATTGTCAAAAAGGGATCGCTCCGATGAGTTACATGTGGCATGGATTGAAAGGCGGGGTCGTTTGCCGCGATTGTACTCTGCGCGATCCGGAACAGTGGTTTGCGGCGCGGCACATTGCTGACGATACGTTGAAGCTTGTGCGCTACGCGATGAAAGAAGACTTTGAAAGCTTGTTGCAGTTGCGATTACCTGGCTCGCTCGTGCCACAGTTTCATGATGTCGTCGAATCGTTAGTAGTAGCTCACTTTCCTGTGATCCCCGCCGTTTCGCTGCGCGGCTCTATTCTTGCGTAAAAAGTTGATGACCGCGCCTTCCGAAGAAAGCGCGGTCGCAGGAGAGTGCCACCTATGGTGGCGCGCGGGCAAGAGTCATCGGGACCTCCGTTGTGATGACGAGCTATTAAACCACATTTTGCCGATTCTGTCAAGGGGTGAGACAGAAAACGGCTAAAAAGGCTGTAAAAATCTATAAAACACGAACCGCACCCCATAAGAAGCGAGTGCGTCGTGGCACTCTGGGGTGCGGTGTAGAAGTTAGAAGCGGGGATGGGGGAGTGTCGTGGGCGTTTTTTTGTCGTGGGGCTCGTGCCTTGATTTCCACCACGTGCTCGTCTCCGTTCCGAGACGGGCGAAGCATTTCATACTGACCCAGAGGAACGGAGCCGAGAGCAGAAGATGCCCGAGTCCGCCCCAACTGTCCATCAGCTTGTCGAGGAAGCCGAACGTGTACAGTCCGGCCATGATCCCGGCCCAGATCCCGATCGTGCCCCATCCCACGGCGGCGAGGAAGATCGAGGGGCCGTGCCTCCTCCAGATGGCGACGGAGGTGACGACGATGGGGTAGACGACCGTGAAGGTGATGATCAGACCCAAGATCCCGATCATCCACCACATGAACCAGCCGTTTGCGTTTTTCGTGAGGAAGTCATGCACCATGCAGGCGGCGGGAGTCCCAAAAGAGATCCCGAGTACTGTTGCGAAGAGCACTTTTTCCTTGAGCGTGAAGGGGGCGGACGGGGTCTGGGTGACGTTGCTCATGTTGTCCTCTGTGTCGGGGGAAGGTTTCCGACAGAGAAAAATAGCAACGAATTAGACTTTTGTCAAGGAACTCAGCGTTTCCTTGACGTCGCAGAGCAAGTTGTTCTATCCTTAGTCCAGCTATGACATTCCGTCGCTTCGACAACGCCAATAATGATAATAACCAGCAACCGCTGGCTTTCTTGGCATAATCGATCGCATCGGACAGATCAAACGCCACGAGAACGCCAGCAACCTGCTGGTTTTTTGCTTATATTGGCCTGTAGTTTAATGGCAAAACATCCCGCTGTTAACGGGAAGAGCGCAGGTTCGACTCCTGCCAGGCCAGCCAATTACTCCTTGTGTAAGTAACCCTAATTCGCTAAAATACCCCATACTATGAGTCATACAATGATTGCTGAGATCGGGTCTAAGGTTGGCCAAGAAGTGGAATTAAAGGGCTGGGCGTATAACTTCCGATCAAGCGGGAAGATTTTCTTTTTGCAGATGCGCGATGGATCCGGACGTGTCCAAGTTGTCTATTCGCAAGGGGAGATGACTACGGAAGCTTGGGAGGCACTGGACAAAATAAAGATCGAGTCCTCGGTGATTGTCCGTGGAGTGGTGAAAGCGGAACCACGTTCGGCTTCGGGTTTTGAAATTCAAGGCACGTCGTTTGAGGCAATTCAAATTCCCACGGAAGATTTTCCCATTGGAAAAAAAGAACACGGCCCAGACTTTTTGCTCGATGAACGTCACCTATGGCTGCGCAGCGAAAAGCAGTGGGCGATTCAACGCGTGCGTAACACGATTATCAATGCAACTTACGAGTACTTTAATGATAGCGGGTACATAAAGATCGACGCGCCTATTTTAACGCCAACTTCTTGCGAAGGAACAACGGAGTTGTTTGAGATGGATTATTTCGATCTCGGCAAAGCTTATTTGTCGCAAACCGGCCAGCTGTACATTGAAGCCGGAATTATGAGCTTTGGCAAAGTCTTCGATTTTGGTCCGGTGTTTCGCGCGGAGAAGTCGAAAACGCGTCGCCACCTTACGGAGTTTTGGATGATGGACGCCGAAACGGCGTTTGTGGAACAAGAGGAGAACATCAAGATCCAGGAAGCCATGGTCTGCCATATTGTGAAACGTGTTTTGGAAAAAAATCGTCCTGAGTTGTTGATTCTTGAGCGCGATGTCGCCCCACTCGAAAAAGTGCAAGCTCCGTTTGTACGCATGACACACGCCGAGGCTGTGAAAAAGCTTCGTGAACTTGGAAGCGATATTGGCGACCGTGATGATCTAGGCGCCGACGATGAAACAATCTTGACCAAGCAGTATGATCGCCCCATTTTTGTGGAGAAGTATCCAATTGAGGTGAAGGCGTTTTATATGAAGCGCGATCCTGCCGATCCGACACGTGTTCTGAACGCGGATATGTTGGCGCCGGAAGGGTATGGGGAAGTGATTGGCGGTTCAGAGCGTGAAGACGATCTAGATAAACTGATTGAACGAATGAACGAGCACGGTCTTCCCTTAGAACCCTTCCAGTGGTACTTGGATTTGCGCCGTTACGGCTCGGTTCCCCATTCGGGATTCGGTTTTGGTCTCGAGCGCATGACCGCCTGGCTTTGTGGTGTTCACCACATTCGCGAAACGATTCCGTTCCCGCGCACGATTAACCGCCTTAATCCGTAAGACCACCACCAACCCCTCCTTTGTAAGGAGGGGAGAGGAACGCGTATGAAAAAAATCCTTTGGCAGCTGTTGGCGATTGTTGTCCTTGTGGGGGTGGGGTATGGCTTGGTGCGTGCCTATCCATCGCTTTTAGAAAAAGACGCGGATGAAGCTGTTGTTCCTGTTGTTGATGATACGACGTCACCGACCGTCGAGCCGGGCGCGTATGTGTTGTATCAAACGTCGCGCATTGTTGATCGTGGTGCCATGGATTGGGCCAACGACGACGTGGATCAGACGGATATTTATGCGCGAAAAATTGGTTCGACTGAAGCGCGATTACTGACGTCGATCAAGGCCGATGAGTCATTTGGTGGTTCGACGTGGGCAGAGGTGGTCGGTCAGCAAGTTCTTGTCCATCGCTACACCGCGAGCGGTGATGCGTGGGTTGATCTTGATGGATCCGTACAGACGCTAGAGAATTCTGATTCCGCACGAATTGCTTCTCGTAATGGCAGGGTTTGGGTTGATTATTCTTTGGCCTACGCAAACCGCACGGCGGCGGTTTCTTTCAACGTGCAAAATGGCAATCAACTCGATAATAACAAAAACGTTGTTTCTTTCGATCTTGATCCAGCCGAGCTGGGTATCGATATGGGTTATGCCGAGCCGTTTCTTGTTTCAGACGACGGTAAAACGATTTACATTCGTCAGATTTGTGAGTGCGATGCGATCGGTTTGAATGGATTATGGGCATTCGATGTTGAGACGCAGAAGTTGACGAAGGTGAGCTATGTCATCGAGAATCACATTTACGAATACCAAATTAACACGGCGACAAATCAGTTGATCGGGGTGAGTTATATCGCTCCAGATAATCTTGGTGCCGAGCCGACTGGCCCTTCGGCTGTGCATTTGGTGGACATGAAAACCGGACAAGGTCGAGTGATTTTTACGGATGGAGATTTCGTTTTTGGTCACTCCTTCTTGTCTCCTGACGGTTCCTCGTATGCTTCGGATTATCGAGATAACGTGGTGCGCGTACGCAAAGTTGATGCCAACAAGAGTAACGCCGATACGGTCGTTTCCGGTTACGTCTTGGATTGGGTCGATGATACGCTGATTGTTGATCGTGATGGGGAAATCATTTTCTATGATCTCCTCAAAGACTCCGTAGTTTCTTTGGCGCAAACGATCGGCGGGTCGTATGCAGATCCGGATCGTGTTGTTGTGCGCTATGTAGGATTGATTGAAATTGAATAATCATTTTGTATGCAACGTACGTGGAATAATGAGACGGTACAAAAGGTAGGAGAGACGGTGAAGTTGAACGGCTGGGTAGAAAATGTCCGACGCGTTGGAGACAAGCTGGTGTTTGTGGTTCTGCGCGACGGGTCGGCGACGGTGCAGTGCGTGTGTTACAAGCCGGATTTGGATGAAGCGACCGCGGCGGTTGTTGACGCACTTGGACATGAATATGTTGTCGAGATCGAAGGTGTCGTGAACGCGCGCGGAGAGAAGCAAATTAATCCGGACATGGCTACCGGAACGGTGGAAGTGGGGGTGAAAAAAGTGACCGTATTGAATGTGTCCGCGACCCCTCCTTTTGAAATTGATAAAGACACCATGGGTGTCAATGAAGAGTTGCGTTTGAAATACCGTTACTTGGATTTGCGTTCAGAACGCATGCAACGCAACTTGCGTTTGCGTGACAAGATTATTTCGTTTTTCCGTGACTACATGCATAAGAATCATTTTGTGGAGATTGAGACACCGATTCTTATGAAAGGTACGCCGGAAGGTTCGCGCGAATATATTGTGCCGTCACGTTTGCATGAAGGGAAGTTTTACGTGTTGCCGCAATCTCCCCAGCAGTTTAAGCAGCTGTCGATGGTTGCGGGTTTTGAGCGTTACTTCCAAATCGCCCGTTGTTTCCGCGACGAAGACCAGCGTGGAGATCGTCAACCGGAGTTCACGCAGCTGGACTTTGAAATGTCTTTTGTGAAGCAGGAAGACATCTTACAATATACGGAGGCGATGTTTTTGGAACTCGTACGAACGCTTTTTCCTGAAAAGAAGATTAGCTCCGTTCCGATTCCTCGTTTAACGTATGCCGAGTGTTTAGAAAAGTATGGCACCGATAAGCCTGACTTGCGGATCAACAAAAATGATCCCAACGAACTCGCTTTTGCTTGGGTGCTCGACTTCCCGATGTTCGAAGTGGACGACGAGGGAAACATCGCTGCCAAGCATCACCCGTTCTGTTCTATTCACGAGGAAGACAAAGAGAAGTTCATGAAAGGTGAGGACGTGATGTCGATTCGTGCCAACGCCTACGATTTGGTGTTGAACGGGTATGAACTTTCTTCAGGAAGTATTCGTATTCATGAACGAGAATTGCAGAAGCGCATTTTTGATCTGTTGAATATCACCGAAGAAGAGCAACAGAAACGCTTTGGACATATGCTGGAAGCGTTTACTTTTGGTGCTCCGCCGCACGGTGGATTTGCTCCAGGGATTGATCGCATCGTTATGCTTATGGCTGGTGAGCCAAACATTCGCGAGGTGATTGCATTTCCTAAGGATGGTCACGCGTATGACCAGATGATGGGGGCACCAACGCCATTGCCGGAAAAGTCCTTAAAAGAGGTGCACATTAAATTGGATACCTAAATGTTTTTCGAAGTCACGCTCGATCAATTTGCCGGACCAATGCAACTTCTCCTCGAATTAATCGAGAAGGAAGATTTAGATATCACCAACGTCTCGCTTGCCAAGGTAACAGAAGATTATTTGGGATATGTGAATAGTCATGAGGTGCCAAGTCATGAACTGGCAGATTTCTTGGTGGTGGCGGCAAAACTGATTTATCTGAAATCGCGTGCTATTTTGCCCGAAGATCCGGAAGAAGAGGAAGAGGCGGATGCTTTGGCGGCACAGTTAAAACTGTATCGTGAGTTTGTGGACGCAACGGTATACATTGACCAGCTGATGACGAGCAGTGCCGTTTCTTACGGACGCCAGCGCACCTATGTTCCACCGGAAACAAAGTTCCGACCGCCCATGAACGCGACGATGGGGGAGCTCTCCACCTCGTTTGACGAGTTGCTTAAGCGTCTTCAGCCGTTCTTTAGCTTGCAAGAGACTTCGATGCAACGTGTGGCAAGCGTGGAAGAGCGCATCAAACAGATTCACACCGTACTGCTCGATCGTGCGCGTATGACCTTCCGCGACATCACTAAAGGAGCGGCTTCGCGGGTAGACGTGCTAGTGAGTTTTCTGGCATTATTGGAGCTGATGAAGCAAAAGTTGATTACTGCGGTGCAAGCTTCGGAGTTCGGAGAAATTGAATTACACCGCGTAGAATAATGATTATGACAAAAACGGAAGTGGAAGCGATCATTTTTGCCTCTGGTAAGCCGGTTGGCTTACGCGCCATTGCCAAGGTGTTAACTAGTTCGCTGGAAGAAGTACAAGCCTGCGTCGCGGAGTTGAAGAAAGAAAAAAATACGGCAGAGTCGGGAGTGCATCTATTGGATCATGAAGGGACGGTGCAGTTTGTCACCAATCCAGCACATGGAGCGCTGATTGCTTCGCTCGTCAAAGACGAATTTGCCGGAGAGCTCACGCGTCCGCAGTTGGAAACGCTTTCGGTGATTTGCTATCGCGGACCCGTCACCAAACCGGAGATCGAGCAGATTCGTGGCGTCAATTGCTCGGTGATCATTCGTAATTTATTGATTCGTGGATTAGTGGAAGAACGGGAAGACGCATCGCGGTTACAACTTGTATACACGGTGACGGCGGATTTTGTGCGGCATTTAGGTGTGTCGACCCTGACAGACCTGCCGGAGTTCGAGCGCTTTCATAATGATGAGCGGATTACCAAATTGATCGAGGAGGCGGCGAGTCCGACGGAAGACCATCCCCCGTCCTCCGTATAAAGGAGGGAAATAACGCTTATGTTTTTACGCGCGATGATGCAGGCAGTATTGGCGATTGGCTTGATTCAGTTTGTTCCTGTTGATGGAGCCGTGCTTGAACAGTCCGCGCAATTACCAACGGCCGCAGCCTATCCAGCAAGCGGGGTGTTGGGTCGACTGGTGAGTGCTAGCTTGCCCACAGCTCCCGACCGCATTCCTAAACGTCTGGACGACAGCAGTATGGGGGTTGTGACGAGTGCTCGAAGCGTGTTGGTTACAGATCGAAAGAGCGGGGCAGCATTGTATGAAAAAAATGCTGATGAGGTGCGTCCGATCGGGAGTATTAGCAAGCTCATGACGGCCTTGGTATTTTTGGAAACCCAACCTAATCTAAACGGACCGGGAAGCGTCGTTGATGAGGATTATCGCGAGGGTGGGAGGGTATATTTGGCAGCAAATGATCCAATAACCGTCCGTGATTTGCTGCATGCTAGTTTGATTGGTTCAGACAATACGGCGACCATGTCGTTAGCGCGCATCTCCGGTTTTTCGGAAACAGACTTTGTCGCCAAGATGAACGCGAAAGCTCAAGCGCTCGGCATGGCCCACACGATCTTTCGTGATCCGACAGGTTTATCCGTTAATAACGTCTCCACCGCCAGAGACCTCGTCGCCTTGCTTTCGGCTGTACAAGAGGTGCCGGAGATTGCAGATACGATCGTGATGAGCCAGGTAACGATCACACAGGCGAGCGGTCGTGTTGTTACGATTGAATCAACAGATGAGTTATTGACGAGCTTTATAAACCAGCCACCGTTTACGATGCTCGGCGGTAAGACCGGATATTTGCCAGAGGCGGGTTATTGCATTGGGGTTGGGGTACGTCGCGAAGGGTCGGGTGACGTATTTATTGTTTTGCTCGGTTCAGATACCAAGTACACGCGGGTACAAGAGGCAAAGGGGTTAGCCGATTGGGTGTATAGGGTGTTTAGTTGGTAGGCAGAGTATGCAAGATCTTTTCCTCTTTTTCCTTTCTGCTGTTCCCATCGGCGAATTGCGCGTGACGTTGCCTTTGGCGCTGCAGGTTTATGGTTTTTCTATTCCGCATGCCTTAGCGGTCGTATATGCGGGGAATGCGTTGCCTGTTTTGCCGCTGCTGTTTGGACTCCAGATTTTCGTCGCTTGGTCAGATCGGCGGATTCCACTTTTGCATCGGTTTTTTGTATGGTTCTTCCATCGCACGCGTTTACGATTTGAAAAGAATTATCAAACATACGGAGCCGTTGCTTTGTTTGTTTTTGTTGCTATTCCGCTTCCATTGACGGGTGTGTGGACAGCATCGGTGGCGGCAGTATTATTCGGGATTCGCCCGCGGGTTGCCTTTCCGGCTATCGTAGGTGGAATGGTGACAGCAGGATTGATCGTTCTTGTCCTAACGAAAGGAATCGCAGAACATCTTTTTTAAGTTTTTTGTGTGAGAGCGTTATGCGTATTGGGATTGATGCTCGCGCGGTAGTCCGCCCAAAGATTGAACGGGTGAGCGGGGTACATCAATATACCAGCGCCATTATTGCTGCTCTTCAACACTTAGCTCCTGAGGAGATCGTACTTTTTGGCGAGGATTCCGTCGTCGCTCCCGTACGATCGATTCCGTTTATTGGACATCATCTTGCCCTGCCACAAGCGGTGCATCGCGCAGGGATTGATCTCTTTTTTTCTCCCACGGGACTTCTCCCGCTTGGATTGACGGTGCCATCCGTCGCCTTTATCCATGATTTATTTATTCTCAAGCATCCAGAATGGTTTCCTGATTCTGTTTTGCAACAAGTGTTTACCCTTAAATTAGTCCTGCCTCATAGCGTGCGTCGCGCACGTCGTCTGTTGGTCCCCTCGCTACGTGTCAAAGATGACGTCATTGATGCGTTTCCTGACTCTCGAGAAAAGATTTCCGTTGTTTGGGAGGGTGTGATGCCTCGTCGTCGCAAGGATTATGCGATGACCAAGGAATTGCGAGAGCGTTTGCGGATTGTACAGCGTTATATTGTTTCCGTTGCCACGGTAGAGCCTCGAAAAGACTTGATAACGGCGATAAAAGCTTTTGAAGCCGTATTGACCGCGTGCCCAATGTTGGCGCGTACGTTGCAGTATGTGATTGTTGGTACGTCTGGTTGGAAGAGTAATGCAACGTTTGCTGCCATCGAACAGGTGAACGCACGCTGGCGTTATTACGCCCCGGAAGTCATTCGCTACACGGGGCCAGTAACAGAACAAGAGAAGTGGATCCTCTACGCCAACGCGGAGCTGTATCTTTGTACCTCGCTCGCCGAAGGATTTGGCTTACCGCCGTTTGAGGCCATGGCTGTGGAAACGCCGGTTATTACTACGCCCGTCGGTGCGGTGAGTGAAGTGGCGAACGATGCGGTTATTGTTGTTGACTTTCGTAGTGATCGAAGCCTCAAGAGAGAAATTATCTCGCTGCTTGATAGTCCAGAAAAAGCGCGAGCATTAGCACAAAAAGGACAGAACGTTGTACAGCGACTTACCTGGGATCGCGCTGCCAAACAGACTCTAGATCTTTTGCATCAAGAAGGGGCTTGATTTTTTGCCAATTTCTGTCATACTAGTCTCTCAATCTTGTTTGTTGTTATTGTATATGATGAAACGTAAACGTTTGCTCATGGCGCTTGGAGGGGTTGTTCTTTTGATTGGTGGAGGGGCGTACGCGGCAACGCGAGGTGGTTCCGCTTCAACCATGACGACGGAAACGGTGAAGCGCACGGATGTTGTGCAGACGGTAGAAGTGACTGGTACCGTGGAAACAGAAAGCGACGTAGAGCTTTCGTTCGGTACTTCTGGAGTGGTGCGTATGGTCTCCGTAAAGGTGGGTGATGCGGTGCGAAGCGGTCAGGTGCTGGCCGTGCTAAATGCTGGCACCCTGCAAGCCTCTTATGCTCAAGCGCTGGAAGGATTGAACGAGGCTAAAGCCACCTTGGCGGAAAAAGAAGCCGGGATTTCTGATGAAGACACGGGTGTTAGCCAGGCAGATATCGCCGTTGCCGAAGCGGCCTTGGCGGCGGCAGAGCAAGACGTGGAACGCGTGAAGACGGAAACAACCGTCAACGCGCAGCAAGCCAAAGAAGATGTGGTCGATGCCCTGCGTTCGCTCGTAACGGAGATTCGTCAGGCTTTAGCATCGGCGGATACGGTATTGGGTGTAGAGAATCCATTGTTTAACCGTGGTTTCGATGAAGTGCTCGGTGCAGAAGATGTAAACGCGTTACCTGCCGCGCAAGCCGCTTTTGAACGTGCCGCTGACAGCCGGGACACGGCCGAAGCAGCATTGTGGGCGTTAAATGGTACGGATACCACGGCGGCGGCCGAAGCTGCCGAAGTGGCCTATGCTGACGCGTATGAAACGCTTGCCGATACCAGTCGAGTGTTGGATGCTACCTCCGCGGACTCAGATGCTTTTTCGTTAGATGACTTAGTCGCTTTTAAGTCGACGATCAGTGCCGCTCAATCTTCATTGGTGTCTATGGGATCTGGTTTGCGCGTCGCGCGTCAAGCGTCTGCCAATGCTGATCAAGCCATGTCGCTCGATGTGGCTGATGCGCAAACCGTGGTGGATTCTCGAAAAGCAGATTTGGCTCGCGCGCAAGCGTCTTACGTGAGTGCTACGGCTGATCCGCGTGCTGTGAATCTTGCTGCGTATCAAGCGGCCGTTGGGCAAGCGGAGGCGAATGTTTCCGCGGCCGCCGCCCGTTTGCGCGACGCTCAGATTATTTCTCCTATCACCGGAACCGTGACGGTACGGGAGATTGATCCAGGGGAATCTGCTTCGGCGTTAGTTCCCGTGTTAACGGTTCTTTCTTCTAGCGATACGTATGCCGTAACACTTGATTTGCCAGAGGCGGATGTCGCGAAAGTAGCTATTGGTCAAACCGCTGAAATTACCTTCGACTCTTTGGGAGACGATCGTGTATTTTCCGGTACCGTCGGTGCGATTGACCCGGCGCAAACGGTTATTCAAGACGTGGTCTTTTACTCGGCGAACGTTTTCTTGAATGCGGATCAGGATTTGTCCGTTATCAAACCAGGGATGAGCGCTAATGTTACCATCTTGACCGCGCAAAAGACGAACGTGCTGACTATTCCAAGTCGAGCTGTTTTGGAAAAGAATGGAGTCAAATACGTGCGCGTCCCAGAGGGGGATTCCTATGTTGAACGAACGGTCAGTGTGGGTTTGCGCGCCGACGATGGGCTCATGGAAATTGTGGATGGACTCGGGGAAGGTGAAACAATTATTGTTTCACTCAAAACTAACTAATGCCTATGTCCGCGCCGCTGATTGATTTGCGGGCAATCACCAAAACCTACATCAACGGGGAAACACAAACCCCGGTGTTGCATGGGGTTACCTTGTCGGTCGGCGCGGGGGAGTTTGTTTCGTTGATGGGGCCATCTGGTTCGGGAAAATCGACCTTGATGCACATTTTGAGTTTGTTAGATCGTCAGGATGAGGGAGTGTACATGTTTGATGGGGTAGACACGGGATCGCTCGATGAAGTCGCTCGTGCCAAGCTACGTTTGAGTAAAATAGGATTTGTTTTTCAAGCGTTTCATTTACTGCCGCGTTTAACCGTTTTAGAGAACGTGCTTCTGCCACTGCTTTACGCGGAACGCCCGGAAGCGGAACGTATGACCCGCGCCAAAGCAGCTTTAGCAGACGTAGGACTTACGGAACGTGAATCCTATCTGCCGAGCCAGCTTTCTGGTGGTCAAAAACAGCGAGTGGCGATCGCTCGCGCGTTGGTTAATACGCCGTCTGTGATTTTTGCCGATGAGCCGACGGGAAATTTGGATTCCGTCTCTAGCCATCAAGTTTTGGAGATTCTGCGTGATCTCGCTAAGAAAAAAGGACGAACCGTGGTTATGGTTACGCACGAAGAAGAGGCGGCAAGTTATAGTGATCGAGTGATTCGTATTCGTGACGGTAAGATTCTCTAATTATGCGCGCATTTGATCTTTTCTCCACGTCAACTGAGTCCTTACGGCGCAACACCTCGCGTTCGCTGTTGACTGTACTTGGTATCGTCATTGGTATTGGCGCGGTGATTTTGATGCTGTCGCTTGGGCAGGGAGCACAATCATACGTTTTGAATCAGGTTTCAAACTTAGGATCGGATTTAGTGTTTGTTGAAGCGGGGAGTGGAGATGCGGGTGGTGGTCCGCCGTCGGCCTTTACTGAACAGACGGTAACGATGGATGATGTTGAGATGCTGCAAAAGCAAGGTCCGTTTTCTTTCGTTTCTGCCGTGGTGATCACCACAACGTCGGTGAGTGCTGGGCAAAACAGTACTTTCACCGATATTGCCGGGGTCGATGAGCATCAGTTAGATGTGTTTCCGGCGGAAGTGATCAACGGGCGGTTTATTGAAAAAGACGACGTAGACGCTCACGCGCGCGTGGCTGTGCTTGGTTATGACCTTGCTCACGACTTGTTTGGTGATCAAGATCCAATCGGCGAGCGCGTGCAAGTCAAAAATTTGTCAGTGCGCGTTATTGGGGTCATGGGGGTGCAGGGGAGTAAGTTCTTCTCGAACCTTGATGGGCGCGTGTACTTGCCGGTAACCACGGCGCAGCGAGAATTGTTAGGCGTTGATTACGTGAACTATATTGCTGCCAAAGCGACCACGGAGATTGAAGCGGCCAAAGACGACGCGCGTGCCATTTTGCGCGACAGCCACAACCTAGATAATCCGGAACAAGATTTGGCCAAAGATGATTTTAACGTTTCTTCGCAGTCAGACGCGGTGGCGATTATCGGCGCTGTCGGCTTTGCTCTTACATTACTGCTAGCGTCGATTGCGGCGATTTCGCTCGTGGTGGGTGGAATCGGTATCATGAACATCATGCTTGTGTCGGTAACTGAGCGTACCCGCGAGATTGGTTTGCGCAAAGCGATCGGTGCCACGGAAAGCGAAGTGCTGCGGCAGTTTTTGTTGGAAGCAGTGATCCTTACGTTGTTTGGTGGATTGATCGGGATTGTGGGAGGGGTCGGGTTTTCTGCCTTGGCTTCTTTAGCCCTCTCGCACTTTGTGGATGGCTGGACCTTTGTGATTCCGCCTGTGGCCATTATTGCCTCGGTGGGTGTTTCTACCGTCGTCGGCATCGCCTTCGGTTATTACCCCGCCCGCCGTGCTGCTCGTTTGGATCCCATTGAGGCCTTGCGGTATGAGTAGTGAGGGGGCCTTTTAGAGGATCGGGAGTGATCAGATTATATGGGCGGGGCCACTGTGCCCCGCCTTTCGTTATGTACATGGAGGGAATAGGTCGTGCCTCCACTTTTGGATATGAGCACCACATAGGCATCAGATCGACATCTCGTTGATATCAGGTTGATGTTGATTTGGTGCCTCCCGCTAAAAGCGGGTCGGGAGTATACCATCTTCCTGACCCTCAAAATGAAAAATTGAACACAAATTGTGTTCAAAAAACTGACGTTGATCCGTCGTTTAAATACACGAACACCGTCGGATGTCCGACGGTGACCATGGTAGCGGGGGGCGGAATCGAACCGCCGACCTCGGGCTTATGAGTCCCACGCTCTAACCAACTGAGCTACCCCGCCTTGTAAACTGCGACTTCTGAAATTCCTCGATCTGCTGCGTTGCGGGTCCCTGCTCGCTCTTCAACGTATATTTTGGATACGTCTCAGAGCTCGCTGTCCCGCGCCTTGCATATCGAGTTTTTCAGAAGTCTCGTCTCCCATATCCATCTGGTGCCGCGGGAGGGATTTGAACCCTCAAGCCCTTGCGGGCAAAGGTGTTTGAGACCTTCGCGTATACCGTTCCGCCACCGCGGCCTGTTTTGTGGCAGGGCAATACTAGCAAACCCCCTGTGTTTTTTCAAGGGCCTATTTTTGCCTGAAGATTGACAGATAGCCTGAGAAAGCGTATTCTTCCCCCGCGGGATGGAGCAGCCAGGCAGCTCGTCGGGCTCATAACCCGAAGGTCGTCGGTTCAAATCCGACTCCCGCAACCAAAAATCCGTCAGCGACAGGCTGGCGGTTTTTTGTTATACTGGTCGACGCTCTGCCTCTTTATCCCACATTATGACCATGACCACGCATGCTGCTATCGGAGCGTTTATTGGGGCAAGAATCGGTAACCCCGTCCTCGGTTTCATTATAGGACTCGCCTCTCATTTTCTTGTTGATACCATTCCTCACGGCGACTCAAAGCACGTCCAGTGCTATTACCACGGCCATACCCGCGAGAAGCGCCGTTGGTTGCGGTTTTTACTTATTGATGCATGTGCGGCAACGAGTTTGGTGTTGATATTGCTCGCCACCCGAACATCTACCCAGCGTTTGGTATTTTCTTTAGCCATGATTGGCAGTATTCTTCCTGATCCGCTGGTCGGTTATTATGAATTAACCAAAAGTCGTTTTGTACGTCCGGTGTATCGTTTGCATTTTCTTTTTCATAACGCGCTCAGTAAACGTGTGGGAGATATTCCATTGCGCTATGCCTTGGTGGTTCAAGCCGTGGTGGTATTTTTCATTGTGGTGCGATTGCGGTAAAATAGACTAGCTATGGCGCATATTATTTCGGTGGTCAATCAAAAGGGAGGGGTGGGTAAAACAACCACCAGTGTAAACTTAGGGGCATATTTGGCGCACTTGGGGAAGTTTGTGTTGATTGTGGATTTGGATCCTCAAGCCAATGCTTCATCCGCCTTCGGTATTAACTATCGAGAAATTCCCGGAGGAACCTATGAAACGATGATCGGCTCCCATCGTATTAAAGATTTGATCATTCCTACCGAACATGAAGGGCTGAAAATCCTTCCCGCCTCTCCTTCGCTTGCGGGGGCCGCAGTCGAGTTAGTCAACGAACTGGCTCGTGAGCACAAATTGCATCAAGCATTGCTTGAGGTGCGTAACGATTTTGATTATATTTTGATCGATAATCCTCCGTCGCTTGGACTTCTCACGATTAATGGATTGGTGGCTTCGGACTCCGTGCTCATTCCGGTGCAAGCGGAATATTTCGCCTTGGAAGGATTGGGACAACTTCTTGGCACGATCGACTTGATCAAACAATCCTTGAAACCGGAATTGAAAGTGATGGGAGCGGTGATCACGATGTTTGATCCTCGTACGAAGTTGTCGCAAGAAGTGTTCTCGGAATTGTACAAGTATTTCCCAGACACCATTTACCGTTCGGTGATTCCGCGCAGTGTGCGTTTGGCGGAAGCCCCGAGTTTTGGACAATCCATTTTACGTTACGATCCTGCGAGTAAAGCCGCTAAGGCCTATGAACGATTGGCTCGCGAATTTTTATATAGAGAGGAATTATGAACAAATCATCCGGCTTAGGAAGGGGACTCGGGTCATTGATCCCCATGAAACAACCATTGGTGGCAGCGAGTCCGGCCCTGACAACGCCGAGTGGTTCAGGCGTACGTGAAGTGGCCCTCGCGTTGATCGTGCCTAACCCGCGCCAGCCGCGACGGCATTTTTCTCCGTCGGAGCTGGAAGATTTAATTGCTTCGATTAAAGAGCATGGATTGCTGCAGCCGCTCGTGGTTACCGAATTGCCAGACGGACGTTACGAATTGATCGCTGGGGAGCGTCGTTTGCGCGCTTCCACCATGTTGGGACTCAAAGAAGTTCCGGTGGTTGTGCGCACGGCGAATGATCAGCAAAAACTGGAGTTAGCCTTGATTGAAAATATTCAGCGCCAGGATTTGAATGCTTTGGAAGAGGCGGTGGGGTATCAAGCGTTGATAGAAGAGTTTCGAATGACACAGGATGACGTGGCTCGGCGCGTGGGGAAGAGCCGTTCGGTGGTGGCTAACACCTTGCGTCTGCTCGACTTGCCAAGCGAGATGCAAACTGCGTTAGTCGACGGCAAGATTAGCAAAAGTCACGCCCGCACCTTGTTGGCGGAAACAGATCTAGCGAAACGTGAACAGTTGTTTCACGCCATGGTGAACGGGTCTGGTATGACTGTCCGCGAAGCGGAGACGCGCGCCAGCGGAGTTAAAAAAATCGGATCTACCCATGCCAAAGATCCAAATCTTCTTGACCATGAACGCCGTTTGCGCGAAATCCTCGGAACCAAAGTTGAGATTCTCGACCGCGCCGGAAAAGGAAAGGTCGTTTTGCATTACTATTCCAAAGAAGAGCTGCGTGAACTCCTCCATCGTCTCGCAGATTAAGCTCCTTTGTTTTTCCTTTTCGGCCCGACCATTTTGTCGAGCCACACTTTGACCGAACTGCGCGTGGCTTCGCGTAGTTTTGTGCGCGCGTGGTGGGTTTTGACGAATTTAAGCCAGTCCGCGTTCGGACCTTTGCGTTTTTTGTCTAAAATAATTTCACACATGTCGCCAGACTGGAGCTCGGTATCTAAGTTGGTCATTTTGTCGTTGACGCGGCAGCCCATGCATTTATCGCCCACGTCGGTGTGAATGGCATAAGCGAAATCCACCGGCGTTGAACCTTCTGGGAGATCAATCACGTCGCCTTTGGGAGTCAGGACGAAAATACGGTCTTTGAATACCTCCAGCTTCATGTCTTCTAGTTGTCCTAAAAAGTCCTGATTGCTATCAATGGCTTTGTGGATTTGCGCCAGCTCGTCCATCCATTTCATGTCTTTGGCTCGTACGCGACCACCTTCTTTGTATCTCCAGTGGGCGGCGATACCGTATTCGGCATGATCGTGCATTTCTTGCGTACGGATTTGTAATTCTACAATCGCTCCGCGATCGGCAAAGATGGTCGTGTGCAAAGACTGATAGCCATTGGGCTTTGGTTGAGAAATGTAGTCTTTAATTCTTCCGGGGAGCGGTTTCCAGCGTTTGTGCAGAATGCCAAGAACGGCATAGCATTGACTGACGTCGGAAACAATAATACGAATAGCGATGATGTCGTAAACTTTGTTAATGTCGTCGTTATACTTTTCCAGTTTGCGATACAGGCTGTACAAACGCTTCACGCGACCGTGAATAGAGATGGGCTCGATGGCGTTTTCTTGCAAGTCTTTCTTCGCCTCTTCCATGGTGCGATTTACAACCATCTCCTTTTCTTTAACTTGGCGTTCCAAGAGTGTGTTGACGTATTGATACGCTTTCGGATCGGCATGCATGAACGCCAAATCTTCCAAATCACCACGCATCTCTCCCATGCCCAATCGGTTAGCGATGGGAGCATAGATTTCCAGGACTTCTTTGGCGATGCGAAGTTGTTTTTCTTTGGGGCGAGCAAAGAGGGTACGCAAGTTGTGTAGACGATCGGCAAACTTAATGAATACGACACGCACGTCTTCGGCCATAGCCAAAAACATCCGCCGCATATTTTCGGCGTAAATATCGTTGCCGACGTATTTGAGTTTTTTGAGTTTGGTGACCGCTTCAACAAGCTTGGCAACATCTTCTCCAAATTCTGTCTGTAGGTGTTCGATCGTAATATCGGTATCTTCGACGACGTCGTGTAGGAGTCCGGCGGCTAAGCAGCTCATCCCTAATCGCATTTGTGCCAATTTATAGGCGGTAGCCAAAGGGTGAACAATGTAGTCATGACCCGTTTGGCGTTTTTTCCCCTCATGCGCTTTGGCAGCCAACGCATAAGCTCGCCCGATTAGATCAAGATCAGGTTGCTCATAGTTCTTTTTAATAAGATCCACGAGTTCGTCAAAGTTGTACTCAATCTTTTGGTCGACCATAGACACCATCTTAGAGTACGATCGACCGAGGTTTTTGTAAAGATTGGCTAAAGAAGTCGATATGAAAGCGCCTCCGCACACGAGGGGGCGGAGGGGCTATACTAGTTGGAATCCAAAGAGGCCGTGGAAGCAGATTGCCTCGAGGATACGGTAGAGGTCTAAACTGATGGGTCGGCCGGTAGACGTTACTCCGCGCTGGATTTCATCCAGTGGTGCAAAGTAAACGCGCGGATCGTTTCCGCTTGCCCGCTGGAAGTCCTCCATCCAGTCCGGTGGAATGACGGTGAGAGAGCAGAAGATGGCAGACGTGGTCGGAATGGGCTTGGTGTATCTCGTACCATCGCCGCGTTTGTTGCGTAGTCGAATCATCGGGTAGTCGAAAAGGAACTTGACCTGGCGGCGGGCGTGCGCTGTTCGCAAGGGGCGGCGGACGATCGGCGGCTGCATTTCCTCATCACCTTCTTGGCACACCTCGCGACGCACCGCGGCACGGCGCGACTCGCGTTGCATGCGTGAAAGCTTCCGGATGACGCCGTCGACTTCGTCGGCCGGGACAATGCGAATGATGTCTTGACCAAGCGCATCTTGCATTTTTCCACTGAAAGGCCAGTATTGACCACGGTCCTTGTGCCAGTGGGTTAAAAGGCGCCCTCGCTCATCGACCACGATCGCGGCCGCAAGAGCGAGCACGCGTTCAAGGCCCGGTCGGTAGATCTTCTTCACGAAGACCTCCTATGAGTGAGGTTGGGGTAGGATTGATTGACGATCCCGCATCAACGATGAGGCTTTTTGACGACATTGTCAAGGATTGCGCCTTCGCACGGGGAGCGGTAAACTATCCGTAACATCTTTGATTGATTGTGTTGATGTATGGCTAGAACAAGGTTTCAAACAGGACGCGGAGGCGGCACCCGACCACCGGATCATCCACCTGGTGGAGCACCGGCAGCACCGGATCGTACGTTGAGGATTGTGGACACGAAAGCGGCTCTCGAGGCTGCCGTAGAAGTTCGTAAAGCAGAGGTTGAACGCATTAAGACGAAGGAAGCGGCCGAAAAACGAAGAGCACAGGCACATGCGGATATGTTGGCAGCGCAAGCGCGTGTCCAGGATAATTTTCGCTACGACATTGCTGGGGTGCCAAATTCAGCCGATGCCGACGCGCCGCGAGAAGTCCACTTTAATCTGAAGGCATCAAGTGGAACCGACGTCGACTTGGCGGCGTTTTTGCCAGAGTTGCGTGGCATGCGGTTGTTGGTTGGTGAGGAGAAACTACGGCGCATGGAAACAGAAGAGATCGATGCGGAAACCCATGAACGCGTCGTGCGTGTTCCAGAAGCCTTGTTGGTGGAGGGAGATGGTACATCTGCCGCAGACACAGGCAAGTTACTTTTGTTTATTGAACAAGCGGTTGCCTTGGACACGCCAGAAACCAAGGCACAGGTTGCCGCGGAGAAAAAGTTGAGCGGGGCGATTGCTGGCATGTTCAAAAAACGACCGCTTGTGCGGGTGCGGGAATATAAAGCGATGGAAGAAGCGGTGGTGCGCGCGCGAGCGGAGAAGGCGGAGATGGTAGAAGAACTCGTTGAAGAAGTCGTTAAAGAAATTAAGGAAAAGGAGCACATCGATTTATTTGCACCGTTTGGAGGTGAAGAAGGGTGGAAAAAACAGTATCGTGAACGCTTGGAAGCGGAGTACAAAGCATCGGAATACTTGTTTGCCCCCAAGGAGTTAAAACAAGAAGAGCACGGGCATGATGAGGGCCATGCGGAAGAGGGCCACGGCCACGGCCATGGTCATGGAGGATCCAAAGGCGTGTTTGGAGTCTTTAAGGACGCGGCCAAAGAGACAAAGAATATTTTTGTCACTCTCGATAATGATCTCACCATCCGTGTCGCGGCTATCGACGCGCATTTTGCGAAGGAGGAAAAAGAGATTCATCACCGTTTGAAAACGATCAAAGAGGAGGAAAAACATGATAAGGAGCATAGAACGACGGTGCCGTTCTTTAGCAAGGAAATGCTAAAACGTCTCGGCACAGATGCGAAACGATTTGTAAAAAAGAGCGGAGTGACTGCGGAATTGGGCTGGGAAGAAACAAAACGGTTAACGTACAAATATCCCGGAACCGCTGTTAAGTCGTTGTCCTACGTTGGTGGACTAGCGGCAGTGCCGACAATCTCGCTTGGAATGGGGATTTGGGGTCTCACCAATTTGCCGGGTTTGAAAGGAGCTAAAGAAGAAGTTGCTAACTGGATCAACTGGGGGATGGGGTTGGTAGGACTACCCTGGGAGATTCCTACAGGCAAGAAAAAAGGTGGCGGCGGACACGATCATCATTAATAACCAAAAAGACCCTTGGTGGGTCTTTTTGATTTATTCCTCGCTAGACGTTTCTTCGCTTTGCTTTTTGAAATCGCACTCTTTGTTGGAACATTTGATGACGCCCTTGGCAGCAAAAACGAGAAGGGATTTACAGGTGGGGCAGGTTTCGCCATTGGGTTTGTTCCATAAGGCAAATTTACAGTCTGGATAGCGGTTGCAGGAATAGAAGACTTTGCCGCGCTTGGAGCGCTTCTCGGTGATGTCGCCTTCTTTACATTCCGGACATTTGACCCCGATCCCTTTGTCCATCGATTTGATCGTTTTGCATTCTGGATAGCGTGAACAGGAAAGGAAAGAGCCGAAGCGGCCTTGCTTAATCACCATCGGGGCTTGGCAGGCGGAGCATTTCTCTTCTGTACTCAAGACTTCCATCTTTTCCGTGTCTTGTTTGAGTGGCTTGGTATTTTTGCATTCTGGGAATCCGGTGCAGGCGAGGAATTTGCCGAAGCGGCCGAATTTAATCACCATCGGCTTACCGCATTTTTCGCACACCTCTTCGGTAGGAATTTCTTCCCGCTTGGTCTTGGCAATCTCTCCTTCTTTGGCTTTGAGGGCGGCGGCAAACGGTTCCCAAAACGCGGAGAGCATGGGGCCCCATTCCACCGTGCCCTCGGCCACTTCGTCGAGCGACGTTTCCATGTTGGCGGTAAACTGATAGTCAACAATGTTGGGGAAGTGTTCCATCAGCAAGTCGGTGACTTGTCCGGCCACGGGAGTGGGAAAGAGTTTTTTGCTTTCATCGCGTTCCACATATCCGCGATCGATTACTGTGGCAATCGTCGGCGCATAGGTGGACGGACGCCCAATGCCATGTTCTTCCAGTACCTTCACGAGCGAGGCGTCGGAATAACGCGCTGGTGGTTCGGTAAAGTGCTGTGTTGGGGTGATGCTGACGGCCTCGACGGCATCGCCTTGGTTCATGGCTGGCAGCAAGGTTTCTTTAGCCGCTTTGTAGACTTTCATGAAGCCGTCAAACACAACAATCGAACCATTGGCACGGAACGCCGTGTCGATACCTTCTGCCACGATATCTACCGCCGTGCGCTCGAGTTCCGCTTCCGGCATTTGGGTGGCCATAGTGCGGCGCCAAATGAGGTTGTAGAGTTTCCATTCCGCACCTTCAAGATCGTTTTTCAACAGCGTTGGTTCGGCAGCGGCATCGGTTGGGCGGATAGCTTCGTGCGCTTCTTGCGCTCCTTTGGATTTGGTTTTAAATTTGCGCGGCTCGCTCAATTGATACTCTTTGCCGTACTCCTTGCCGATGAATTCACTGGCGGAATGCAAGAAGGCGTCGGCCAGGTTCATGGAGTCGGTACGCATGTAAGTGATGCGCCCCGTTTCATACAGGCGCTGCGCGGTCATCATGGTCATTTTGGCGCTCATCCCCAGTTTGGTGTTAGCCTCTTGCTGTAAGGAAGAGGTGGTAAGCGGTGTTGGCGCCGCCTTTTTGACCTGCTTTTTTGCGACCTCGCCAACGGTGAATGGCTTACCTGCCACGGCATCAACAATTGCTTTGGCCTCGGCGTCATTTTTGATATCGAGCTTTTCAATCTTTTTGCCGTTGGCACGAATGAGTCCTGCCTCAAACTCCATGCCGTCCTTTTTGAACAGGCCATCAATCGACCAGTATTCTTCTTTCTTGAACGCTTCGCGCTCGCGCTCGCGCTCCACAATCAAGCGCACGGCAACGGATTGCACGCGCCCGGCAGAAAGCCCGCGCTGAATTTTTTTCCACAGAAGTGGCGAAAGGGAATAGCCGACCAAGCGGTCGAGCACGCGTCGCGCTTGCTGGGCGTCGACCATGCGCATGTCCAAATGCCGCGGATGTTCCACGGCGGCGTCGATGGCAGTTTTGGTGATTTCGTGAAAGGTAATGCGTTTGGCTTTGTCTTCCGGAATCTCTAAAATTTCCGCCAAGTGCCAGCTGATCGCTTCTCCTTCACGGTCCTCGTCTGTTGCCAGGTAGACTTCATCTGCTTTGGCTGCCGCTTTTTTGAGGGCAGTGACATTTTTGCGTGCCTTGGTTGGAATGACGTACTTGGGCGTGAAGCCGTGCTCCACGTCTACGCCGATGTTGTTTTTTGGTAAGTCGCGTACATGACCAAAACTGGAAAGGACGACATAGTCCTTTCCAAGATATTTGGAGATCGTTTTCGCTTTAGTGGGAGACTCGACGATGAGGAGCTTGGCCATAATGTCGTCGATAGTGCCATTGAAAAGTGTCGCTGTCAAGAAGTCCCTAGCAGATAATGTAATAATTTCCTCCCACGTGGCGCACTTTCCCTTTGATTTCCATGAGCGTTAAGGAGGTGCCAACGACTTTAGCGGAAAGCGTGCTTTCACGAATAATGACGTCCATATGTTTGGGTTGTCTGCCAAGGGTGGGGAGGATCAAGGCTTCTTCTTTTGTATCGGCTTTGACGGGACCAACAGGATCGCGCTCCAGTGCCGCCCCGGACAAATTGAGAATATCTAAAATGTCATTGGCGGAAGTTACCAAATGAGCACCTTCTTGTATAAGGTGATTTGTTCCTTTACTACTTTCGGCATCGATTGGACCTGGCACGGAAAAAATCTGGCGTCCTTGATTACGTGCCGCAGCGGCGGTGAGCAGGGATCCTGAAGCTTGCGTGGCCTCAATTACGAGTGTTCCTAGACACATCCCACTGATCGTAAGATTACGGATAGGGAAGTGATGCTTGCGGGCAAAACTTCCTTCAGGGAACTGGCTCATGATTGTTCCACCGTGATTGAGAATGCGGTCTCCAAGGAGAATATGATCAACAGGCGTCACGCGGTCGGCGCCAGATCCCAACACCGCGATCGTGCGTCCACCAACGTCAATCGCCGACTCGTGAGCAATGGCATCAATCCCAAAGGCCAAGCCGGATACGATCGTCAAACCTGCTTGCGCTAGCGGCTCAACAAGCTGGCGCGCCATCCGTTTTCCGTAGTCCGTACACATACGGCTTCCAACAACGGCAATCATTGGCGCGTCCGGCTGAAGCGGTTCTCCCCGTATGTAAAGAACCTTCGGAGGATGTTCAATCTCTCGAAGGAGGCGGGGATATTCAGGACAGGTCAGGTCGATTTTTTTGAGCACACGTTGTGTTCAAAGGAGTTATTTTTCGATCTCTGCCACGACCCCATCTATTACGGCGTCTAAATTTTTCTTCTCTTCTGTCGACCACTTGCCCAGCACCCAATTCTCCACTGCAACTTCTCCAGCCCCACCCTCCTTAACAGGTCGTCCAATCCCGATCCGTACGCGGGTGAATCCCTTCTCCCCACCAAAGGCGTCGATAATCGACTGCACCCCGTTATGACCAGCCGATCCCTGGCCTTCTTTGATCAAGACACTGCCAAATGGTAAATCCAAATCATCGTGTACCACCGTTACGTCTGTTAACAGAATCTTATAATACTGGATGACCTCGCGCACGGATTGCCCGGAAGCGTTCATGAAGGTGAGTGGTTTAAGCAACAATATTTTTTCATCGTGCAGACGTCCTTCAGCGATTTCTCCATTGAACTTTTTTGATGGGCTCACACCTAGGCGTTGCATCAGTTTGTCAACGACAAGAAAGCCGACGTTGTGGCGGGTATCCTCGTATTCTTTGCCAGGATTTCCGAGCCCGACAATCAGGTGCATAAGAAACATTAGGCGAAACGACGTTCGGCTTTGGCGTGCATCACCATGGGGGAGCCGTCGAAGCCGTATTCCTCGCGGAGGCGATTTTCAATAAAGCGTAAGTAGGATGGGTGGACGCTGTCGGCGCGTTGGCCTTTAACGGTGAGGCTGAAGGTCGGCGGGGCGACACCGGTTTGGCGGAAGCGCAAAATGACCGGATGTTTGACGCCTTTGCCGCGACTTGGCTGGTGCTGTTTCATGATTTTTTTCATGAACAACCAGATTTCTTTTTCATCGATTTGTTTGTAGCGTTCGTTGTGTACGTGGCTGGCTGTTTCTAAAACTTTTTCCACTTTGGCACCACTTAATGCTGAAGTGAAGATAACCGGAGCCCAAGGAATGAAGGGAAGCTCTTCGGCCAAGTAGGCGAGGTATTCGTTTTGGGTGGCGGGTGTTTTAAATTTGGTTAAGTCCCACTTGTTGGCAACGATGACAATACCCACGTTGCTTTCGACGATTTTTTCAATCAGCTTTTTTTCCTGCACGCCAATGTCGGCGTTCACGTCGATCACGAGCAGAGCGACATCGGTTTGAGGGAGCATGCCGAGGGTTTTCATGACCCCGGCAAATTCCATGCCGCCACGTTTGCGCACCCCCGCTAGTTTGCGAATGCCGGCGGTGTCGATCAAAATGTAAGATTTGCCATCAACTTCCACCCGGGTGTCGTTCGGCTCGCGCGTAGTGTGAGCGACGGGGGAGGTAATGAAACGTTTGTGTCCGACAATCGCGTTGAGAAGCGTCGACTTTCCCACGTTTGGTGTTCCTACCACAATCAAACGGGTGGGAACGACTTCACTCACTTCTACCGGCGGCCGACCGATCTCGATCAACTTCTTCCACACAACATCAAGTAAGTCTCCTGTACCCATGCCTTGATGAGCGGCAATGGCCATAGGCATGCCGAGTCCCAACGCTTTCCACTCATCGGATTCGGCTTTACGGCGGAGGCTCGGGGTGTCGGCTTTGTTGGCCAAGAGAAAGATCGGTTTTTTACTGCTGCGAAGTGTTTTGGCAAGGGCGCGATCATCTGGTTGCGGACCGGTTTTGACGTCCACCAAAAAGAGAATGACGTCGGCGTCGGCCACGGCGATTTTGACTTGTTCGCGAATGTCGCGGTCGAAGGGGTCGTTGCCTTTAAGATCGATGCCGCCCGTGTCTATAATGCGAGCAATGTTACCTTGCCAAAAACAATCGGACTCGCTGCGGTCGCGAGTGGTGCCGGGAATGGGGGAGGTGAGTGCTTTGTTGGCTTCACTCAAACGGTTAAATAACGTGGATTTTCCCACGTTGGTGCGTCCGACGATGGCGATAATAGGAATACGGCTCATACAGATAGGGCTAGCGCATGACTAAACTGGCGGTGTTGCTACCGAGGACAACCAAAAAGTCGACGTCGTCTTCGCTCACGCTGTCGGAGCTGACGGAAAGATCTGTGGGAATAATTTGGTTGGTATAAATCCATCCAGCAGCAGACATAGACACATCGGCGGAAAGGAGATTGGCAAGAGCGGACAGTTGTTCGGGTTTGCGGCCGTTGGTGAGATCGTAAATAACCGTGTGGTCGTAGTCGCGCGAGGGGGCGTTGCTTACCCCGCTAACGCTGAACCCTTGCTTGGTGAGTAGTTGTGAGGTTTCAAAGGCCAAGCCGGCGATTTCGGTACCGTTTTGTACTTCCACGTTTACAAATCGCGGGGCGCCATCGGTCGGTTCGTTGGTGGCGATGTTGCTTTCGTCCGTGTTGAAGATGTTGGCAGCCAAGCGAGCCACGGCACTCCAGTCATTATTTTGTGGAAGGAGAACGTAAGCGCCGTTTAAGTTTGTTGCGTAGAGCGGCCCGCTTTCGTCAAGGACGCGGTGCGTGATGGCTTCGTCCTTGAGTGAGGGAACGAAGGTAGCTAAGCGCAAAATTTCCCAACCGCTTAAATTGGTTTGCACGTGCGAGCTAATCGTTCCGAGTAAACTCGTGATGCGTGAAGGGTTGAAGAGAGTGGAACCAGAAAGGAGTTTGTCTTTTACGGCCTTCAACACTTTTTGTTGACGGGCGGCACGGGCGAAGTCGTTGCCTTCGCCGTTGGAGCCTTTGCGCGAACGGACGTACTTGAGAGCGGTGGATCCATCCATTTGCGTCCAGCCTTCTTGGAAACTGAGAATTTCGTAGCGACAGGCATAGGTCGGTACCTCGATAATAGTTCCGTCCTCGGCTGTTTGTTCGATGGTGGTGCCGCAGTCCGCGTCTTCCTTTCCTAAAATAGGATACTCGCTGTCGGTAAACGCACGATCAACATAAATATTTACGCCGCCTAGTTTGTCGATGAACTGTTCAAAGCCGGTGAAATCCACTTTCACATAATAATCAATCGGCTGGTTTAAAATGCCGCCGATGACTTCGCTTGAGAGTTCTGGGCCATAGCCGTCTTTTTCTGCTTCGCCATAGGCATTGACACTGTTGACTTTGCGCCAGCTGTCGTATCCGGGAATCGGCACCAAGGTGTCGCGGGGAATAGAGAGCATGCCGACCTGTTTGGTGGAGGGGCGGAAACTCGAGAAGATGAGGGTGTCCGCGAGTTCGGCGCCTTCGTGTCCAGCTCCGCCAACCCCTAAGAACAAAAAGTTGACGCGGTCATCGGCTTCGCCTTTCAATAGGCGATCACCCGAGCCAACCAACCGAGCAATAGAAGATAAGAAACCGACCGTCCCGCCCTCATTGGTGCTGCTGCCCCAGGAGAAGGCCAAGCCAGCAATCGAGGTGACGAGAACTAGCACCAAGAAGACACGGGTAAACAAAAGAACGCCACGGTCTTTTGGAGTTCCGAGGTCGTATTTAGCCCGAAGCAAGTCGATTTTGATGCGATCCATAATCGAAGGCATTATAAAGGGAAAAGCGCTTGTCGTCCAGTAAAACAGTCGAGGTCTTTTAAGCAAGCGTGACGGGCTCGGTTCTCTTATTGGAACGGAGGGGTCGGGATCCTGTTAAGAGAAAAGTTGGGTTGGTCAGATTGTATAGGCGGGGCCACTGTGCCCCGCCGTGTTTCTAAATCGGTATCGTACAGATATGCTAGAGATATCATCCTGGAGTCTTTCACGATATACCTAGCCAAAGTAGGTTAGAAGCACACCCTCTCCAGAACCTCGTTTTTCAAACAGGTGCATGTTGGTAGGTGGTTTGTATAGACAAAAGCTATACAAACCATACCTAATCCGAACCTATGCATAAAACAACTCAACCGGAAGTCATACATCCAGTCGTGATAGATAATCACAATAGCTATTTCCTTTCCTTCATTTCTCCTACTTTCTCCACCTTTCTCTTTAAAAGGCTTCAGATTCGTCTCGCGAGAAAACAAAAACCCTTTCCGAAGAAAGAGTCTTTGTGGTGGGCGTTGGTGGATTTGAACCACCGACCTTTGCAATGTGAATGCAACGCTCTAACCAACTGAGCTAAACGCCCGAGCGGGGAAAAAATACCGTATTGTCAGCGGTTTGGCAAGAGGCCTGGCGATTCACCATTTTCTGCGGGGCGTGTATCATAGGCATATTATGCAAGTTATCAAATTGGCCGTTCAAGGATTAGATCGTGCGCGTCGCGTCGCGGAGGCGCGCCAGCAGCTGATTGGCCAACGGGGAATTGTTCGTGTTGATGTCAATACGGAAAAACAATTGATGCGCGTGGTGAGTACGGAAGCAATTGATGAAGCAACGGTACGTGATTTGCTGAACGTGCAATCTGCCGCTGGCGTTTGCTCTGTGCCACTCGCCAAGCCCACGGTCGTGCAACTGATCGGGATTTTTGCCGTGGTGCTCGGTGTCGGTTTTGTGTTTTCCAAACTTGGCTGGTTGCGTCCCGAGGTTGCGGTTGCTGGCGGGCTGGGATTTGGCGCGGTGTTTGTGATGGGACTCATCGCCGCCTCGTCGTCGTGCCTCGCACTGGCTGGAGGACTGATGCTTTCTCTTGTAACGTCGTATCGCCGACGCGGACCCGTGGTGCAGTTTGTTCTCGGACGACTCGCGTCGTATGGTTTGCTTGGGGGAGTGATTGGGTTGATTGGAAAGACGTTTGTTCCGTCGCCAGCTGTCCTTGGGGGGATCACCATCGCGGCAGCTCTTTATATGATAGTGACGGGCTTGGGTATGTTGGAGATCGCCCCATCTTGGTTAAAACGCATCACGCCGACGGTTCCGCGCTCACTGACAAGCAGGATTTTATCAGCGGAGGGAAAGACCGGATGGATCATGCCGTTTGCTTTGGGGGCGGCAACCTTTTTTCTTCCGTGTGGATTTACTCAGGCTTTACAAGTCTACGCGTTGACCACGGGTTCCTTTGCGGTCAGTGCCATGCTGTTGTTTGGCTTCGCTCTTGGGACAACACCGGGATTACTTTTGTTAGGTTTCGCTTCCAGTTCGTTAAAGGGGAGAACGGCTCAGCATTTTTATCGTTTTGCTGGAGCGTTGATCGTGGTGCTCGGTGTCACGAGCGTGGTCAACGGCTTTACGATTCTTGGAGTCAATGTGCCGCGTATTTCTTTTGTGGAATCCGACACGGCGTATCGTGGCAGTCGTGTGGCCGATCCGAACGTCATCGATAAAGGAAGTGTGCAATTCATCTCCCTTGCTTTGATCGATTCGGCTCCCTACTATGCTCCAAGCGATGAATATACGGTGAAAGCAGGGGAGCTGGTACGCATGCAAATTACCGGTGACGCTGGTGGGTGTCGGAGTATCTTTCAAATTCCTGGTGCGGGGGTAAGTGTGCCGCTCACGAAGGCGGTCAACACGGTTGAGTTCACTCCAACTTCTCCGGGAGATTTTGTCTTTAGTTGTTCCATGGGTATGTATCGCGGTACCCTGCATGTTGTCGCATCATAAATATCTTTATGCAAGAAGACGTTCCCTTCGATCCAGATTTTGACGCGGTGCCGCAAACAGACGCGTCCGTTCGTTCCGAGGCTCCTCTTTCCTCCGTCGTTGATATGCTTGGTCCCCGCCGTGCCTTTTTTGCTGGCTTCATTCTGTCGTGTCTGGTGCTCATGAGTATCGGTTTCGCCGCATTCCTTTCCACTTTGCTCTCGCTCGGTTCCGTTACTATTCCTGGCGGCTAGACACACGTCTTGATCGGTGCTATCCTGACGTCATTATTCTCTCTTTTTTTCTTCATGTTTTTTCGCCGTCGCGAGCCGTCACTTAACACTTTTTGGCACCGCACCTTTGGCCCAACGGTCGGTGCTGTTGCCGTTTTCTTGCTGGAGATTATTCAAATCATGGCGATCGCTGCGGCGATCATTATCCCGATTCGTTATTTTTTGATCCAGCCGTTTTACGTGAAGGGGGCATCCATGGAACCAGAGTTTTACGACCATGAATATTTAATCATCGATGAACTTTCCTATCGCTTAAACGATCCTACGCGCGGGGACATTATTGTCTTTCGTTACCCTCGCAACCCGAGCGAGTTCTTTATTAAGCGTGTGATTGGGTTGCCTGGGGAAACGGTTCAGGTTGATGATGGTCGCATTACCATTGTGAACACCGAGCACCCGGAAGGGGTGCAACTTGACGAATCGTATTTAGACGTGCAATTTAGCGCCGGACACAAAGAGATTCAGCTTGGCAGCGATGAATACTTTGTGATGGGAGACAATCGCGATGCGAGTCTCGATTCCCGTAGTTTTGGAGCCGTAAAACGCGACCTGATTGTGGGGAAGGTATGGCTACGCGGTTTGCCGCTAAATAAAGTGACTATTTTTCATGCCCCGGGCTATAATCTCTAACGCTGTATGCCAAAGAAACCATTGACGGAACAAAAGGAGAAGGAGAAAGACGAGGAGCCAAAAGAGTTACGAGAGGCCAAGGTGGATGCCGGATCCGTTCCTGTAAAAAAAGGAAAGACCCCTCAGCTTTTGCGAGGTTTCCGTGATATCTTGCCGGAAGACCAGCCGTACTGGGACGCCGTGCATAAGACCGGACAAGCCTTGGCTGAAGCCTATGGCTATGATCGTATTGAATTACCATTGGTAGAGTCTTCTGATTTATTTGCTCGTTCGGTCGGTAAGCAAACGGACATTGTAGAAAAGGAGATGTTTCAGTTCCCGGATTCTTCAGGGGTCAATATCGTTTTGCGACCGGAAGCCACGGCTTCTTGCGCTCGTGCCTACATTGAACACGGCATGGTCGATCGTCCGCAACCAGTGAAAATGTATTATGAGGGTCCAATGTTCCGTTACGAACGTCCACAGGCTGGACGCTATCGCCAGTTTTTTCAAATTGGCTTTGAGTCGTTTGGTTCGGCCGATCCGGTAGTGGATGCGGAAATGATTATTTTGGGAAACGTGTTGTATACCGAGCTCGGCATCCCCGTGGTTGCTCACGTTAACTCCCTTGGTACTCCGGAAAGTCGCACGCAGTACAAGGTGGAATTGGTTGCGCACTATCGCAAGCACAAAAACGAAACCTGTGAAGATTGTAAGCGCCGCATTTTGAAGAACCCGCTGCGCGTTCTTGATTGTAAGGAAGAAGGATGCCAGCCGATTAAAGAAAGCGCTCCGCAGATTCTTGATTTCTTAGATGAAGCGTCCAAAGAGCACTTCATGAAAGTGTTGGAGTATTTAGATGAAATGGGTGTGCCGTATGTGTTGACGCCTCACTTGGTACGCGGTCTCGACTATTACGCTCATACGGTGTTTGAGTTCTATCAAGCGGATCAAGAAGAAGGACGCCGCCAAAGCGCCCTCGGTGGCGGTGGTCGTTACGATGGGTTGTGTGAAGTGCTTGGTGGACGCCCGACGCCAGCGTGCGGATTTGCTCCCGGCGTTGACCGTATGATGTCTGCCATGAAAGAAAAAGGATTGCCGGGCATGGTGCGTCAACCAGCCGTCTTTTTGGCGCCGCTTGGAGACGCCGCACGTAAGAAAGCATTTCCTTTGTTCGAGCGCATGCGCAAAGCAGGGGTGAGTGCCACGCAGTCATTTGGTAAGTCTGCCCTCAAGGCACAGCTGGAAGCGGCCGATAAAGCCAAAGTGCGCTACACCTTAATCCTTGGACAAAAAGAAGTTCTTGATGGGACAATCATCATTCGCGACATGGAATCTGGCGCCCAAGAAACGGTAGACAACGCCAAGGTGGTTACCATTTTGCAAAAGAAATTAGAAAAAGCGATGTAGGAAACACCAACAGGCTGAGGCTCGCTGACCCCCTCTTTTCGTACTCGGCACTTATTAGCTAGAAGCCTGCGTGCGAAAAGAGAACTCGTCAGCTCGCTGTAGCCTGTTGGCTCCCCGAAGCGGATGGGGCTTCTGAGCTCGAACCGTTGGTCGGCTGTTCTGCTCTGCGAAGCAACGTCTGCCCCATCCGCTTGGAAAGCCTCTCTGCTTGACTGTTTTGCTGACGTTATGATAGTCTTCCGACACCTAGAAATGAGATGTATAAACACCTGTGGTAGAAATTAAACGCAAAAAAGGGGAAAGCTTCGAAGCCTTGCTTCGCCGTTTTACCCAACGTACCCAGTCGAGCGGCGTCATTTTGGAAGTGCGCAAACGCAAGCACTACATGAAGAAGCCGACCAAAGCGAAGCTCAAGGATTCAGCCCTTAGCCGTATCGCCAGCAAAGCCAAACGTGATTACTTGGAAAAGATCGGCATGCTGCCGGAAGAAAAGAAAAAGTTCGGTCGACGTTAGATCCGCAAAGAAAACAAACCCGCCAGCACGGCGGGTTTTGTCTTTCCAGATGTGTTATACTGTGGAAAAATTATCCCCATACGTATGAGTTTGTTGGAACAAATTAGCGACGACATGAAGACCGCGATGAAGGAGAAGTCTGAGCAAGCGTTGTCCACCTTACGGATGCTTAAGTCGGCACTGAAGAATAAGCAGATTGAATTGATTCGCGAGCTGAATGAAGAAGAAATTTTGGCGGTCATTCAAACTCAGGTGAAGCAGTTGAACGAGTCGCTCGACGGCGCCATCAAGGCTGGCCGCACGGAATTGGAAGAAAAAGCCAAAGCGGAGCTCGCGGTGCTGAAGTCCTACTTGCCAGCGGAACTTTCCGACGAGGAGCTCACCGCGGCTGTGCGCGAAGTGATGAAGGACGCTGGTGACTTAGCTCAAGACGTCGGCAAGCTCATGGGGCTCGTGATGGCCAAAGTGAAAGGGCGTGCTAACGGACAGAAAGTGCGAGAGATCGTGGAAAAAATTCGTGAAGAGGTGTAAACTATTCTTGTACCTGACGCTTGTTACATGCTTGCAAAGCGTTCATCATTTTTACGCCTGGGAGGAGCCATCGGTATGCTGGCCCTGTTTGTTGTTTTTGCGTTACAACCCGCTTCAGCCATTGCTGCCGACAGTCTGAATACCGTTGGTACAACGAGCGGTCTTGGCAACACCGATTTGCTGACCATCATTGGCAACATCATTAATATCTTTTTGGGTCTGCTTGGCGTGGTCTTTTTGGTGCTCACCATTTACGCCGGGTTCTTGTGGATGACGTCGCAAGGCGATGAGGAGGTGGTGACCAAAGCGAAGAATATTATAAAATCGGCGACGATTGGATTGGTTCTGTGTTTAGCAGCTTTCGCCATTGCAACGTTTGTCATCAATTTATTGACTTCGGCGATTTTAGGAGGAGACAATGATACGCCGACGGGTCCAACGCCGGAATTGTTTTCCGACGCGTTGGGCAGTGGTGGTATTGAAGATCATTATCCGGATCGTAACGCGACAGACATTGCTCGCAATACCAAAATTTTAGTGACCTTTAAAAATCAGATTTACGTCCCCGCCTTTATTGTTGGATACGACGCTGGAGAGGATGCGACGATTGTTAGCGACGACACAGCTCCGGCAACAGCCAACGTAAACACCGGGAATTTTACCCTTTCCTGCGTGGCGGAAGATGGCACAGAAACAACCTATGGGTCGACGGATATCACCGTTTCTTTTACGGATGATTTAAAAACGTTTGTGTTTGACCCACCTATTTTGGGTTCCGCGCTTGCCCCTACTGATTGTACGGTGTTGCTGTCGAGCAACATTCTCACGGCCACGGGAGGGGATGCGATTGGTGCCAATTATGAGTGGTCCTTTCAGGTTTCCACTGAATTGGATTTAACTCCCCCGACGGTGGTGAACGTCATTCCTGGCGACGGCGATTCCGGTTACGGCAGAAACATCACTACACAAATTACCTTTAATGAAGCGGTTGATCCTACTACGGCTTCCGGTACCTACTCTTCAGCCGCTGGAGCTTTTGACAAGATTGTCATCTCTGCTGATCAAAGTGATCCACCGAGCGGATCGAAGACGGCCGTTGAAGGAACCTATGTACTCTCGAGCGGCTACAAAGTGGTGGAATTTACGCCGGCAGCCAGTTGTGGTGCAGATGTAGTGAATTCTTGCGGCGTGGCCATGTATTGTTTGCCGGGTCCGACCGATGAGGAGATGCGCGCGGGCCAGGAGGAGGAGATTGATTTGCGTGTTAAAGCGGCGAGCCTTGAAAGTCCCGTGTCGAGTGACGCTCCGGCTGCGGCGAACGTGCCCTACACAGGCGTGGCGGATTTGGCGGGCAATGCCTTAGATGGCAACGACGATGGCACCGCTGGCGACGATTACTCCGAGTCGTTCAGTGTTACCAATGAAATTGTTTCTACGCCGCCGGGCATTGAAACCGTTTCTCCAAGCGTTCTTGAACCGGACGTCAATTTGGATCAATCGGTGGTGGTGTTGTGGGATACCTTTATGCGTGCTTCGACGCTCACCAACGCCTATGTTTCCATCGTCGCCAATCCGGATCATGAAATGTCCTACGTCAGTCGTGTTGCAACCGTGGATGCCGATGGTGTGGACGTGGCCTCCAGTGGCGGAACGGCCGTTGGAAGCGCCGTAACGATTGTTCATGGAACCTTTCTAGAATCTATTGAAGATGATCCTTCGACTTCACCAAAAAATGAAGCCGTGTCTCAATTGTATTATCCGATCTTGCCGGACGACATTCAGAGTTTGTATCAAAACTGTTTTTATCCCGCTTCTGGACCGGGTGCATCAGAGTCATCTACCTGCGACGGCACGGCCAATAATCCCAACTGTTGTAATGGAACAGCCACATCGACGCCGTTCAATCAATCAACCTACGTTTGCGGATCACCGTAACTATGAAGCGCTTGTCTTTTTCAACGTGGCTTAAAGGACTGACGGGGATGGGAATCCTCGCCGGCGTTCTTGGGGCCGCACCGGCATTAGCTCAGTCGCTGAATACAGGGATTGAAGAAGGGGGAGCTTTTCAGCAAGCGCTTGGGCTTGGCACGGGCGACATTAAAATCATCATCGCTAACATTATCCGCATCTTTCTTGGGTTGTTGGGGGTCATTGCGGTTAGTTTGATTGTCTACGGCGGGTTCTTGTGGATGACGTCTGCGGGTAATGAAGAGCGAACGCATAAAGCGAGAATGGTCATTACCAACGCCATTATTGGATTGGTGATCATCATGATGTCGTTTATTATCGTTTCGTTCGTTCTGAATAAACTGCTTGCAGCCACGGGATTTGGAGGAGGAACGTTTGATGAGCCTCCGACGTGCGATGGATGCATCCCTCCAGATTATTCCAGCGTCTTTACGATCGACTCTGTTTCTCCACAAGGCGATCAAACGATTAAAAATCTCACCGTGCGCTTGACGTTTAATAAAGATGTTGATGCGGCAACGGTTTCCGACAACATTACCGTGACGGCGGATGGATCAGACACCCCGGTGACGGGTACGTTTTCGGTGGTTGGCGATCGCGTGAGTTTTCATCCCGATGCTGTTTGCGAGGGGTATCCGGAAGAGTATTGTTTTGATAGTAATACACCGTACACAATTACTCTTGGTTCGGGATTAAGGAGTATAGAAGAGCTAGCTCTTTCTTGCGGAGGCTTTTATGATTCTTGCACCTATACGTTTACCAGTGGAGAGTTGGTTGATACGCAACCGCCAAGTGTTTCTGTAACATCGCCGGAATATGGCGATAGCGTATCGGTCAATGCTTTGGTGCCGATTCAGGCGCATGTAGAAGACGACGGTGGGGTCGCGGAAGTTGAATTTTATGTGGATGGTAATTTGATTGACACTATCCAACCGGACGGCGACACCCCGCTTACGTTTGATGCCACCATTGATTGGGATACATCGGCTCTTACCGCTCTTGAACGATACGGGTTAACGGCCGTGGCGTATGACGTGAATGATCATTCAGAACGTTCCGATGAAGTCCGCGTGATCGCCCGCGCAGAGCATTGTTTTAACGGCGACTATCCCACCACGGATCCGAATTTTCCAGACGCCGATGAAGAGGGGGAGGATTGCGGTGGAGCGGATTGTGGTGCCTGTGATGGTTCCTCGTGTCGGGCATCGGAGGATTTTACCTGCGCCGCCACCTGTGTGGATGGTGTTTGTACCGACGTGCCGGAGATCACCGCCGTTTCGCCGTTAAACGGCGCGGTGGGTTCCTACGTTACCATTAGCGGAACGAATTTTGGTAGCCGCGTGGGGAGCGTGAAATTTGGCGATGTTGAAGCCGAGCTTGCCAATTGTGACGATGCCTGGCAGACCTTCCAGGTGATTGCTGTTGTGCCAGAAAGATTAACGGTCGGTGAGACCTATCCCATTACGCTCACCACCGCTGACGGTTATACAGACACCACCAACGATGATTACGGCACGCCAATTGACGACTTTGAAGTGAACACGACGGTGCGTCCAGGAATTTGTGCTGTTGGCCCCAGCTACGGCGAGGTGGGGAGTTTCACAACCGTGTATGGAAATAATTTTGGCGCCACACAAGGTGACGGTACGATCTATTTTGGTACCGAGGCTGCTTCCGCCTATGCTAGTTGGAACGATAGCCAAGTGAAAGTAGATGTTCCAACATTAGTTGCCAAAGATTATTTCATGACCTTGTGGGTTGGTGGGGTTTCTTCTAACGACGTGAACTTCACGGTTGTCGATAGTGATGCGGAAGAAGCGCCGTATATTGATTCGGTGAGTCCCACATCTGGCCCGATTGGTCAGTATGTGACGATCACCGGTAGTGGTTTTGGTTCAACGCCTGATTTAGTTTACTTTATTAATAACAATCCTGATTCTCCAGATTATGGAGGGAGATTCGAGGCGGATGTTGATTTTCCCGCCGTGTGTGAAGATAACTATTGGTCGCACACGCAGATTATTGTCAAAGTGCCGATAGGGTTGGGGCAGACAGACTATTTGATTGAAGTGCGTAAAGATGATCAGCTTTCCAATGATGCGGATTTTGCCGTGACTGCCGGAACGGCTTCGCCGGGGATCTGTTTGGTGTCGCCGTCTGCCGCGCCGGTGGGTTATCCGAGTGTTACGTTGAGTGGAGAGGGGTTTGGAACGACAACGGGAGAAGTTCATTTTTACGACGGATCTGAAGGGGGAGACACGTCCATTGCTAGTTCATGGAGTGACACGGAAGCGGTGGTGGAGGTGCCAGTGGGAGCGACATCTGGCCCCGTGATTCTTTATGATGCGTTGTTCCGATCTTCCAATGCCGTTAATTTTGACGTGGGGGATTGTAATACCCAGAATGTGTGTGATGCCAATACGCAGCAGTGTTGCGCTTCCGGTGCCTGTATCGGTGCCAACGACGTGTGTCCGGAAGCGGCTCAAGTGAACGCTGAATACGTGTGGGAATTTTCGACGGGAGCGATCCCTGTTGTACCAACGGTGCAGGCACGGTGTTCAACCACGATGATTTCTCCTACCCCCTGGAGCGGCCGCGCGGGTGGGGAGTCCGTGTGCGTTAACGCTGGAATCTCTGCTACGTTTGATGTGGCCATGGATACCGCTTCCCTCAAAGCTGACGGCAACATTACGCTTGGTGCTTGCTCGGACGCGACCTGTGCTTCTTCCACCCCTGTGGATTTGGGAGACGTCAGTACGACGGCTACCAGTTTCGCTGTTTATCCAACGAGCAGTCTCGCGCCGGGTACCACCTATCAAGTTGTTCTCTCTTCGGCGATTACTTCTTCGTTGGGGGTGGCCATTGCTCCAACACGCTGGACATTTACTACCAGTACCGATGCTAATGATTGCGCCTATGCCGGGGTGATGGTCAGTCCATCATTGGCCACGATTGAAGAGCAGGATGGGTTAGCAACGTTTAACGCCGCTGCTTTGGCGGAAGACGCTTGCATTATTCTCAATAACAACGACACCACGTGGTCGTGGTCGGTAGATCCGTCTGATCGTTATGTTTCGTTCTCCGACGCTGCCGTGGCTGGGTGTACGGGCGAGCCAACGAGTTGTCAAACGGTGATGGGTATTGCCGAAGGAGACAGTATTGTGACTGCGGAAGAAAGCACTCAAGGGTTGGATGATGACGCGGAAGTGGACGTCAACTTCACCAACCCCTATGCCGTGGATTATTGGCCGGGATGTAGCAACGGCGGTACGGCCTGTTTGAACGCGGCGATTGGCGCGCAATTTAATACAACGATGGATGACGTGACGGTGGAGTCGGCTGGAGCTATACATCTTTATGCCTGTAGTGATGAATCCTGCTCAACGCATACCGAGGACATTGGGATTGATGTGGAACGTTCCGACGCTGACGAGACTGTTGTCAACATCACCCTCAACGATGATGATTATCCAAGCGGTAATCTTGCCACGCGCACCTACTACGAAGTGGTTTTTTCGAGTGCGATTGAATCGCAAAGCGGAGTGCCGCTTAATGAACATTATAACGGCGACTTCAGCTGGACCTTTTTGACGCGGGCGACGGATGAAATTTGCGCCGTTGATCATGTGGTAGTGGATCCATCCGCCTCGACGGTCACCTATGTGGGAGCCACCTCCGTATTTGATTCCGTGCCCTATGGGGATCCGGATGATTGTTCTACGAGTGGTCAGCGATTAACCGCCACGGGTTATGATTGGGGTTGGAGCATAGCCAATACGACTATTGCGAATTTGTGGCAGGATGGCGTGCCAGTTCAGGTAGTGGAAGATCGTATCCCTGACGGCTGCACAACATCGTGTTTGTCGGAAGGAACGTTAAGCTACGAGGCTATTTGTGGAGAAGACGCTGATGGAGACGGGAGTTTGTTGGATCCTGGTGAGGACTGCGATAATGGCACTGGGCTTGCTGGGGCGGGGTGTTCTTCCACCTGTCAAAGTCTTGGAACGACGGCATGTTCCAGTGAAGAGGGATCCAATTGCTGTGGCAACAATAATCTAGATACGGGAGAAGAATGTGATGACGGAAATACGGCCAACAGCGACGGGTGTTCTAATGTATGTTTGAACGAAGGAGAGGCTGGGGGCGTGAGCACCTGCGGCGACGAGGGAATCGTGACCCATTCTGATTTGGTGAACTCCCGCGGCTGGGCCGGGGGAGAAGATTGCGACGATGGCAATACAGATAGTGGCGATGGTTGTTCCAATCTGTGTTTGAACGAAGGGTCTGTTTCCCGTCGCGACCTCAATGGTATCTGCGGTGATGGCGAAGTCGATGCGCCGGCCGAACAGTGTGACGACAGCGGTACGCGCAATGGCGACGGTTGTTCCGAGTACTGTTTATACGAAGGTAGCGACGCCTGTAGTAATCCAACCAGCGATCGTAACTGCTGTGGCAACGAGCAGACGGAAGCTTCCGCCTTTGAATCTTGCGACGACGGCAACACGGTGAATGGTGATGGCTGTTCGGCCGTGTGTTTGCTCGAAGGTTCTTCACGTGGGTATGCCACGCCAAGCTGGTGTGGAGACGGCACCACGGGAACCGGTGAAGCGCCAGCAGATACGGTGAGTGCTTGTGAGGTGAGTTTGAGTAGTCTCGATGGATTTGTGGAACCAGAACAGGTGGCCGTGATTGCTTCCACAGCTCCGGGCGAAGTCGTCGATGGTTTGGCCAGCACAACCGTTTCCGCTGCTGCCGAAGGAGAGACCGGTCAAGCCGCATTGAACTTAAGCTGTTCCTGTGCTGAAGATAATCAATGCACGAGTTCTGACAGCTCCCTGAGCCTTGGATGTGGCACGGGAGGGTGTTGCTACGAACGTCCAAAGTTTTTGGGCTACACACCGAGTGACGGTGATGCCTGCCGTAACGCGCTGGTGGCGTTCGATTTTGATACCGAAATGGCTCTTGCGACCTTTACCGATAATCTTACTATCGAGCTCGTGCTGGAAGGGGATGAAGCGTGTCCTTACTCCTCATCTTCCACTGCTTTTGACACCTCGGGCAATGTCTTTGTGAAGGTCTGGAGTTCTGCTAAGCACCTGCTGAGCCGGCTGGTTGATCCAGCGCAGGCAAGCGATACCGCCTGTTATTTACCAATCACCTTTACGTCCTCGCCTACGGAGGACGGTGGTGAACGTGTGACTGCTATCTACACGCAACTTTTGGAGGCTGACCGCAGTTATATTGTGAGTATTAAGGGGGATCCTTCGCATGATGGTTCTGGGGTGCGATCCGCCACGGGTGTTGGTTTGGATCACAATTATGCGCGCGTGATTTCTATCGGCGACAATGTTTGTAGCTTCGACACGGTCAGTGTACAAGACGTGGATGCTGATTCCCCCGGGCTGTTTACGACGGTAGGGGAAGCGCACCCGTACACGGCAACGGCAATGACAATGATCGGGGGTGTGGCTCAAGCGATCGTTCCTATTCCCGATGTCTATGATTGGGATTGGTCTAAAACGTGGTGGTCGACCGACGACACGGTTTTGCAAGTTGGAACGCAAACCGATTCTGGATCGGAAAGCAACAATACCGTTACAGCACAGAATGACAACGGCACCGCCTCGATTTACGCTTCCGCCCAAATTACCGATGATACGTTGTTTTCTCCGAGTACAGCGTTGACCAATGTCTATGGCTCCGCGGAAGCCACTACTAACTTGTGTAAAAATCCTTGGCCAGCATTGAAATCCGGCCACAGCTGGGACCCGTTCCGTGATGGCGCGTTTGGTAATCACGACCCAGATGGGGATGGTGTTGTTGAAGTAATGCGCGGCGCGGGTTGGATGCATTTTACTACCTACTATTGTCGCGATGATATTGGCATAAGTACCAATGAGAACGGTGCCGAAGTTTCCGCTACCGGCACGGCAGCCGATGTGGTGTTTGTGGAAGATCCGCCGAGCGACGTGCTCAAAGAGTATCTCTTTAAATTGAGCGGCGGTGACGCTGTTGGTATTCGCATTGCCAAAAATGACGACCTATTGAGTATTGGTGATTGGTACGATGCGCAAGGATTCACGGGTGCGCCATCAGAAACTACGGTTGATGGCTATCAAGCCTTGCGTGATGGTCGAACCGTATATGTGAGTGCTGCGAACGTGAGTGGAGATTTTTCCGGAACAATTTATCCGAATGTGTACGTGATCTCTTATAACGAAGGGGCTTCCGAAGAAACAATTGCCATCTTCGACCAAATGCTCGACAACTGGCAGTTCAATAGCAATATTTCCAACGATGGAATTTGTTATGAAGTGACAGGGGATTCTGCCGGTGAGCCAACGTTTGATGCTGATGGTCAAACGGTGAGTTGTACCTCCGATCTAGACTGTACGTCTGGAGCCTGCCGCGCGGGTAAAGACAAATTGCGCCGCGACATGCAGCGTCTGACTGATGTGAAAGAGATTGCCGGAGATTTGCAAGCATATGGGGAAGCTAATGGTCGTTGTAGTGCCACCAGCACCACTTCATGCACTTCCGACAGTGATTGTCCAGGGGTGGAAACGTGCCAGGCGCTGTACCCCACGATTGATTCTGGCAGTTTCTTGCGTGCACAATCGAGCAGTGCTTGGGATTCGTGGCAGAACGTACTCGGTACAACGCTTGGGGTAACCTTGCCAACCGATCCACTGAACGCCTACGCCGAGTGCGGCACAACGGGCGGTAGCTATGGTGACTACAATGCTGACACCTGTTGGTATGAAGCGGGGGCGCAGTATGCGTGTCCTACGGGTTCTCACGTTTATAATTATAAAAATATCGGTGGCACAGCTTACCGGGTGTGGACAGATCTTGAATACCACTATGAAAGTGGAGTCACCGAGTGGCACGGTCGTGTTGATAGCGAGGTTGCGGATGGGCTTTCCGTTGTGGCCGGACAAGCGTTTACCGGCATCGTCGATGGATTCCAAGAAGACGCCACCTGCGATGGTACGGTAATGGGTAATTCTGCAGCTTGCGGGGACGGCGTCATTGGCGAGAGTGAAACATGTGAAATTGGAGATACGTCAACGACCAGTTGCCATGCGTTAACTTGTCTTTCCGCTGATCCAGATTATGATGGCGCGGCTTGCTTGGTTGATTGCGCGGATACAACGATTTGTCCGGGTGGGGACAAGAACGCTGACGGGATCTGCGATGGTGGTCCGGCTGGCGGTCAAGCTTGTGGCACCGGAGACGTGGATTGTACCGATACATCAATTTGTTCCACCTATCCGTACTTTGAACGCACGGAAGGGACGCAAGTAACTACGTGTGATCGTTCAACCTGTGATGCTTTCTCTGCCGCTGCAGACGCCGCGTGTGTACCGTTCCGTTGCGGTAACGGAGTCGTGGATGATGGAGAGGATTGCGACGACGGTTCCCACAACGGCAACTATGGTTATTGTGGCACCAGCTGTCAGTGGGACTCCACGGCCTTCTACTGCGGCGACGGTACGCTCGCTGGCGGAGAAGTTTGCGATAAGGGTGCCAGCAACGGTCAGTACGCCCTTTCTTCTGCCGATACGTGTTCGGCCACTTGCGATGGTCCGGGGTTGTATTGCGGCGACAGCGTTGTGAACGGTTCAGAAGTTTGCGATGGTACTTCCGAGACCTGGGCTGGTTCGTTGTGCCCCGATGGGGTCACTACGTGCACCTCGAACGCGGATTGTGGAGGAAACACCTGCGGGGCAGGAGGGTTAATCTACAACGGTGCTTGTCCGACAGCTTCATTGTGTGTGGGGGGAGATTACGACGGATTCCCCTGTGGTAACTTTTCTTGGCCAGATGCGGTGTCTATTATGAGTGGCTATTCTGACTTCGCGATTGACTTCACCGAAGGAGCTTATGGAGTGCTTTGCCAAAATTATGGTGGCACGTGCGTTGATTCGGCTGTCTATCCTACCTACCACATCCGCTCGTGTAATGATTCCGGTACCTCGGCTGACTGTTCTTGGAACACCTGGCAGGATTTCTGTAAAGCGGACACGGCTTCCTGTGGTAACGGAGTGGTAGATGGTACGGAGGCCTGTGATGACGGTAATGATTCAAATAATGACAGCTGCACCAATCAATGCACCGTGAACATTTGCGGTGATGGGTATTTGTACACCGACCATGAATCTTGCGATCGTGCGGAAGAAAACGGACAGGAGTGTACAGCTGATTATGGCAGCACCTGCCGTTACTGTTCCTACGATTGCACGTACCTCACTTCTTCTGGTTCTTATTGTGGAGACGGAGTGGTACAAGATTCCGACGAGTTATGTGACGGCTCTGAGCTCACCCAGTTCCGTTGTTTCGACGACGCGACGACACAGCAGGTTGGAGATGTTTGTTATGAGGCAAATGCTGCCGAAGGGAGCGGTTGTGAATCGGGATTCACCTGTCGCAATCTTGGAGTTTGTAATGGTGGATTAAACGATGGTATGTACTGTACCCAAACGGATGCGGTTTCTGGGAAAGATCTGGCTTTCTGTGCCGGGGGCACCTGCGTACTCCCAACCTGTGCCGACGACTGTGGTTCCACCTGCCCGTTCAGCTATGCTGATCAGGCGGTGGACGTAACCAGTGAAGAGGCGGGGGCTACAGCCAATGACAGTATCAGTTTATATAGTCTCGACACGGACGGCTCGCCGAATTTGGCGACGCTGACCATTCCCGCCTGCCGCATTGAAAGCGGGTTGACCGCTGACATTTCTGACGCGGATCGAGATTATTCCGACGTCGATATTATGTTCGTGTTGGACGACTCGCAATCCATGGGTGAGCCGCTTGGTTCATCTACGGGTCTAGAAGTGTTGCGCGATGCTGTTAGCGACGCGATCGATCAATTGTATGATGCTTATCACGGCACGAACGCCGAGGTGCGCATTGGCTTTGCGTTTATTGGCGGTAAACATGGGTACGACTTAGATGGGGATGGTGTCTATGAAACCGTTGATGACTATGGCACGACGGAGTTCTTTAACTTTGCTTATGACTTTGGCGAAGAACGTTATTTCGTTGATGACACGCAGGAAGGGGATCTTGATGCCGCTATTACGACCGCTCTTTCTGTTACCTATCACGCGGACAAAAAAACAGAGAGTATTCAATGTTACAATCCTGATGAAGATCCATCCTGTGTGGAGGTAACGGGTACGCCGCTCATTCAGGTGCTACGCAGTGTGAAAGATGCCTTCGCGAATGACACGAATGTTGGAGATGATGACGCGAAGTATGTCATCCTGTTTACCGATGGGGATATTAAAAATGACGCTTCCGAACTGACTGCGGTTGAAGATGCCTTCGCCTTGACTGACGCTTCACACAAGTCGTATGTGGAGCAAGTGACCGACACTATTGATGAACTTAAAGACAGCGGTATTACACTGTTCAGTGCGGCTTTTGCCGAAAGTGATTCCTGTGGTGCGTATCAGGCGGCAAAATGGTCGAATATGGATTGCTCACCCGCAGAGCGCGTCTGTGAAAAACAGTATGATGAAGGGGATTACAGCTGTGAGCCGCCATCGAATAACATTACCTACGCCTACTCTGCCACCGACGCGGATGGATTGGTAGAAATGTATCAGTCCATCATCGACGCGATCTTAAATGTTACGGTGACTCTTACTGATGCCGACGGCAACACCGCAACCTCGACGGTCGACATTGGTGACTCCATTGACCTGCCGTTGCCAGTATTCTTTGCTTGCGATGCCTCCGCGGAAAGCAACCTGAACATAGAAGTGACCTTTACGGGTTCCGGGGCTATTGAATTTAGCAACATCCAGTTGAACATGTGTTCGCCGTAACCCTTGCATCTATGGAGTACCAACCACAACCGTATATTTATGCCTCCGAGGTCGGACAAACGCCGGCCGTGCCTCCAACCAATTGGTGGCAAACGCACAAAACTCTCCTTGTGAAGATTGGGATTGGTTTGTTAATCGCGGCCGTTGTGGGACTGACGGTCCTGTTTCTCGTACGGCGCATAGCCGCCAATAAAGCGGCGCGATTGGCAGAAGTCGCTCAGGAACAAACTGCCGTGAGTTCGGCGCAGAAAGATTGTGATCAAACAAAAAATCCCGACAAGTGCAATCAACGCATTGCCGCTGATCTGGCGCAGTCAACCGGCAAAGTTTCTTTTTGTCATGAGCTCTCAGGAGATGCATTTGATAACTGTATTACCTTGGCGGCGTTGACGGCCAAGAGTTTAACCGCGTGTAATCAGGTGAATAATGCGGAGAAAAAAACTGCGTGCACCAATGCTGTCAACGCCTTGCTTCATCCATATGTTTTGCAAGTATCCGCAGATGTCCAAACGGCGATAGATGCGCGTAATCCGGATATGTGCGCCACGGTTGAAGATGTGGACTTGTGTTTGGAGTTGGTGGGTGTTGCCGATCGGGATCTTGATGGGTTGAGTGAGGAGAAAGAACAGACCCTGGGTACCAGCGACACGTCTATTGATTCCGATGCCGATGGATTGTCTGATGCCGATGAAGTCAATATCTGGAAAACGGATCCAGCGAAGACCGACACCGACGGGGACAGTTATCCCGATGGCACAGAGGTAAAAGGGGGGTATAATCCTCTAGGAAGCGGTTAACGAGATTATCGGCGTGAGCCCCCTAGCCACTAGCAACTGTCCGCTCCGACCGGCCACTATCCACTAGCCACTTAATCACTTTTCTATGTTCGACGAACCCGAAGACATTTTTGCTAAAACGGATGCCCCACCGAATTTGCCTATGGGTGGACCGGCTCCCGCATCCGCGAGCGCTCCCGCATCACGTCCAGGCGCGGCTCCTGGTGTTTCTCCTGCTCCGGCAATGGCTCCCATGCCGCAAGCGGCTCCTGCTCCTGCTCCTGCTCCTGCTCCTGCTCCTGCTCCTGCTCCTGCCTTACCACCAGAAGAATTTTCGCATCCTCCGCGCCGAGGTCTTTTGAAGGCGATGGTGGTGTTTGTTGTAGTGGCGGTCGTCATTCTCGCCGCTGCCTTATTAACCTACATGCTTTTATTCCGTAAACCGGCTGAACAGGCGGCGACAACCCCAACGAATGTCACGAACACCGTTTCCAATACGAGCAACACAGCGAAACCAACACCGACCACAAACACGCAAGCTCCTACACCTACGCCAACGCCTGTAGCGAAGCCAGTCGATTCTGATGGAGACGGGTTGACCGATGATCAGGAAACGGAATTGGGGACCAATGCTATGCTGTCGGATACGGATGCGGACGGTTTGGGAGATCGCGCCGAAGTCCAGGTATATGCCACCAATCCCAACAACCCTGATACGGATGGTGACGGATTTAAAGATGGAGACGAAGTCAGTCATGGATACAATCCTAACGGTCCAGGGAAACTCTTCGCAGTTCCTGGTGAATAACGAGAGGTATTTTAAGCGTGCTGTATGGCCGAGGCACCCAATCAATTGCAAAAACCCGCCGGTGCGGAAACTCCCGCATCTGCCAATGAGCCAGTCATTCACGTGATGCCGGCGGAGTTTCGCGCGGGCAAAATGCCGATGAGCGCCTTGCCGAAGCCAGACATCGCGGCGCCTCCGGTCGCGCCGGTTGCTCCTCTCGCGCCTGTGCCGCCCAAAGCGCTCCCGCCGAAGCCGGGCTTAGCAACAAAAAAACGGCGCCTGCCGCCGGTGTTAGTTATTGGGTTGATTCTTTTTCTGGCGATTGTGATTGGGGCAGTGGCGGTGTTGCTTTCCCTTAATCAACCGACCGTGAACGTGGCAGTCAATAACACCCCCGTCAACGTCAATACAGAAACGCCTCCAGAACCAACGCCAACCCCTACCCCAACGCCAACTCCAACCCCGATCGAACCCGTGGGTGGAGCCGACACGGACAGTGACGGGCTCACCGATATTGAAGAAATTTTGTTTGGATCCGATACCCGCAATCCGGATTCCGATGGCGATACGTATCTTGACGGCAACGAGGTCTATCATCTGTATAACCCGCGCGGCAACGCTCCCGGCCTTCTGGTCGATACGGGTTTTGCGCGCGAGTTTACTGCCGAAGGATTGGACTTTCAGGTGGTCTATCCGTCACGCTGGACCGCGCAGTTATTGGAGACGCGCGGAGTGATCTTTAAAGTGCCAACGGGGGAGTTTGTTCAGGTTAGTCGTGTTGCTAAAGACGCGAGTCTTGATGTGGTGAGCTGGTATCTTACGCAGTCCCCGGAGGTGAAGGCGGAAGATGTCACTCCGCTCACTACCCGCCAGGGCTACGCGGGAATCTTAAGTCCAGATAAACTATCCACCTATCTGGATCTCGGAGATCGTGTTTACATCATCAACTACAACGTAGGTGACCTGAAAACGATTAACTTTTTGACGACCTATCAGATGATCGTCAATAGTTTTATCCTCAAAAAATAACATGCTTTCCGCTCAATGTCTTCAAACCGCTTTGCCTGCCGCCATGCGCTTCCCTCAGCGCTTCGTGGAGACAATGCTTCAAGAAATCCATCGTCGCACCAAAAAGAGCGGGGAGATGTCTATCGTTTTTGTGAGTGAACGAGAGATGCGTCGGGTCAACCGCTTGTACCGTAAAAAAGACAAGGTTACCGACGTACTTTCTTTTGAACTTCCTCTTGGTGACGTTTTGATTTGCTATCCTCAAGCTAAACGGCAGGCTGCCGAGCGTGGACATAGCGTGAAGCAGGAACTGACGGATTTGATGATTCACGGTGTTCTACATGCTCTTGGATACGATCACGAGGTTCCCAAAGATGCTAAACGCATGTTACCGCTTCAGCAAAAGATTTATGATGTCATCGCGCCTCGCTCGTAGTATTGGTTATGCCCTAAAAGGTTTGGCTCATGTTTTCAAAACGGAGCTTAGTTTTCGTTTACAGATTCTTGCGGGGACGGTGGTAGTGGTGCTGATGCTCCTGTTTCCTTTACCGCTTTGGCAACGGATCATTTTGTTACTGTTGATTGCCTCTGTTTTGGTGCTAGAGGTGATCAATACGATTTTTGAACGGATCGTAGATACCTTCAAGCCGAGGATTCACCCAGTGGTAGGGGAGATTAAAGATATGATGGCCGCTGCGGTGCTGATTGCCTCGATCACTTCCGGTGTTGTTGGATTCCTGCTATTGTGGCCGTACCTTATATGAAAATTAGAAATTCGAAGCACCAAATACGAAATAAGTGGAAATCGGAAAATGGAAAGGCGAAAACCCGTTTTTGGTTTTATTTTTTCGGATTTCGAATTTGTTTGGGATTTAGTGCTTCGGATTTCGAATTTTGTATTTAGCTGAGGATATGTCTGAAAATATTATCACCGGCCTTGATATCGGTTCTTCCGCCATCCGTGTGGCGGTTGGACAACTGACTCCTCAGGAAGGTGGGCGTCAAGGCATTCATGTGATTGGTGCGGTGGAAGTACCGAGCGAGGGGGTGCATAAAGGAACGATTACCTCTATTGAAGACGCTGTTTCCGCCATCTCTAAAGCGTTGGAGCAAGGGGAACGGATGGTCGGGATTCCCTTGTCGGCTGCTTGGGTGGGCATTGCTGGGCACCACGTGCTGGTACAAGAAAGCAAAGGGGTGGTTGGGGTGGGTCGAACCGACGGGGAGATCCGTGACGATGACGTGGAGCGCGCTTTAGAAGCCGCACGCACCGTGGCTCGTCCTACCAACTACGAAATTTTGCACGTCATCCCTAAAGGTTTTACTGTCGACGGTCAGCATGGGATTAAAGATCCCGTTGGTATGAACGGGATTCGGTTGGAAGTCGACGCGGTGATTATTCAAGCGCTTTCCTCGCAGATTAAAAATCTCACCAAGTGCATTTACCGTACCGGTCTCGACATTGAGGATTTGGTCTATGCCCCGCTGGCGGGGGCAGAAGTGTTGGCCACGCCCCGCCAAAAGGAACTCGGGGTCTGTTTGGTGAATCTTGGGGCTTCTACTACCACGATGATTTTATTTGAAGAGGGGGATATTTTGCACACCGCGGTGTTACCGATCGGGTCGGATCATATTACCAACGATATTGCCATTGGACTGCGCACCTCGCTTGAGGTTGCCGAGGCGGTAAAAGTACGTTACGGTCACGCGTTCGCCGAAGGGATCTCTAAAAAAGATGTCATCGATTTGCGTGAATTTGGGGTGGAAGGAGAACAAGCCATAGAGTGCCGTTATGTTGCGGAGATCATTGAAGCGCGCGTGGAGGAGATTTGTGAACGCATCGATGCCGAGCTTGCTAAAGCGGACCGTTCTGGATTATTGCCGGCAGGTATTATTGTGACCGGTGGCGGAGTGCGGCTTTCGGGGGTGGTAGATGTTATGAAACGCGTGCTGCGTTTGCCGGTAGCGATGGGAGAATTGCACAACGTTTCCAGTTCCCTTGAGCGCGTCGCTGACCCTGCCTTTTCTACCGCCGTTGGATTGGTGGCCTGGGGAGCGCAAATTCGCGAAGCCTCCGGCGGTCGCGGGGGTATGGGGAACGTGTTTGCGAAATTCAAAAGTGTCGACAAAGCTTCAGAACAAGTGCGCAAGTGGCTGCGCTCGTTGATTCCGTAGACTTGTTTGAAAAATAGATAGACGGGGTCATCGGCCCCGTTTTGTTTTGCGGTATATTGTTCCCTGACCACGGATCGAGCAGACGTTACTCCTTTAGGCCTTCTGCTCAAGGACAACGTCTGTCCCAGATGTGGGATGGGGACTTTGGTGACACGTTTTTTGCGTCCTTGACGTCTTGGGTACTCATGTTACGATGTGAGTACAAAATTGTGCTCAGAAGTGCATAAATTGAACACAATATGTGTTCATCAAATAGACGCCTGAACACACAAATTAAATCTCCATTGAATTGACGTTTATGGGCCAGGTAAAACCTGAAATCGAAACGTTCGCCAAGATCAAGGTCTGCGGCGTGGGCGGTGGAGGAGGATCAGCACTCAACCGGATGATCTCTGAAAAGTTAAAAGGGGTCGACTTCGTGGCAATCAACACCGATGTGCAGGCGTTGAATTCCAACTTGGCGCCGACCAAAATCCCGATTGGTAAAACCGTCACTCGCGGACTTGGGGCGGGGATGAATCCGGAAATCGGTCGCCGCGCGGCGGAAGAAAGCGCTAACGAAATTCGTTCTGTTTTGAATGGTGTAGACATGGTCTTCTTGACCGCCGGACTTGGCGGAGGAACGGGCAGTGGAGCGATGCCGGAAATCGCCAAAGTCGCCAAAGATGTTGGCGCACTCACCGTCGCTGTGGTCACCAAGCCGTTTTCCTTCGAAGGTCCACAACGTCGTCGTATTGCCGACAAAGCCTATGAGGAGTTGTCGCAGTATGTGGACACCATCATCACGATCCCCAACGATCGCGTGTTGCAAATTATTGATAAGAAAACTTCGCTCTTGGAAGCCTTCACGATTGTCGACGACGTGCTGCGCCAAGGTGTGCAGGGGATTGCCGAGATCATTACTATCCCTGGCCTCATTAACGTGGACTTTGCCGACGTTAAAGCGATCATGGAAAACGCCGGTTCGGCCTTGATGGGCATTGGTCGCGCTTCGGGAGAAAATCGCGCGGTTGAAGCGGCTAAGCAAGCCATTTCCTCGCCGCTCCTGGAAGTCACCATCGACGGCGCCAAAGGCATCCTCTTTACCATTACCGGTGGAGCAGATATGGGTATGCACGAAGTCTCTGAGGCTGCCAAAGTCATTACCGGTTCGGCAGACGACGACGCTAAAGTCATTTTCGGTGCCAACGTAGATGAAGATTTGAAAGACGAAGTGCGCATTACGGTTGTGGCCACGGGATTCGATGGCCGTGATCGCCGTCCATCAATTGCGGGATCGAGCGAACTGCCGATGCAAGCGCACTGGTCGCCGCCGTCGTTTATGCGTTCCAAAGCGGAGGAAGAGCCGCGTTTTGCCCAACCAAAACCCGTATACGAACAACCAGAACGCCGTCCGATCATGCCGGCTCCTCTGCCTGTGGCTCAACCAGCGCCCATGCCTGAGCCTCCGCAGCGCCAGGCGATTCCTCAAAACGCTCCACCCAAAAAGAAAACTGAAGAAGAAGAGCTGGAAATTCCTGCCTTCATCCGCCGCAAAATGATGTAGCAAAAAAGAGGCGCGCCCCGCGTGCCTCTTTTTCGTTTTTCGTCTATAATTAACCTACTATGCACTGTCCTGTTTGTTCCAACAAAGACACCAAAGTCATCGACTCCCGCATGAGCGGGGAAGGGATGGCTATTCGTCGTCGGCGCGAATGTGAAAAATGCGGCTACCGTTTTTCCACGGTGGAGGAAGTTACCTTGTTGGATTTAACGGTCATTAAACGCGATGGGCGCCGGGAAGCGTATAACCGCGACAAGATGATTCACGGGTTGGAGCGCGCGCTGGAAAAGCGGCCGTACACGGAAATGGATTTTCAAAAGTTGATTCACCGGGTAGAACGCGATGTGCAGAAAAAGCGCCGTGGAGAAGTTACCACCAAAGAGATCGGCGAGATTGTCATGCGGGCGCTCGAGAAATTCGACAAAATTGCTTACATTCGTTTCGCTTCGGTCTATCGTGCCTTTGAAGACGTGGCTTCCTTCGAGCGTGAATTACAAACGCTGATCGGGGGCAAAAAAGAAAAAAAGAAACGCAAGTAATTTGTGAAAAGCGCTCAAGAAACTTGGCTCATTGTGCTCATCGCCGCCGCGGTCTTTTTTGGCGCGCTCTCCGGCGGGGTGGCGGGTTGGTTGGCGGTCCGTCAAGATTTTCCTGGGAGCTGGCAAACCGCAGATTCTGGTTTGTGGCGCTTGCACGAAGAAGAGGTGGTGACGGTTGATGCCGTGAAGTCCATCATGTCTTCGGTGGTGAGTATTTTGATTGAAGAAAAGGAGAATGGCGAGTGGGTGGAAATTGGCGGCGGCACAGGGGTTGTTGTTTCCGACGATGGTCTGGTGCTCACCAATCGTCACGTGGTTGATCAACAAGGCGTACGCTTTTTGTTGATTGGTCCAGACGAAGCAGAACACGAGGCAACCTTGATTGGCGCGGATCCCTTTTTGGATTTGGCGGTATTGAAATTTGATCAAGATCCCGCGGCACCGTATCCGTCGGCGACACTTGGTGATTCCAGTGCCTTACAGATTGGGCAAACCGTTATGGCTATTGGTAACACGTTGAGCGAATTCCCGAATTCTGTTTCGCGCGGGATTATTTCTGGACTCAATCGCACGCTCACCGCGAGCGGCTATGGGGAAGAAGACGCGGAGGTAATCGACCACGCTATTCAAACCGATGCCGCCATTAGCGAGGGGAATTCCGGCGGGCCGCTCATCAATCTTTCTGGAGAAGTGATTGGCATTACCACCGCCGTGGCCATGGATGGCCAATCACTCGGTTTTGCCATTCCGATCAATACCGCGCAGGCGTTGCTGAGCGACATTCGTCAGTTCGGACGCGTGGTGCGGCCGTGGCTTGGCGTGCGCTACATGATGATTGATCGTCAATTGCAGGCAGAGTATCAACTCACAGAAACAGAGGGTGCCTATGTGTTGCCGAATCTTAACGGAGAGGTTTCGGTGATTGCCGGGTCACCCGCGGATAAAGCCGGAATTCTCCCGGGTGACGTCATTCTATCTGTTAACAATCAGCCTGTGAGCGACGCGGCTCCACTCGGCGAGCTAGTGAATAATTTTAATCCGGGCGAGACAATGACCCTGCAAATTGATCGCGACGGATCAGCACTTACGATTGACGTGGTGTTAGAAGAAGTCGACCAAACCAAATTATGATCACACAGTCTTCCATCAAACGCACCAAAATCTTTTGTACCATCGGTCCGGCGTCGGCTAAGCCAGCGACGCTGTCGGCAATGATCAAAGCCGGCATGAACGTGGCTCGGCTCAATATGTCGCACGGTACCTATGCCTGGCATCGTCAGACAATGAAGATGATTGCGGCGGCGGCAAAAAAAGCAGGAGAGCCTGTAACCCTCCTTGCCGATATGCAAGGCCCTAAAATTCGTCTGGGGGTGCTCCCAGAAGCTGGTGTAGAGCTCAAAAATGGCTCTCAGATCGTCTTTACAACCGCTTCCGACGCTTATCGCGATGGGAAGCTTCCTGTCACCTATAAGAGCATGCATCGCGATGTGAAGGTGGGTGATCGCGTCATGATAGACGATGGGATCCTGGAAGTCCGCGTCACCAAGATTTCCGGCAAAGAGATCGAGGCCAAGGTGGTCAATGGCGGCCGAGTCAGCTCCCATAAGGGAATGAATTTTCCAGATACGACGCTTAAGGTACGTCCGATTACGGAAAAGGATATGGCCGATGTGGCCTTTGCGGTGAAGGCGGGGGTTCAATGGATTGCCATGTCTTTTGTCACGCGCGCGGCAGACGTCAAAACGATGCGTGGATTGATCCGTAAGGCGATGAAGAAAGGCCAGCTCGAACCGAAGATCATTGTGAAAATAGAAAAGCATGAGGCCTTGAAGGCGTTTGATGCCATTTTGTCTGCCGCCGACGGCATTATGGTTGCCCGCGGAGATTTAGGGGTCGAGACCCCGGCGGAAGATGTTCCTTTGCGCCAGAAAGAGATGATTGCCAAGTGTCGTGCGGCGGGCAAATTGGTCGTGGTGGCAACACAAATGCTCGATTCTATGATCCGCAATCCTCGTCCAACGCGCGCAGAAGTCAGCGATGTCGCCAACGCGGTGATTGATCACACCGAAGCGGTGATGCTTTCTGGTGAAACTGCCTCAGGAGCCTATCCGGTCGAGGCTGTCGCGATGATGAGCAAAATTTGTATCGATACAGAAACGTCAACATTCGATGACCTTACCTCAACAAGCATCGATGGACACAAAAAGTCGTCAAACGAATTAGTTTTTAAAGAGCTGGCAGATCTTGCTAGCCGCGAGGCAATCGATGCAATTGTCACAGCAACCGCCCTTGGCTCGAATGCTGCATCGCTCAACAGATTTCGTCCCGAAGTTCCGCTCTTTCTTGCCTGCGCAACGGAAGCAGAGGCTCGGCAGTGGAATGTACGTTGGGGGATCGTCCCGTTTGTACTCGGAAAAAAAGGCGACGCCATTCATCAGTTGAAACAGGTAAAACAGATCAAAGGGAAACAGCACGTTGCCATTGTTTATCGCAAACATAACAACGCCCCCGGGATTGAGGTCGTTGTTGCCTGAAGTGTTTTTTGTTGTTATGTGTCGATCGGTCGCGTAAACAACAACGCGTCGGGGAGGCGGAAGAGCCCCTCGTCGTTTTGTTTTTGTTCCAGGAAGTGAGAGATGAAGCCGACGGTGCGGGGAATAATGAAGAAGGCGTTGAAGAATTCGGCTTCGGCAAGGGCGCGCAGCTGGTCGGTGGACAAGTCTTCGCAGACGGACAAGATGTCGAGGAGTAAAGCGGCGATCACGCCATCGACATTGAGAATGAGGGAGCCGGATTTGCCTGTGGTGATTGTTTCGACGGCGCGCGCGAAGTCGTAATGGGGGTGCGTTGGCAGTTGGTCGACGAAAGCGGAGAGAGCTAAGACACGCGGATCGGGGAGGCCGAGACGATACTTTTTGTGGCCAATCCCGGCAATCAAACGCCCGGCGTTATTTTCGGTTTCCACAAAGGCGGCGGCGTCCATTCCAGAGGCAACGGCATTGAGCCAAGCCGAGGCGGCGGTGTTGACCGCTCCGCCAAAACGTGGACCAATCGTGAGAAGTCCCGTAGCCAGTGAGGAGACCATGTCTTTACCGGCACGCGCGGTGATCATGGTGTTTACGGCTCCGGAAACGTTGCCGCCGTGGTCAATAAGTAAGGAGAAAACGTGCTCGGTAAATGCGGTGGTGAGGGGTGAGGTGATCGGTCGACCAAGCAAAGCAGACAAAGCATTGGTCACGAACGGCCGGCTAGCGACGGCATCAAGATCGATCACTTGTCGGGTGGAGAGGATGCTTGGGTTGCGACTGGTAAGTTCGTCAGCGGAGGTGTTCATAGAAGGGAGAGGAGTTGCGGGAAGATTTTTTAACGCGGCGAGGAATTCGGGGAAGGTGTCGGGCGCAACGACGCCGGCTTCGCGTAAGGCTTGGCGTTTGGCTCGTGCACTTTCATCCTTGTGACCCACAAACGCCTTGGCATGTCCGAATTGCACATGTTCGGTGAAGGCCTCATCAATGATGCCGGCGACGTAGGCGATGATCGGTTTGGTAAAACGTTTTGTCTTAATGAGATCGATGATCTCGTATTCATCCACACCACCGAGTTCGCCAAAGTACACAAAGGCGTGTGTTTCTGGATCCGCTTCGGCCAGTTCAAATAACTTCGTCAGGGACAAAACAGGGAATCGATCACCGCCCACCGCCGCGGCAAAGGAGATGCGTTTTCCCGCCGCCGTGACGGCGTGGATAAGTTCGTTGGTCATGCCTCCCGAGGTGGATCCAACAGCAATGTTCCCAATCTTTGTTAGGTTGGTGCGCGTGATTTGCTGTGGATCGATCCCGCCGATCGCCCCAAGTTTGAGAGCGCCAGGAACAAGCAAACCAACGCCAGAGGGACCAACCAATAGATAGCGTTCGCTAAAGCGTTTGATGAGTTCGCAAGCATGTGCTTCTGGAACACCTTCGGCAAAGATGTGTCCACCAAGGGCGTTTGGGAAGCGCTCAAAAAACGCTTTGGTGGTCGTAAGGACGCGTCGACCCGATTGCAGGTTCAGCATCCACTGCGCGCGTTCTGATTGTTCCGCGTTCAGCGCTTCAATAGACGGCAAGCAAGGGATCAAAACCTCTTTTGTTCCAAAAAAGAACTTTTCGGCTTTGCGATTACTGGTAATTATGGCAATAATCGAGGCGGGGCGTTGGCAAAGATAATCAAAATCCAAGATCGACTGAATAATCGACTTATGATGGCCGATCACGAGAATTCCCGTTGATGGGGTTTTGCGAATAGAGTCGATCATAGCTGTTTACTGTACGTTACGGCATCGCTGACCGCTTGGGTAATCACTGCCTCGGATCCATGGACAGATCCGAGTAAATTTTCATTGGTAAGGAATGTGCGCATGCGTTCTAATCCGCGCGCTTCATTGGGTCCGCCACGACGCACAAAGACGCGTACCTCAGCGGATCGCAGCGCGTCGGCTTTTTCACTCAGCGCGTCGATGAGTCCGTCAAAGGTCGTCGCCACGTCGGTGAAGTTCGCCACCCCGCCGGCGATGATCAACGCTTTTTTAGGCGCTGTCGAAGCCAACAAAAGACCAATGACTTCCCGTGCGTACAAATGCGTTTCTTCGCGACTCGGTCCGCCGCTGTATTCTCCGTAGTTGCCAATTTGGTCGCTCATCCCTTGCGCGGCGGCTTCATCGGCAATGACAATGCTTCCGCCCCCTCCAGAGAGGAGGAAGAACAGGGAACCATTGGGGTTCATGACGGTGAGTTTGAGGGAGGCTGGGGTTGATTGTTGTAAGGCGCGCACGTGTTCCTCTGCCGCCGTGTTTGTCTGCGAGGCGATGAGATCAGCTTCTGTCCATGCGCCATGCACAAAGAACGCCCCCGCGTTGTCGACCAGAACGGCAGCGTCGAGAAGGTGAGCAATGTCGTTTTTGATTACCAGCGGATTGATTTCCAAAAAGGAAAAAAAGTTTGTGTTGAAGGCTTGCAACAAATGCGTCAGCAGGTCGATGGGGAGACCTGTTGTTTGCGCAATGGAAGCGAGGTCCGCGTCTTCGCGTACGACAAAGGATTGCATCGCTTCCGGATGCGCTTCCACGTCGACGCCGCCGTCTATGGCAAACAAGAGGCGAATTCCGTCACGTACGCGTTCGAGCGAAAGATAACGTTCGTCCGCCGACGAGTGTTCGACAAATGGTTCAGCCAGAAAGTTTGTGAATCCGCGCTCCGTCCATTCGCCCATTTTAGTAACAAAGCTGTCGGGGGCAATATCAACCGCTACCAGTCCTTGCTTGAAACGCTTTTTGATTCCTTGATCGACTTTCAACACCCAGCGTCCACTTGTCGGCAGATCCGTCGAATCAAGCGTCAAAGCAATCCCTTTGTAAGTGTCGCCGAGGAGGAGTTGTTTAGCTTTATGTTCTGTGATGCGTACGCGTGGCATATTAGGTGCGCGTCATGACCAGACGTCCTTCTGTCTCTCCAACCTCGATGAACCCGAGTTTTTTGTACAATCCGATCGCGCCGGCGTTTTCTAGATCCGTATCCAACCAAATCGGTACGTTGGGAAAAAGTTGTTGATGGATCTCGAATACTACTTGCGAAAAAGGAAACGCCAAACGCTTGCCACGATACGGCGGATAGGTGCGAATAGCAAAGGTCTGCCAGTTTCCCCCGTCACTAAGTGACGGGGTCAAGGCCGGGGGGGCTTTTGGTCCGAACCAAATCAGAGCGGCGAGCTCGCCCGCGGTGTTTACGAGTCCATAGGGATAGCGCTCCTTGCTATACCACGCCTCATAGCCGTTTTCGCAAATGCGTTTGTAGTCGCTAGTAAAGCGGTGCAGTTCCGCATCATCTAGATTGCAGGAGTGCTGTTTGAATGAATCGACTGCTTTGGCATCAAGGCCGAGCGTGAGGGTGAGATGTTCGCCATCGTCGGTCACAACATCGGCAATCGCCACGCTGGTGTTGATCGGCAAGGGGAGCGTCAAATGCGTCGAGAAGTCTTTTTGTGTAATCGTCATAGCGTTTCAATGAGATCAAACAAAACCGGACCCAGCAGTTTGGGATCGTGGCCAATCGCTTTGCGGACGATCGGATCGCCTGGTACGCTTTGAATTGCAGATTGCAGCATAAGATTCGCTCCCACCAATTGTTGTTTTTGCTCGTCTGTTGGTTCACCCAGAGTCGTTGGTGCGCTGCCCGCTTCGATACGCGTTAGCATGTCGTTTGGAAGTGGCTGATTGTGATAGACAATGCGATCAATTGGTCGTGGAAGGTAGCTTTGTAGTTCCTCCACCATCTCAAGAATCGTTTGACCGTCACTTTGGCCAGGCGTTGTCGTGAGATTGGCGTTGATAATAATTTTTGCTTTAGACGCCGCAATCGTTTCTCGCACCCCCTCGACAATGAGCACGGGAATGAGCGAGGTAGAGAAACTGCCGGGGCCAAGAATCAGAACGTCCGCTTCCGCGATCGTCTGTTTCGCTTGTTCGCTGATGGTCACGGCTGGCGAAAGAAAATAGCTCCGCGGTCGTTCAAGATGGGTGCAGTCGTCAATGACGTGCTCGCCGAGCAGTTCTGTCTGCGTGGTTCCGTGACGTACGCCAAGCGTTGTTCGGTCGAGCGTCACAGGAACAACCTTGCCATGCACCTGCAACAGTTGATGAAGCGTCTTGAGTCCTTGCTCAAAACTCCCCAAAGATTTTTCCGCCGCTGACAAGACAAGATTGCCAACCGTGTGTCCTTTCAACTCGCCGTCGGCAAAACGATAACCAAAGAGCGTACGAACGTCTGGGTCCGCTTTAGACAATGCCAGCAAGCACAAGCGAATGTCGCCTGGGGCGGTGGCGACGCCGAGTTGAGTGAGTAGTCGTCCACTCGATCCACCGTCATCCATGGTCGAAATAACCGCAGACAGGTCAACGGGAAAATCGACCAGGCTCTTGAGTACCATGCTCATTCCCGTACCCCCACCCATCACCACAACGTTTTTCTTATCCATAAATCTATTCAACGGTCACGCTCTTGGCTAAGTTGCGCGGTTTGTCTGGATCGAGGCCTTTGTGGGTCGCTACGTAATAGGCGAACAAGTGAAGAGGAGCGGTAGCGAGAATGGGGGTGAGCATCTCCAGGGTTTTGGGGATAGTAATGACATCGTCCGCAATGCGGCGGATTTCTTCCGCGTTGCCTTCTGTGGTAATGGCGATAACCTTGCCGCCACGGGCGCGAATTTCTTCCATGTTCGAGCATGTTTTTTCGTATACCGAATCTTTCGGGGCGAGCACGACACTGGGAAAGTCTGTGTCGATAAGGGCGATCGGGCCGTGCTTCATTTCTCCCGCGGCATAGCCTTCGGCGTGAATGTAACTAATTTCTTTTAACTTCAAGGCGCCTTCGTCGGCAATCGGGGTGCAATACTTTCGGCCCAAGAAGAAGAAATCTTGATAACCCGCCCAGCGTTCAGCAATGGCTTTGATCTCTTCGCGTTTGTCGAGGACAGATTGTAAAAGTTTCGGAAGCTCCGTGAGTTCTTTGGCGATGCGCTGACCGGTAACCATCGACATTTTGCGCTGACGGCCAAGGAAGATGGTCAGCATGGCAAGTGCGGTCATTTGCGACAAGAAGGCTTTGGTCGAAGCCACGCCAATCTCCGGACCGGCGTGATTGTACACACCCGCATCCGTTTCGCGGGCAATGGTGGAGCCGACGGTGTTCACAATACCAAGCGTTAACACGCCTTTCATCTTGGCTTCGCGAATGGCCGCCAAGGTGTCCGCGGTTTCACCGGATTGGGAAATTGCTAGCACCGCGGTGGTTGGTGTTAATACCGGTTGGCGGTAGCGGAACTCACTCGCCATCTCCACCTCTACCGGAATGCCGGCGTATTCTTCCAGCATGTATTTGCCGACCGTCCCAGCCAAACGCGCGCTGCCGCAAGCCACAATAATCAAGCGATCGATCGAACGGAGTTTGTCGGCCACGTCGCGTAAGCCACCGAGCGTTGCCGTGCCTTCCTCTGTGTTCAATCGTCCACGCATGGTGTTTACAAGCACGTCTGGCCCCTCGAGCATCTCTTTCATCATGAAATGTTCCTGACCATTTTTTTGCACGTCTTCCACCGACCAATCAATTTGTTCAATGCACTTCACGACCGGCGTGTTGTCGAGACGGGTGATTTCGTAGCCGTTGCGATTTAACACGCACAGTTCACCATCATCCAAATACACCACTTGTCGGGAGTGCGACAAAATCGCGCTAGGGTCTGAAGCCACAAACCACTCGTCTTGCCCCACCCCAATCACCAGGGGGCTTCCCATGCGCGCCACGAGCAACTGATCCGGTTCATCGCTGCTCACCACTGCCAAGCCATAGGCGCCGCGCACCTGTCCAAGCGCGGACAGCACGGCATCTTTCAACGTGCTCCCAGGGTGGTGGGAGCGTTCTTCTTCAATAAGGTGTGCCAGTACCTCGGTGTCTGTTTGCGAACAAAAGGTGTGTCCCTTTGTTTTGAGGGCGTCCCGCAGCTCGGCGTAGTTTTCAATAATGCCGTTATGCACAATGGCCAGGCGCTCGCTGCAATCCGTGTGGGGGTGCGCATTGACCTCGCTTGGCACTCCGTGCGTCGCCCAGCGCGTGTGAGCAATGCCGAGCGTGCCACGGCCATCAAAATCTTTAAGCGAGGCGTCCAAGACGGCAATTTTGCCAAGTGTTTTGTGTACGTGTAAGTCTCCGTTCACCACTGCCACGCCCGCCGAATCGTAGCCGCGGTATTCGAGCCGTCGCAGGCCGTCCATGAGAATAGGCAGAGCCTCACGTTTTCCAATGTATCCAACAATGCCGCACATATGAAGAAGTGGTTAGTGGCTAGTGATTAGAGAGTAGAGTGCTTTCGGACGAAAGTGTTGATGGCCTCGAGATGGTCGCGCAGGGGAGAGCCAGGTTCGTGTTTGATGCACAGCGCTTGGGGAAACGCCGCTTGCATGGCGTCGATTTCTGATTGCTTGTCGTCGATGAAGATGAAGGGCTCGGTGATGTTCCAGGAGTTGAGCAGATCAACTTTTGGTTGACGGGTAACATGGACTTCATCGAACAGGGGAGCCAAACCAGAAGCGGCTATTTTTGGATGTTGCCACAATTCCGGTTCCACATCGAAACTCAGCAGATGACAACGGTGTCCGTCGGTTTTAAGGTGTTCGACAAACTCGGCCGCGTCGGCAAACACATATTCACGGGCACGATGAGCAAACGAAAAAAAGAGATCGCGTAGTCGTGCGCCGTCGATGCCGCGTTCTAATAAATAATCAGTGAATCCCGAAATAGTGAACGGATGCTTCTCACGAAAATCGCGATAATGTTTCTGTAAAGCATCAACAGACAGATCACCAAAAGCGGCGTAAATGTCGTTGGTCATGCGCGTGCGATGCATGAGTGTGTCGTCGAAGTCTAGAAAAATTTTCATACCTTAGACTAACGTTTTCCACAATTCATCAAACAACAACTTTTGCGTGGCGTAGATACCAGGGTTTTCAATGATCACGCCGACGAGGGATCCACTCACACCAAGAGAGATGAAGGCGCACTTGCCGTGGTAGAGCAAAATGTAGGTTGGAGTGCCTTCGGTTGCTTTGATCCATTTGCGCTGCGACAACTCGGCGTGATCGCCGCCGGGGCCGAGCGAGATCGTTTTAACGTTAATGCCACGTTTGATCCGTTCGTCCGTATAGTCGGGAAAGAGATCATACAATCCCGCCTCGCGCACGGAAGCCGATGAGTAGACACAGTACTCTTTTTGTTCGCTCTTTTCTACCGAATCTAAAACATCTAGCAGAATCGTGCGCACGCCTTGTGAACCCTCGTAGTAACGGCTGACCGGTTTGTCGCCACCGCGATCATGTAGGGAACGCAGCTCGGGGATCATTTCATCTAAACTCGCCTTGGATCGTTCTAGTTCAGACTGTTTGGCAACCACCAACTCCTGTAGCCGTGCCGGATCTTCCGCCACAAAGCATTGTTTGCTTTCTTCGTTAAAGAAACTCACGAGCCCGTGCTCTTTGAGAGCTTTAAGGCAATCATAAGCCGTTCCGCGGTTAATTCCAGAGATTCCCGCTAATTTTCGCACAGAACTAGGTCCGTGGGAAAGAAGGGTAAGGTAAATCAAGGCTTCTTTTTCAGAAAGTCCAAGTTTGAGCAACTCTGTTTCAAAAGATGACATAGATCAACGGTTTTTATGATACTTTTTGCTATTAAGACTGTCAAACTTTTTCCTACAGTGTGCCTGTGGATAGGTTGTCTTTGCTGCGTATCGTGGTATAATCGCACAACTATGGATTTGCTACGTGAAGCCGCTCCAGGGTGGAAAGACTACGCATTATTGGATTCTGGCGAGTTTGAAAAACTTGAGCGTTTTGGCGATGTTATTTTTGTGCGTCCCGAGCCACAGGCTATTTGGGCGAAATCGAACGAAGCGGATTGGGATGCGGCGCATGCGGTGTATCGTCGAAATGGCCAAGATGGTGAGTGGGACTTTTTGAAAGATGTACCAGAGAGCTGGGAGATGCGTTGGAACGATTTGGCTTTTCATATTCAACCAACCTCGTTTAAGCACACGGGATTATTTCCGGAGCAAGCGGGGAACTGGGAGTACATTCGCGCCACGGTCAAACCGGGCATGAAGGTGTTAAATTTGTTTGGTTATACGGGTGGAGCAACATTGGCGGCGCTTTCGGTGGGTGGTGAAGTTGTTCACGTTGATGCGTCGAAACCCGTAGTGACTTGGGCGCGAGAAAATACCGAGCTTTCCGGCTTGGCCGACAAGCCGGTGCGTTGGATTGTAGACGACGTAATGAAATTTGTGGCACGTGAAGTCAAACGGGGAAATCACTACGACATGATCGTGATGGATCCGCCGGCCTTTGGTCATGGACCCGATGGGGAGATGTGGCAGTTTGAAGACGACTTGCCGCATTTGTTGCATCTGTGCGCGGCGATTCTGAATTCCGGAGCGCATCTGATTGTCAACGCCTACTCGCTGGGATTCCCTGCGCTTTCCATAGAAAATCTTGTCCTCTCCGCATTCCCGCAAGCCAAGATTCATGGCGTTGTCGAACTCACCCTACAAGAAACAACCCCGCGGGCGTTTGCTCTTCCGACGGGAATCGTGGTAAGAGCACAGCTATGAAGATTCTTTACGAAGACAATCACGTTATCGCTGTGTGCAAACCGCATCGCCAACCAACCGAAGGGGACGACAGTGGCGATCTTTCGTTGCTCGACGAAGTCAAAACGTTCATTAAGCGCCGCGATGATAAGCCGGGGAATGTCTTTTTGGGCATGGTGCATCGCCTCGATCGCCCGGTCGGCGGCGTGGTCATTTTTGCTAAAACAAGTAAAGCGGCTTCGCGTCTTTCGGAGCAAATCCGCAACCGTACGGTAGACAAAGTCTATTGGGCAGTGGTGGAAGGGGAGCCGGGAAAGGCCTCAGGAGTCGTTACACAGTGGCTCACCAAAGATCGCGATGAAAATCTTGTCACGGCGCATCCAACCGAAGTGGCTGGCTCGCAAAAAGCAGAAACGTCTTGGAAGGTACTGGGAACTGGCGCCTACACCTTGCTCGAAGTGCATCCCAAAACCGGTCGTCCACATCAAATTCGCTTGGCTATGGCATCATTGCGTTGCCCGATTGTTGGCGACACCAAATACGGTTCCGCCGAGGGGCTGAACGGCGCCATCGCCCTGTTCGCCCGTTCATTTACCTTTGATCATCCAACAACGAAAGAGCGTATAACCGTAACGGCAGAACCGGAGCTGTCGATTTTTAAGGATGTATGAAATCCTGTCCTGAATGTTCGCCGACCCATCAGCTCGATCATCGTAAGGAATGGATGACCAACGTGCTCGATGACGTGTTTAACGGATTTTCTCGAACGCTCTCTTTTCCTCGTCTAGAAGCGTTGGTTCAGCGCCTGGCGATTGGCGGCATGCTCAAAGGATTTCGCGCGGTGGGTTTGATGCGACCGGTGGCGATCACGCCGGAGTCGCACGTGCACCAGCGCACCAAAGTGGTCGCCGAAGAGGCGACGAAGCGTGGATGGAAGGTAGAGATGCTGTCCTTCATGCATCATCCGTCGAATATTTTTTTGCTCACCGAAAATGGACGTGAACATGTGTTTGAAGGTTTGCCGGGATTAGATCCAGCCAAAACCATTACCAAAGTAGACGATAAAGAGTGGACCAAACATCTCTTGCGCCGCTTGAACGCGCCAACCCCCGACGGGGAGTGTTTTTCGCGGTTAACGCCAGCGCTCGCTTACGGAAAAAAACTTGGTTACCCCTGCGTGGTTAAGCCGCGCACCGGTTCGCTTTCGGCGCATACCACCGTTAATATTCAAAACGACGAGGAGCTTGAGCGGGCAATTGTTTGCGCCCAGCATGTGAGCCCGTCGTTTATTGTGGAGCGCTACATTCCGGGGAGTCTCTATCGGGTCACAACGGTTGGGGAGACGGTCGCAGCGATCGGTCGACGCGATCCGCCCACAATCGTCGGCGACGGAGTGAAAACCGTGGCGCAACTCATCGTCGAATGCGAAGCGGCACAGCGCGATTTGTTGATCGCTCTTGGTTACAAGCCAGAAGAAGTCCCGAGCTTGCCGAAAAATCACATGAAGCGCAATCCAGAAGACGTGCTCGCGCCAGGGGAGTCGCTGGCGGTTACCTGGAAGATCAATTTGTCTTACGGCGCGTCCGTTACCGACGTGACGGACGATTGTCATCCCGACAACCTCGAACTATTCGTCCGTGTCGCCCAAGCGGTCAAACTCCCGTCCGTAGGCATCGACTTTTTGGCGCCCAATATCGCCATCTCCTGGAAAGATCAGCCTTGCGGCATTATTGAACTCAATTCCTTGCCTTCCATCGATCTGCATCATCCGCCTATCATTAAAGGAACGTTTCGCAATGTTGCCAGCGCCTTGTTAGACTCCGTGTATGGGAGTACACTAAAGGAGTCCTAATTCGTAATCTATGACTATGAAAAATGGACATCTTCGCATGGGTCACTAGTTGACTCGTCCGAAAACATCTCCGTACTCGGAGGTGTTTTCGTTTTATGGCGTTGACAGGTAAACCCAAAAGGGGTGTAATCTTGCCCAGCCAAGGAGTCCCCATGCTGTTTGCTCGGCTTATTGTCGGTGTCGCTCTGGCCTTCATCGCCTGGTGGCTGTACGACCTATGGCGCAATGCCAAGTATCAGAAGATCAAGGCCGAAGTCGCCATCGCGTTCGACGACGTCCATCGTGAGGAGCGTTGCCCGGTTCACGCCCGGCAAGTCTACAAGCGGGTCGTCGCCTTGCGTCTGCGTCCGTGTGTTGTGGGGAATCTCCCTTCCATCACTGAGAGCGTGGTCGCTTACGCGCTCCAGCGCTTCGAGGAGGAAAAGATCGCCCGGGCACTTCCGACGGGTCCCCAAGGTCGGCTCTTCTACGAACCGACCGAGAACTTCATGCACGTCGTCCGGTATCTCGCCGCGGCTGCCGCGCGTTCCTAGCCTTCGCTATCTCTACCCCATTCCCAACCGTCTCCTTCACCCGGCTCGAGCCTCGCTCGCCGGGTTTCGTCGTCTATGGTTCTAGAAAGTAAAAAGTCTAAAGTTCGTTTAACACAAAACTCCGACCGAAGTCGGAGCTTAGTGGCGGGACGGGTAGGAATGTCATGGCTCGTGTTAATAATCCCTCTGTGACCATCTTAACGATTTCGTCGACCTAGGAGATATCCCAATAGAACGGCAAGACCCAAGGCAGCGCCTTTCCAAAGCCAAGGGTTTACAGAATTTTGGGTTACGGGCGTTTCAGGAGACAAATTCGTTGACGCGTGCATCGATGGGGTGATGGCGTTTAAAGCCACAATGTCTTCTTGAGCGCTGGGATACGACAGTTCTGATGTGCGCGAACAAAGCCCGACGTTCAAAGTTCCTTCCCCGTAGGCGTACACTAAGTAATGTTCTCCCACAGAAAAGTTATATCCGCACATTGCCGAATCACCAGCCGTAGATATCGTTACCTCGGAATCAAGATCACCTTTCCAATACTCGTCGACAGTCATATCAACCGTGTAGCCCGTTCCCGTTTTGGCTGTCACAGAACGAACCGTTCCAGCAAAAATCGCGGCCGTCTCCGCATAAGCTTCCTCCACCGTACCGCCAGCGATGCATGAACACGCCGAAGCTGGCTCTGGCGCCGCCGTGACACTTATGGCGAGAAGACTAAAACTCAAGAGGGTAAGAAATATTTTTTTCATATAGATAAAAAGATTATATCATTGGGCTCGTTTAAAACGAAAACACCACCCTAAAGGCTATGTCCTCGCGGCGAGGCGTAGGGGAGCGGGTGGGGAGGTCGTTTATGAGTCCGCATCTATTTCGCGAGTTCAAGAAGATCTGCGGGCTTCATGGTCATAACATCTGGATGCGCATTCTTGATGGCATGTTGAGTCTGAAAACCCCATACAACACCAACACTTTTGACCCCCGCTCTTTTCGCCGCTTCAATATCGCGCACTTCGTCTCCCACATAAGCGACTTGGGAAGAATTTAATTTGTGCGACTTCACAATCTTTACTAAAGCTTTGTGTTTTCCAAATACACGATGATAGGAATTGATGAACGCAAAGGTATTCTGAAGATTGTGTTCCTTTAAGAACTGTTCGACGTTTTCTTTGGAGTTTGAAGTAAGAATCCCAAGGAGGGCACCTTGATTCTTTAGATTCTGAATCGCATCAACAATTCCATCTTGAGGGAGAACTTTGCGATCCTTGAGCTCGTTACGAATAGCGAAAACAATAAACGGAAGCTTCCAAACTTTAACACCAAACTCGGCCATCAATTCTTTTGGTCGACCATTGCGAAGACGTTCAAGGTCGTTCACGTTGACGGGCTTGCAGCGGAAACGGGAAGCGAGTTTATTATACATTTCGACCGTTGCCTCTAAGGTGTTAGCGATCGTACCGTCAAAGTCGAAGATGATTGTTTGCGCCATACAGATTTATTCTATCAACTCTAAAAGAAAAAGTCCTAGCCGAAACCAAGTCATTTTCTGGCGGGACGTGGTGAAACGGGTGGGAAGGCATTTTATGGCTGCTGGGGCGTAGATGGCGCACGCTGAGCTATTGCCAGATATCGCGGTGAGGACATCATCTCTGACTTTAGTTCGTCGTTTTTTGCACGGAAGGACTTTAAATTATCAACAAAGCCTGATTGGAATTTTAGCATGCCCTCGTTACCTCGATTGATTCCAAAGAAAAGATCCATTAATCCATAAGACACGTTGCCGATCATCCAAAGATCTGTTTTTACATGATAGTCATCCTCCACATCAAAGAACGGTGTCGTAAACTGGTTATTTGGGGCATCAAGAGCAAAACTCTGCATGGCATAAATGAGGTTAGAGTGTGCCGCGGATGAATTTATAACCTTTTTCATATTCTTTATTGCCTCGGAACCTGCTGGAAAATTTTCCTCTAACCACTTATAGCGTTTCTTTGTGAGTTCCTGGGTTGCGTCAATCATTCCACTTTCATCAATATCTGCAAAACCAGAGACATCAGGATTTGCAATAGCAAAAGCGGCGCAAGAACCAGCTTCTAGTGCTTGTCGCATATCCATCATTGCCTGCACTTGATGCAAACGGACTGCGGAAAAAATCGCGAGCAATACATGCTTTCTGATCTGAGCCAAAAAAGCTGTAAAGATGTGCCCCTCAATGTCTACAGAAACCAAGAAGGAACTTAAAAGAGCGTTGCCCTCCATCGCATGACCGAAGTACTCTCCGAAACGATCAAATCCTGTGAGGAGCATTTTGTTTTCGCTCTCTATTATCTCTTCAATTGTGGATTGCTTAAAATCCATACAAACTTTTTTTCTATCAATAAAAAACAGAGCGCGTGTCAAAAACCTAAAACTTTTTTATCCTTGCAAAGATATTTACAGCGCCTATTGGTCAACCTCCTTAGTGTCTGTGACGTAAGAAGACAGACCAGCGTAAGTGTAAATACCGTTCGTGTTTAAAATATCTTCTAAAAATTTTACTCGATCAAAAGATTCCTCATTATTCAACAAGTCATTAAGCCCCTTAAAGATTTCCATTGTTGATACCAAGCCAATCCCGTTTTTTTCTGCCAGTGGAACCGAAGATGGCGCAAACAAAAATTCTTTGTTTGGGGGGCGCTCCGCTACTGGCAACTTTCTGTATGGATTTCCAACAAGAAGAGCGAAAGTATTCGCTGGATCTTTTGAGTTAAACATTTTTCTTTCACTAATCTGACGAAAATCTTTTTTATGATCAATGCCACCCGTTTTACCCTTCACTTCAATAAAAACTTCTTTGCCATTGAGTTCCCCAACCAAATCAATTTCCTGTTTTTCAAGGTTTAAACTGAGAAGGGCAAAAAACTTTTTTACCACTAATTCAAGACGAATATCAGTCTGCCAAAGTAGGCTTTTCCACTCATTTAATTGGTTCAACTTTTTAAGGTTCTCGTTAATCGCTTGCTCCAATTGAGCGACTTGTTTTTTTTCTTCATCAATAGACTTCTGCAGGGAAGGTGTCCCAGGGATTACGATTTCGTTAACGAACTCTGGCTCCTGCTCGCAGGCAAAACGACTAATATCAAAAGGGGGATTAATTGCGGGCAAAACTTTTGAAAGAAAAAACTCGACGAATTCTTCTTGTTCTATTGGACGAGGCAAAAGAAAAACATGTCCTTTGCCCATCGGCCTATAGAACCCTACTGCGATATCAGCCTTATTTGCGGCGAGTGTTTTAAATTCGCTATCATTTTTTCGATCAAATACTGCTGAAAAGTACCAGGTGCCAGGGTATGCTGACAGTAAATTTGCGAAACGTAAGACTTCGGGGTCGGTGTTAACAAACTTTAAATCTTTGCCGTTTAAATCTCTTATGATAAATTTATCTAGAAAATCTTTTAGCCAAGTATAATTACAGTACCGGCTATGCGGATCGGCTTTTATAGTTCCTAGAAAACAAATAAGAATGCCGCCCGCTGTGATTCTGTCAAAAACAAACTTCTGATCGTTGTTCAAATTTAAGAAAAGACCGGATCCAGTATCTCGCATTTGTTCAAGATCAAAAATAAAAAGATCATGGTCACTAACGTTCCCCTTCAATTGAGAGGGGGAATAAAGTTGTCCCTCTGTCACACTTTCACAACCCTCAAAACAAGGGCTTCCTTTATTTAGATCAGTGCCGAAGAGATAAACTTTCATATCCTTATTTTGCCGCAAGTTACCATATTTTTCCTTATAAAACAAAGAAGTCGCCGAATTGGCGATGGCTTTGTTTGGTCTCTGGACGTCCTTGCTAACCGTAAATTTGAGTTTATTTCGGTTGGAACTCCGATTTTTGGCGAAGATGAAAAGAAAAACACCTCTCTCGAAAGAGAGGTGGTTTTCTGGCGGGCCGGAAGGGATTTGAACCCTCGATCTTCGCCGTGACAGGGCGACGTGTTAACCGGGCTACACCACCGGCCCAGGTGGTCTTGGTTGTTCAGGGTGGCGATATCCTACAATAAACGGCCAAAAGGCGCAAGCGCCAGTGTGGGGAATTATCCACGTTGTTTTTGCCAAGCTTTACAGATACAATAGACCCAATTACTCGCTTATTTTTTATGCCAAAACGTCATCATTTTATCGTTTGGACGATCGGGATTCTGGCCGTGGTCGCGATTGCCCTTGCCTTGGCACCGAAGTCTGTTCAGCAGCTTGTCACCAACACGCCGGTGTTTCAGGCGATCGTGACGCCGTTTTCCGGGAGCTGGGAGAGTGATTTTGGTAACTCGGTGAAGTACCAGCCGTCGACCCAGACGATTAATCCCGCCATCGCCGTGGATTTTGATATGAGTGAAATCGGCAATGTCCAAGCGATGGAAGATGCGTATGGTTTCACCTTTTCTGCCGACGAGCTCACGGCGCTCAGTAAGGATAAGTTTGTGGTCAAACCCATTACCGATACAACACTGCGCCCGCTGCACTTTTCAGATGCGTCGCGTGAGTTTGCGGATTTGTACGCCCGGGTCTCCGGATCAGTCGATTATAAAACCCGCACCCAAGCCAACAGTCTCTTTTACTCCACCGACGTCTTTTTCGACGCCTTCAACAATTTGTACACCGAGACGTTGAAAGAGATGGAGAACAATACGTTCTATCCGGCAATGAAAGATCTTTCCAAAACGTTTTATGAAGCCGCGTCGGCTAAGCTGGCTGTTGCTACGACCGATGCCGACAAAAAAGAATGGTCCAAGTTGCGCGATTATTTTGCCGTGCCCTACGCCTTGTTTGAAACCGCTGCCGAGCCGCTCGCCGCTGGCGATTACTATGATGCGAATGGCAGCATTATTGATCCAGAAACGGTTCAAGCCGACTTTGCCACCAAAGACAAAGCGGTCGACACCTACGACAACGCGGCCAAGTTTGTTGATGGCCTCGGGCTCGACGAAGAACATAAAGCGATTGTTCTTGCTGATCTGCAATACATCTTTAAAGCCGATTATCATTATCCGCCACAGGTGTTTGCCGATGAGTATCAAGATTACGCGGAGCAAGAAGGCGTTGCGTTTGAAGTCGACTTCACCCAATTCACGCCGCGTGCCACGTACACCTCGAGCTCGTTGCGCCGCGAATATTTCCGCGGCATGAAGTGGTACATTATGGTGCCGTTCTTCTTGAAGTCATCAGATTTGACTACGTATGCTTACGACGTCTCGCAGTTGATGGTAGAGAATCCCACGGCGGCCAAGGACTACGACAAGCTTGAGTCGGCGATCAACTTTCTGGTCGGTGGTAGTGACGATTTAATGCCGGCGGATTATTTGCAGTCTTTGGTGGTTGCCAAAGGGGCTGCCGATCCGGAAGCAGCGGCGATGGACTATCTCGTGAAAGCCCATAATCCAAAAATCAAAGATCTCTCGGCAGGGTACGGGGAGGTAGGAACGGAGCAGTCTGACGACGTGCTGCTCAAAACCAAAGGCCTGCGGTTCTTTAGCGGCAAGTTTATTATCGATTCCTACTGGACCGGTCAGTTGACCCAGGGTGATGAAGCCTTGCGCCCGGGTTACACCCAAAAGTTGCCGCCGTATGCTTCGGCGCTGGAAGTCATGACTTTGCTCGGCTCCGACTACGCCGCCAAAATGATTCCGCAGATGGATTTCTACGACGACTCCAACAAAGAAGCGATCACCAAGGCGCTCACGGATTTGCAAGCGCAGAACGCGCAAATGACCGATGCGGACTGGCAGAAAAACATTTACACCAGTTGGTTGTGGACGATCAAAGGGTTGTTTGATTGGCAGCAAACCAACCACGACAAGCTCCCGCAGTTTATGCAATCTGACAGTTGGGCGGCCAAGACCCTCATGACCGCGAATGCTTGGTGGACTGAGTTGCGTCACGCCACCATTTTGTACGCCAAGCAGTCGTTTGCCGAGCTTGGAGCTGGGGGAGATGACTCCTGCGATACGCGTGAAGTGCCGCCTCCGCCGAAAGGGTATATTGAGCCAAATATCACCGCTTATGATCGCTTAATGTACATGGCCAAGCGCATGCAGGCTGGGCTCGACGAGCAGGGGTATAAGCTCAACAACTCCGGGCCACTGGAGAATTACATCACCGCTCTTGATCACGTGCGAACGTATGTGGAAAAAGAACTTGGCAATAGCGCTTTGGTCGAGACAACGCATGACACAGAGCGACCAGATCCAGCGGATGATACCAAAACCTGCGTCGAGCACTGGCTGGATGATGGCAGCGACTGGGAGTTCCTGCGCTATCAATTGCCGATCGAAATTGAGAACGCGCTCCCGATTCCGACCGAAGGCCCCATTCTTACCGCCAAGGATCGTCGTAATGCGATTATTGCCGACGTGCACACGGGAGGGGATTCCGATCATCCCGCGGCGATTTTGTACGAAGGCGTTGGCGTGCCGTACGTGATTTTCACCGCGGTCAAAGATGCGAACGGTCCGCGTTTGACCGTGGGCTTCACCCTGTCGCACTACGAATTCCAAGAAGGTTATGGCGGACAGCGCAAAACCGATGAGGATTGGCAAACCAACTTCTACACCGGCAGCGATCCGTATGACGCCTATCAATACACCGACGCGTCGACCTGGCCGGCAGAGAACAGCTGGTACGCGCCATTGTTTGACCTCACCAAATGATCTGCCGTCGATTCAATCTCACGTTGATCATCGCCGTCGCGCTCCTTGCGGGCGCGGCGGTGCTTGATCGTTGGCATGGCACGCTTCCGACGACGCTATATCAAAATCCTTACACCGACATTGCCCCCATTTTGCAAGGCATCTACGATGCGGACCATGATGCGTCGACCGACGCGCAAATCGACCCGCTTCGTGCGTTGATCGTCCCACATCACTTAACTGCCGCGACGACGATCGCACGGGGAGTGAAACAATTGCAAAGTCAGTCGATCAAAAAAATCGTTTTGCTTTCGCCCGACCATTTTTTTCGGTGCCCAACGTTGTTGTGTACGGTCAATAGTGACTACGAAATATTCTTTGGGCGAGTCCTTGCCGATCCGTCGACGGTCAAAACCCTCGAAGCCTCACCGCTCGTTTCCAACGCGCCTGATTTGTTCAAAACAGAACACGGCATTTACGCCGTGTTGCCATTCATCAATTATTACGCGCCAACCGTGTCTGTGACGCCGCTTGTGATTTCGCAAACGTGGGAGTGGAAGAGCCATCAACAAGAGTTGTTGGACCTCATCGGCTCAGTGGTCGACGATCAAACGGTGCTTGTGTTGAGTTCGGACTTTTCTCACTACTTATCACTCGACCAAGCGACGACAATGGACGCGCTGACGCAATCAGCTATCGCATCGGTCGATCTGGACACTATTGCTAATCTTCACAACGCGGATCAAAGCGACTGCCCTAACGGCCTGTGGCTCCTTGCCGCGCTCGCCATAAAGAGGGGATTTGATCATCCATCCTTCATCGCTCATACCAACTCAGCAACCATTCTCAGCGACCTTGCGGCTACGTCAACGACTAGTCACTTCGCGATCGCTTGGCGTTGATGTACCCGTTCGACGGGCTCCAGCGAGGCTGACGAGTACTTTTTTTGTGCGCAGGCAGACTCCCTGCTACAGAGCACAAAAAGAGTGTCAGCCGAGCCTAAGCCCGTTTTTGCTCCGTCAGCGAGCCCGAGTCTGTTGTTTCTTGTGTATTGAATCGTTACTTCGCCGCGTTTTCTTCGTCATCTACCGACAGCTGTCGATCTTTTGGCGTGGTGTTTGCTGCTTCTGGCAAGGTGTATGTGTCTTGGGCTTTTTGTCGATTCTCAAACGTTTCTCGATACTGTTTCATCGCGTCTTTAGCTTTTTGTTCGCGTCGTTCGCGCTCGCGTTGTTCTGCGCTTTCTCGCGCCATTTTATTTTGTTTATAGGTGGCTGCCCGTTCGTTATAGACCGATTGCGAAAATCCTTCGTCTGTGCGGCCAGCACGTCTGGCAGCTTGGATAGCACTCCGCACTTCCTTCCTCGTACTCTCACTAAGCGGTTTCGGATCCGGCGGGGAGTAGTAATCAAACAGCGCTTTGGCTTTGTCGAGTAATCCGCCAAACCATCCGCGCGCGGACGCGGCGGGTTTTGCCACGGTAGGTTTCATAACCGGCACCGCATCTCTTGACGTTGCGGGCGCTACCTTGGCAACGGGTGTTACTTTTGTCATCTCTGTCGTGTTTGCCGTCTCTGGCTCCGCGTCATCGTCTTCTCCCCACATCGCCATGTCCATCGTCTCAACGGGCATCGGTGATGGGACTCCGCGACCTTCCCGCACAATCGGTCTTGTTGAGACACTTTCGATAGCCTTCTCAGGCAGCTTTTCTGGCTCCGTTTCTTGCTGCCGTTCCGCCAAGCGTTCCTGCAACACTTTCAGTTCCATCTCCTTCGCTTGCAATTCTTTTAGGGCGTTTTCCGATCGGCGGTTAACGGCCTCACGTGTTTCTTTTTCACCTTGTTCTATGTTTTCGTAAATTTGTTCAAATTTATCTATCTCTGCCTTTAGATTTTGCTCATACTCTGCTGGTTGCCTCCCCGTGTCAAACCAGGCCTGCACCAGCCGTTCCGCTTCGTCGCGCAAACGCAATCGTTCACGCGATTTGCGAGCAATCACTTCACCCATTGGTGGCCGTTCTGTGGGCAAGGTCTCTGTTTTTGGCTCCTCAGGCTTTGGTTGGTTCTCCGGCATCCAGTCTTTGCCTAAAAAGTTCCGTTCTGTTTCCAGTTGTAGATCTCGACGAATGTCTCTTTCCATAGATGATAATGTTTCCTGTATGGTAGCAATAATCCTGAAAAAAGACGATCCCGGTCGACGCGCGAGGGCGGACCGGGAAGTTCGACGTTGAGTGAGGGTCAGTAGGAGAGGATCTGGAAGATTTTCATCCAGCTCGGCCAGGTGATGGCGATGCTGAGTGCCAGCAGCGCCAGCGCCGCGGCAAGGCTGTGATCGATCGTCCAGCTGAAGGACGGATATCGCAGGCGCCAGGTGTCGGATCTGTGGATGATCAGCTTCCTATGTGCGAAGTAGAGCCGCAGTGGTCCGATTGCCAGTGAGAGGTCTTTCGGTTTTCCACGTGCCGGCGTCGCCTCGGTCGGTGTGATTTCTCCCGTCTTCTTTTCGATGCGGGAGACCAGCATTGGGTCGTCGAGTGGCACGAGTGCGTCATCCCTTACAGGCGTCGGTAGACGCGCTAGGGCTTCGAGGGGCGGATCCTGACGTCGCAGAAGCACCGGAGGCGCCTCTTCGAAGTTGACGATACCGTCGATCGGAATGCGTACTTCTACCGGAATGAAGTTTTCCGGGTCTGTGAGGGAGGAAACGATGATGACCACCGGAGCGGATCCGGCGCCGCGTTCCCGATGGATCAGGAATGTCGGCCGTGTCCCTCCGTTAGGGGTGCAGATTTCGAGGGCCGTTTCTTTGACGAATTCGTTCTCGACAAATAAATAGACCCCTGGACAGACGTCGTCGCGTACGCGCACGGTAAATCGCTGGAACCACAGGTTTGCCCCTTCGAAAGCACTGCTAATGCTCAATCGAATCGGCAAGCTCGTCCCTTCGCGAGGAACAAGCACTGGAGCACCACTTGATGGGTCACCGAGCCCAATCTGGAGGGCTGTGTTCTTGAAATCAATATTGCGTGACGTCGACATGGTTTCTGTCTCCGCGGCGGAGGATACGTCAAAATCAACGGCGCGTCAATACAAAAACGAGCCTTGCGGCTCGTTTTTGGGAATTTAGAGGTTATTTCTTGGTTTCTTCGACCACCGCTTTGAAGACGTTCGGATGCTTGGCAGCGATGGTAGAGAGGACTTTGCGGTCCAGTTCGATGCCTGTGATTTTCAAAGCGTTGATCAATTTGCTGTAGCTCACTCCCAATTCGCGAGCGGCGGCGTTGATGCGGATCGACCAGACTTGGCGGGCGGCGCGCTTTTTCAAGCGGCGGCTCTTGAAGGTGTTAACACCAGCTTTCAAGAAGGCCACGCGAGCCAGGCGCAATTTGGTGTTACGTTTGTTGCGGTATCCTTTGGTGTGGGCGAGCAAGTTGCGGCGCTTTTTGGCGTGCAACATCCCGCGTTTTACTCTAGCCATAGATTACGTGATGTTTTCCTTTACGAGCTTGGTGAACGAGACAACGGCCACGTCGGTGCGCTTGTTGCGGGTCACTTTACCCGTTTCTCGGGTGTTAAAGTGGTCCTGACCAGCCTTGCGTTTGACGATCTTGCCGTTTTTGGTGGTTTTCACGCGTTTGCTGAGAGCTTTGTAGGTTTTGTTGGACATACGGAAGTGTGGAATCTTTTAAAAAGGATGAGATACGAAGTGCTGGAGGCAAAGAAATGACGAGGCGTAGATCCCCTACGGTGAGGCATTTCTTAGCCGAAGCACGAGTAGCTCGCCTTTTTTAGAGATTCCATTTAACATGAAGCGCTGAAAAACTACCTTATTGGCCATTATCTGTCAACTAGATGCGCGCCACGATCATATTCAATCGACCGCCCTGGGAAGAAAAAGGGGATTCAATGCGCACTGGATACTTCACTTTAATGGCCTCCACGAACTTTTCCATCACCTCGCGACCCAGGTTGGCATGGGCTTTTTCACGGCCGCGCAGCACCATTTCTAACTTCAATTTGTCTCCGCGTTCCAAAAATTTAAAGGCTTGTTCTTTGCGCACGTCAAAGTCGTGGGCGCCAATGCGTACCGTTAAGCGGATTCCTTTGACTTCGACTTCCTTACTTTGGGCTTTGGCTTTGCGCGCTTCTTTTTCTTTCTGATATTTAAACGCTCCGTAATCAATGAAACGGCAAACCGGCGGCTCCGCTTTGGGGGAGACTTCGACTAAATCAAATCCGGCCGCTTGGGCGCGACGCATGGCCTCTGCGGTATCTAAAATTCCCAGCGGTTCGTCTTCCGCGCCAACCACGCGCACTTTTTCCGAAGTGATCTCTTCGTTAATGCGATATGTTGGTACGTCGTATTTTGGTTTGCGGACTCGGTGTCTGTGGATGCGCATTGTCTTGGGGTTATGGTGTGTTTATCTATGAGCCTGAACGCAAGTCTGTCTGGTAAGCGAGCTGATGGTGGAGGTGAGGAGAGTTGAACTCCTGTGTGAAAGCGATCCCATAACGTTTCTTCAAGCTGAGTTCCGCTGAATACTCCCACTGAATAAGGCGGAACAAAAATCAGAGAGAGGTTTCCATTTGCCCGTCGGCGCGCTCAATGGAGAAAGGCGCGTCCAAGTCTCATGAATGACACCACTTACCCGCTATGAGACTTTGCGGAAGCGATGCCGGCCGGGCGATTACGCCATGGCTGGAGCAAAGGCAGGCATAGATACAGCTTTACCTTTGGAAATGAAGTTGGCAATTATCTTCTTTGCACGAAGGTTTAACGAGGGATACGTACGTCCTCGGCTTGCTCGTCATGAAATGAACTCCCAGCGATACCCGACACCCCCGGTTATTCTTTGGTGAGCCTGTCGCGTTCGCGTTTGAATTCGCGTGTCTTAATCGTTTCGCGTTTTTCAAACTTGCGTTTTCCGCGAGCGAGAGCGAAGGAAAGCTTCACCAAATCGCCCTTAGTATAGAGCGAAATTGGCACAAAAGTCAACCCAGCCTCTTGCGATTTGCCAATCATCCGCTGAATCTCCCGTTTGTGCAGCAAGAGCTTGCGGGGGCGTTCTGGCTCATAACTTGGATTAGCTCCGGCTGGTTTGTAAGCGGAAACGTGCGCCCCTTTTAGCCAGGCGGATCCGCCTTCCAGCGAAACAAAGGCCCGATCAATCTGCGCGTGCCCCCCTTTGATTGACTTCACCTCCGCCCCGCTCAATTTCAACCCAGCCTCGTATTCCTCGAGGAGCTCGTAGTCAAAGCGGGCTTTTTTGTTGGTGGCAAGCGTAGGCATGAATAAATTGTATCATTAAAACAGGAAAGGCCCGGCAGAGCGCCAGGCCGTGAGTAGGGGCAGGCTCACGTGCCTGCCTGTGCTGCGCGATCGACGGTGATGTCGTAGGGACAATTCACGAATTGTCCATGAGGCCGACGATGCGGTCGGTGCGATCAGTTCAGCCTGGTGAGCGGGTAGTTTTCCGGAAGCGTCCGTTCCACGAAGTCGATCAGATCTTGGACGGATACGATGTGGGACAGATCCTCAGGAGAGATTGAGATCGTGTCTTCGAATTTCACTTCGGTCCAGAGAGCGATTTCGCCCATGTCCATGCTGTCGAGCCCTCGTGCGTGAAACACGTCCGTGTCCTCGAGAGGTTTCTCGAGATTGATGCGCTCCCCCTTGAGGAACGCGTGGATGACTTCGTAGACTCGCGCGCGGATGATTTCGTGACGTTCGGTCTTGTCCATTTGGAATTACCTCCGGTCGCTGAAGTTACAGCGCAGCAAGATAATTGTCAACGCCACTAGATGCGCGAACACCGGCTTCACGAGGGAAGCCGGTGTCGAGAGAGTCAGGGTCCTTCGAACGGAACTTCGTAGCAATCGTGCGGAGCCTCCACGAAGGCCGACCCATCTTCCTTCAGCTTGCCCATGCAGCGGATGACCATCTTCGGGTCATTCAGCTGCGGACAGGCGAGGAAGTCGAGCTTCCCCTTGTTGTTGGCGTCCGTCGGCGTGCAGTCGTC
>CAZPQJ010000002.1:0-7908 GCA_964588955.1 uncultured Gammaproteobacteria bacterium
AGGAGTCAACGGGACGTTTTTTGATGAACAAAATTGGGAAACCTTAGCCGACACGATGTTCCGTTTTGACCACAACAAATTCCACCCGGAACTCATCCGCGAATCGGTGATGCGTTTCTCCGTAGAAAACTTCCATGAACAAATCACCCAAGTGGTCGAACGCGCTTGGGAAAAACACTGCCTACGCTGCGATCTGAAGAAATAAGTATGCGCATTGGGATCGATATAAGACATTTAACCGATCCGCAACCGGCGGGAGTTGGGGGGTACACGAGGCAATTACTCGAGGCCCTTTTTTGTCTTGATCAAACCAACGAATACGTGTTGTTTGCCAGCGGATCGCGGCGCGCGTTGCGAAGACTACCTGCGTTCAACGCGCCGAATGTGCAAGTCGTGACCGTGCCGATTCCGAACAAGATCGTGAACGTATTGCTTTTGACAAAACTTGTAACAATCGAAACGCTCGTTGCGCGGCGGGGCACAGTGGCCCCGCCTATACAATCGGTTGATGTCTGGTTTTTTCCCAACCATAACTTCATCCACACAAAACTTCCCTACGCCATCATGGTGCACGATCTTTCGTACGAAATCTTTCCAGAGTTTTTTACCCTTAAGAGTCGCTTGCGGCATTTCTTGTCGCGACGTCTGATTAAGCACGCGAAGGCGGTGCTATGTCCGTCGACGAGTACGAAACGCGACCTTGTGCAGGTCTATCAAATCGACGAGGAAAAGATTCATGTGACGCCACTGGCGGTGAAATCCGAAATACGAAATCTCAAATCCGAAACAAATTCTAAATTCGAAAAAATAAAACCAAAAAGGTTCATCCTTTCGCTTGCCACGCTTGAACCACGAAAAAATCAGATCTCGGTAATAGAGGCCTACGAGGCGTATCGGGATCAGACACACGACGCAATACAACTCGTCATTGGCGGTGGAGGTGGATGGAAGTTTCAAGCCCTACGCAAAGCCGCACGACGATCAACGTACGCCAGCGACATTTCGTTGATAGGCTATGTTTCGGAGGAACAAAAAGTAGAGCTCTATCAGCATGCCCAAGCCTTCCTCTTTCCAAGCTTCTATGAAGGCTTCGGCCTGCCCGTTCTTGAGGCGATGTCGGCTGGATGCCCAGTCATCACTTCGCACACCTCTTCCCTACCTGAACTCGTCGGCGACGCCGGTTTATTGATTGATCCGTACAACGTGAATGATCTCACCCAGGCGCTAAAACTTGTTTTATCATCTAACCGCTTACGATCCGACCTCATTGCTAAAGGAAAGCGCCGCGCCGAGGACTTTTCCTGGCAAGAAACCGCCAAAAATACCCAAGAAATTCTCCGATCCATCGCCTAGACGGCGCCACAAGGTCCCGTTTGTTCTTATTCACAGCTATTTGCGCCAAATCATGCTATAATTGCCGCATGAATATCGGCATTGACGCGCGATTATTTGGGCCAAAGTGGGGAGGCGGTGGGCTTGGACGTTACGTGGAAGAACTGGTGACAGAGCTTCAACGAACGGACACCGAGAACCGCTATGTTGTTTTTCTCAAACCAGAAAATGCTGAGGCCTGCCGCCTTACCAATCCCAACTTCACCAAAGTCATCGTTAACGCCCACTGGTACGGGATCAAAGAACAACTTCTCATGCCGCGGGCGATCAAAAAAGCCGGGGTGGAACTCATGCATTACCCACATTGGAATGTTCCCCTGTTTTGCGACGTGCCGTTTGTGGTGACCATTCACGATTTGATTCTGTTGGACGATCCAATGAGTGCCAAGGCGACCACGCTCGGTCCCATGCGCTACGCCGTCAAGCGGTTGGGGTATCACAAAGTTCTTCGCCGGGCGATTGAACACAGTCAAAAGATTATTGCCGTTTCTCAAGCTACTAAAGGATCTATTTTAAACCACTTCCCCGCCACCCACCCAGACAAAATTGACGTCATTTACGAAGGAGTCTCACCCCTCAGTCCCACCAAACAAAATTTCGAGAGCAAACCACCAATTGCCCAACCCTATTTTCTCTACGTCGGTTCAGCCTATCCGCATAAAAACCTTGAGAGCTTATTGCACGCCTTTTCCTTTTTTGTGAACACGTACCCGCAAGTCAAGCTGGTGTTGGTCGGCAAAAACGATCGATTTTACGAAGGGCTCAAATCGGAAGTGCGGGAAATTGGCATTCCGGAAGGGCGGGTGGTGTTTACCGGTTTTGTGCCCGATGAACAATTAGCCAGCTTATACGAACACGCGGCGTTATACCTGTACCCGTCGCGATTTGAAGGGTTTGGTTTACCACCACTTGAAGCAATGCTGCACGGCACACCCGTGGCTTCCTCTTCTCGCGGACCTTTACCGGAAGTATTGGGCGACGCGGCGATGTATTTTAATCCCGACGACTTGGAACAAATGGCAGACGTCATGGAACAAGCCCTGACCAATGAGACCCTTCGTCAAACATTGCGTACTAAAGGAACAGAGCACGTTAAAAAGTACTCTTGGAAAAAAATGGCGGAGGAGACGGTTGCGGTGTACACGGAGATAAAAAAGAAGAAAGAGAAAAAGAAGGAAAAAACGCACTATGCGTCCTGAGGGGAAAAAACCAACCATCCACTTGCAACACAAGGCACCGACTTCACCCTATGTGATTGATTTGCGTCGCCCAGCCGCGCCTGTTCGCCCCACCCAATCCAAATCAACAAAAACGTCTATTCGCCACCACGTGCCGCAGGTTGTCGCCCACCCACCGAAACCTCACGAAGTCGTAGCAATTGCCTTTCATCCTTCACATGACCTCCTCCCCACGCACCGCGACCTACGTGGTCAATTTACGGAACACGATCATGTCGATGCTACTCATCTGCTCCCCTTCGAACATCGTGCGCGCCCCCTTGTAGACGGATCCGCAGCCGACGTTTTTCGTACGCACCGTTCATCTTCGGCGGCAGAGGCGTTTATCACATTGGAACTTCCGGAAACGGACGACGCAGACGACGACGTTGAACAAACGGAAACAGAGGATCAGAACGCAGAGCGCGTGGTCATGATCCATTTCTCCTTTCCGCACTTCAACCTCCCCCGCGGTTGGCAAAAAACCATTGCCGCATTTATTGGATTGTCATTTCTGTTTGTCTTGCCGATTCACGCTATGCAGCAAGCTGAACGCACGCACACGGATCGCCAAGCGATCACCGAAGCGGGCACCAAAGCTCTCGCCCACGTGGCTCTTGGAGAAGCAGATGCTAAAAGCAACAACTTCGTCTTGGCGCAAGAAGATTTTGCTAAAGCCAAAGCAGGGTTTGCTCTCGCACAGGAACGCCTCAACGGACTTTCTGCAGATGTGAGCGCATTATTACACGCACTACCGTCTACAGCCACGCAATTGAACACCGCCAAAGCCCTTGTTCAAGCGGGAGGACACCTATCCGACGCCGCGCACTTGTTTACCCAAGCGATGGAGGAACTTTCCAAAGACCATGGCGATTCGCCGATCACTAAACTGGACATTCTTAGTTTGTATCTCCAACAAATGCAGCCGCTTGTCGCACACGCGGAGGAAGCGCTCGCACACGCCGACGCTGATGTGTTGCCGCAAGATGAGGCGGCCACGGTACGCACTGTCGCCTCCGCGGTTCCGCTCGTGCGTGCTTCGATCGATCAATTTCTCGACTTTAACAAAACGATCCGCGTTCTGCTTGGTGGCGAAGGCCCCATGCGCTACTTAGTACTCTTTCAAAATAACGCTGAGCTGCGCCCCACCGGTGGGTTCATTGGTTCTTACGCCGAACTCACCGTAGAGGAAGGACGGATCACAGAGATGAACGTGCCTGGCGGCGGCTCGTACGATTTGCAAGGAAGCCTAAGCGACTTTGTAAAAGCACCACAACCGCTCGCGCTCATTAACCCACGCTTCGAATTTCAAGACGCCAATTGGTTCCCAGATTTTCCTACCAGTGCCAAAAAACTCCTCACCTTTTACGACCATGCCGGCGGTCCAACCGTCGACGGGATTTTGTCCGTCAATGCCACCTTTGTCGGACAGCTGCTGGCGCTCACCGGCCCGGTAGAAATGGCCTCCTACGGCCGCACCATTACCGGCGAGAACTTCCTGGAGGAAACACAAAAAATTGTGGAGATTGAATCCGACCCTGCGCTTAACAAGCCTAAACAGTTCATCGCCGACCTAGCGCCCAAATTATTAGATCGTTTTCTTGACACAGATCGTCAGGACTTCGTGAGCCTGCTGCAAACAGTCGGGCAGGGGTTGTCGCAAAAAGAGGTCCAATTGTATTTTTCTGATCCTACTCTAGAACAAGCTGTCTCTGATCTTGGATGGAACGGCGCGTCAAAAACAACCAACGGCGATTATCTTCAGATCGTTGATACCAACATCGGCGGAGGCAAAACGGATTTAGCCATCGAGGAAGATATCCAGGTTGATGTTGAGCTGGAAGAGGATGGATCAGTCATCGACACGGTGACCATCAAGCGGACGCATACCGGTTCCCCCAGTGATCCCTTCTCTGGAGTCAACAACGTCGATTACCTGCGGCTGTTTGTTCCGCAAGGTTCGGAACTGCTTTCGGCAAGCGGAGACATAGAAGCGCCAGATGCATCCTTGTTTACCCCCTCCGAGATTCCCTTAATCGATGATCCAGATGTCCTCACAAATGATCAAGCAGTCTTCGTTGACGCAGCAAGCGGAACAACAATCGGCACGTCTCAAGGAAAAACAACCTTTGGCAACTGGGTACAAACGAAGCCGGGAGAAACATCTACCGTTGTTTTTCGCTACCGACTTCCTTTCCGTGTGGTGCCACAACAAGGATGGCTCGCCACCCTCCGTCGTCTTGCCGGAGCGCAAAACTCGGCTGTCTATTCACTCCTTCTACAAAAACAATCTGGAGCAGACACGCGTACCACCCACGTAACGGTCTTCCCCTCTGACACCCTCTCTCCGATTTGGTCTTCGGAAGAATCCCTAACCGACCAAGGCGTTCACTACGACAACGCGAGTGATGCTTACCTTGCCAGTCTCTTTGTTGCCCGTTAATTTTTGCCTATGTTTCGTCGCAAAACACTCCCCATCCCCGAACCCGAACAGCTCCCAACCTCTCGCCAAATTGACGAGGATCTTGAAATGATTTACGGACAAGAAGACGGACAAAGCACGGACTTTAGCAAACTTGAGGTACGAAAAACCAAACGCGGCCGACGCCTCCTCGTGTGGCTGCTGATAACGCTGGCTATTCTCTGCACGGCAGCGTATGGCGGCTACATCGTGTTCGAAAAAGCGGTCAGCGGATCAGGAGAAACTCTCATTCTCGCCGTGGAAGGCCCTGATGAACTCGTGAGCGGACAAGAAGTCGCTTTTGATGTGAGCTACCAAAATATCGGATCTGTCCCACTTGCCACACTGGAGATCAAACTTAACCTCCCTAAAGGCTTTATCCTTGAAAATACAGACCCGGCACCCACGGGCGAAAATAACGTGTGGACGCTTGGCGCCATTACCGCGGGGTCCGATGGTCTCATTCACCTGAAAGGCGTTTGGATCGATCCTGTCCCTTCCGGACAAACCTTGCAGGCTTTGGCCACCTATCGCCCCGCCAACTTCAATGCTGATTTTCAAAAAATCGCAACCAAAACAGTCACCGTTACCAACTCAGTACTCACACTCACAAGCTCAGGTCCAACGACAGGAGCTGGCGGAGGAACGGGTGATTACGTATTTACCCTAAAAAATACCGGCGAACGACCTGTGGAGGGAACGCGTTTGCGCCTTACCATCCCCTCCTCGTTTCTTGTCAGTGCCGCCGACCCTAAACCCATGGAAGGCGCTGGTAGCGAGTGGCAAATCACCAACCTCGACGCTGGCGCGGAAACGAGCGTAAAGATTAGCGGCTCGTTTGCGGCCGATGGCAGTGGACTCACCTCCGTGGCTGGTAGTTTGGGCGTGATGCGTGACCAGGATTTTTTGCAACAAGCCACCAGCGAAGCACAAACCGATCTTGTGGGCGGGGGCTTAACGGTACGATTAATTGTGAACGGATCCACCACGGATCAAACAATAGATCCAGGCTCAACGTTGCGCCTGTCGATTGACGTGAGTAACGGATCAGAAGAAGCCATTGATGGATTAGCCGTCACCCTTATCGCTTCCACAGAAAGTAAAACCCAACCGATTGATTGGCCGCATGCGTCGCTGGGTGATGGAGATCTTTCCGTCAATACAATCACCTGGAGCGGAGACGCACTAAGTAAGTCAGGGGCATTAGAAGCTGGTGAGCGCGAAACGATCGACGTCAATCTTCCTCTGCTCGCCGAGCTTGGCACCGCTGCCGATCAATTCGCGCTTGGCGTCACCGCTACTGTGAGCGAAGTCGCTGGAGCGGCCGTCAATCGATCACTTCAATCCACACCACTCATCGTACGCATCAATTCCAACACCAACTTTTCTACCGATGCCCGCTACTTTGAAGATGGCACGCCAGTGGGCACCGGACCGCTTCCACCTGCCGTCGGTCAAACCACCCGTTACCGCTTACGCTGGAACGTGAGCAACACGTTACACGCTCTTGATGCTCTCAGCGTTTCGGCAACCATTCCTCCGGGAGTAAATTTTGACGGATCCGCCAGCAACGATATGGGTGCGGTGGTGTTTGATGCAACGTCGCGTTTACTCACCTGGACGATTGATCGCTTACCAACATCTGTCACCAGCGTCTCCACCAGCTTTAACCTTTCCGTCACCCCAACGACGAGCGACGTGGGAAGCTTTATAAAATTGATGAACGCTTCCACGCTCACCGCCACCGACAGCGCCACCGGTGCCCGCATCGAAAAGCAAAGTTCCGCACAAACCACCGAAATCCCTAACGACACCGAAGGCGCAGGAAAAGGCGCTGTGGTTGAATAAAAATAACCCATCTCGAGGGCAGAAGACTTGCCAAACGGCAAGTTTTTTGTTAGGTTTAATTTAGGAGATACCCCATGTACAACATCCTGTCTCTGTGGGCACTCGTGCTCATGCTGGCGGGATGTGCTCCCGCCTCTCGCCCGCTCACTGCGGACGAACAAGTCACCCTCGACGCCATGGTGGATCGCATCCCCATGGTGACCGAGACGATGGCAGTCCTCGTCGGTGAAGTTGACCAACCGTTCGATGCTTCGGGAGAAGTCTCGGACGCAGAGACGATGGCCAAAGACATTAAGACGACGGCTAACCGTATCCCGGACTACGTTCGGAACGACCAAGTTCTCGCCTACGACGAGGAATCCAACTTCGGCGGAGAGATCGCCGGAGCAGAAACTTCCGACACGACAGACGACGTCATGTACCTCAACCCCGAGGAGCCGTACTGGCACCTGGGTCTGCTGGGACATGAAGCCGGCCATGTGGACTTTGGTCCGCATTCAGATGAAATCAAATTCACGCTGGATGCCTACGCGGCGGGAGATCTCACCCCCGAAGAGGAAGTGGACTTCGAGGTTTCGACCATCGAAGTACGCGACTACTCCTTCGGTGGCGGAGACATTCTCAGTCTGCTCGACCTGCCCATCGCCCGGGAACTGGACGAGATCGATCGCAAAATCGCTTCGTCCCGCGACGAGTACGAGAAAGGTGTTTGGACCGCGGAAGAAGCGTTGACCCACGCGTTGACGCCTCCGAGCTCCGACGCCGAAGACTTCGCCGAACGCGAGCGCGTCGCTGTTGATTCGACTCACGGACACGTCATGGACGTGCTCGGGATCGAACAATCGACGCTCGAGCGAATCCTCGCCGAGTCCCCCTTCTACGACTACCTCGTGGAGCAACAGGACGAGCGGGTTCACGCCCAGCTCTCCGACCTCTTCGAGGACTAACGACAAGATCCCCACTCTACTCGAGATGGGGATCGCATTTTTT
>CAZPQJ010000002.1:8008-31830 GCA_964588955.1 uncultured Gammaproteobacteria bacterium
TTCGAGGACTAACGACAAGATCCCCACTCTACTCGAGATGGGGATCGCATTTTTTCTCTGGTGCGGTGTGCGGGATTTGAACCTGCGGCCTTCTCCTTCGGAGGGAGACGCTCTATCCAGCTGAGCTAACACCGCATTTATGGTCGACCCAGCGCTTTCTTCAATACCAGCAATCGATGGACGAACCGGTATATCCTATACTTCCACGGTCGTAAAATCAAATCCTGCGTTTGCGGATAACGCAGCACTTCCCCACCCCACCCCTTTTTGAAACGGGTCACCCCGGCCAAGGGTTCGTTTGGAGCATCCGTTGGAGCGATGCCCCACAAGTCATAGGCTTTCAGCCCTTTCGTTTTTGCGTCTTGCATCAACTGCCAATGCAAGGCGTACGGCGCCATAGCGTCTCGCAGCGCGTAGTCGGAAGCCCCGTGTAAATAGGTACGCGTGCCAGCATAGTCGAGCATCAGGGCTGCGGCGGCTGGACGACCATCGACGCGAGCAATCGCCAAAAAAATCTTCAGCTCAGCATCTCCATGATCCTCCAACATCTTTTGATAGTACGATTTCGCGTGTGATCGAAAAGCGTCACGTTCGGTTGTCGCCTCCAGCAACGTCCAAAACTCCTCGAAGTTCTCCGATCCGACCTGTTCGACTATCACTCCCCGCTTCTCCGCCACCTTAATGTTATAGCGTGTTTTGGGATGCATCTCTTTCAAAAGATCGTCGGTGGTTTTAGTGAGATCAATAATGATGGTCGTACGTGGTTGGACGTCGTGTGGTGCAGGTTGCGGTTGATAATTGGTAATTGGGTAACTAGGTAATTGGGATGGGTCGGTGGGAAAGTCGACGCGAATAAACGCCGCATCATCCGATACCTGGTCTGGTATAGCACGTCCGCAATACCAATAAGTTATGCCAAACCCAACGTCTTGATGCACCATCAACGCAGATCCGCGATGAACGGTTTTTCCCAAAGAGACTTGGAACGCTTCCCAGCCCTTGGATTGTAAAAAGGCGCCTGAGCGTACAAACATATTAACGCGCCAACATTTTTAAGGCCGCGCGGATGCGCTCCTCGGTCGATCCACCATCGACGCTTGAAAGGGCTTCTTGCGCCTGCAATTTGGTGTATCCAAGCCCCATCAAAGCCATGGCCGCCTCTTCGTCGACCACTTCCCCTGGAGCTTCCACTAACTTCCCTTTCAACTCTAAAATAATTTTCTGTGCCGTCTTCTTCCCAACCCCCGGGATCGACGACAAAAATTCCACGTTGCCTTGCTCAATCTTTCCGAGCACTTCATCGGTATCACGCCCTCCGTACACAATCTTCTGGGCGATCTTCGGACCAACGCCGTTGACCTCACATAACTTGGCACACAGCTCAAGCCCAGCCATGGTAGTAAATCCAAACAACTCCGGACCATCGTCGCGGGTTACGTGGTGCGTATACAAGGTAATTTCACCAGAGAGTCCATGAGCCACGGATTCTGGTAAAGTAATACGATAGCCCACGTCGTGAACCATTAAGATGATGTTGCCTACGCCATGATGGGCTACCGTTCCTTTTAACATTGAAATCATAGAGCGAGTTTCTCCCGTGCCTCACGCATCCGTTTAAGAACCTCATCTTTCCACATTCCTTCAATTCCCGCCACCTCCCCATTTCCAAGAACCCCCTCCTGGATTTTCTTTAGAAGATCCCCGAGCTCACGTCCCGGTTTCATCTTAGTAAGCGCCATGATTCCATGTCCATCGAGTCCGCAGCCGGCCAAAACCTTATGCAACGATCGTTTGCGCTCAAGCGCTCGCGCCTGTTCCTTTTGCTCCAGCTTCCACGGTGCATATTCTCGTTCGGCAAGAAAAAAGTTCACCAAAGGCATTACATCGACCGTAGGGGCGGGTCCATGTGCCTGCCCTTGCGGTTGCCCACGCCGCGACCCGAACACCTGATCAAGCAAAACGCATGCCTGCAGCATGTCGATAAAATCATCTGCGTCTTGACCCTGATCCGTGGCAAATGCCTCGATCAACTTTACGTACTTGGCTTCATGGCCGCGAGAAAATACGCGCGGCGTTTCCATGTGATAGGAAACGAGCGGCACCAACATCTCCACGTCACGATCTTCCAGCTTAAAAGCTTGGGCCAATCGTCCAACCAGCTCGCGCACCTCCGTGCGATAAATCTCTTTCTCATGTCCATAATAGTGCACTTCCCCCACTGCGTCGGTAACAACGCGAAACGGCTTGCCAACATCATGCACCAAACAAAACACTACGAATGTTGCCGGATTCTCGGTGATGGTTTGCTGCATCTCCAAAATCTCATCTTCCAACCCGCGCAACCGTGCAAACTCTTCAATCTCCGTTAGTCGCACCTGACCATCGCAAATAGCATACAGGCTAGCCAACATCAAACGCACATGCGACCGCAGCGTCGGCCCTTCCGCATGATGCGACGGCGATTGTGGCGTTTCTAAAAGCTTGGCAATCAACACTTCATGCTCCCATTGTTTGAGCGTTGTATCAGCCCGAAACAAGAGTGGATGATTGTGCTCAATCCACTTGGCGACGTCGATGAGGTGTTTGGTTTCGGACATAGTCCTCTTATTGTATCAAACCAAACACCGACTGTCCGCAGATAATCGGTGTTAAATCCTTTGCTACAAATTAAAAACTCTATTTAACGTTAGCCTAAAAAGTTTATTATCTGATTAATCGTTATTTTGTCTTTTGCCAGCGCGTTATTGTACCCCCAGCAGGTGTCTTGGCCAAAGGTGAAGCCGCCGAAGGTTTTGAAAAGCTCCAGGGCTTTGGGGGATTCTTGCACGTAGATCAGCAAGCCGCCGCGGGAGGTGATGATCATGGGGGTGGGTTTGCCGAAGGCTTCGGCGGCCATGAGCGACACGACCGGGCGGATTTCCGCGCCGGGTTCATCAGAAGTGACGATCACATACTCCCCAACTTGTGTGCGCCGTTCCCAAGCTCGCGCCGAGGCGGCTTCGTTGAGTTCTGTCTTTTCATCTCCCCGCGCCCGACGCGACAAGTCTCGCACGTAGCGAGAAACCTCTTTAATCTCTTCTTGCGAATACCCATCGCGTTTAAGCGCCCACAAAAATCCACGATCCATGGCTCCAACACCGCGCACTAAGCGCGGATCAAATCCAGCAGCTTTAATCTCTTCGTCGGTTACGTCAAAGGCGATCAAGAACTGCTCGAGCGATGACGGCAGTGGCTCTCTGGTTTCCGGATCGGTCATGCGATCCAAGTCGTCGTAGCGATGATGATCAATAACCATCAAATTAAAGCCGGCTCGACGTAGTCGGGCTTCTTCTTCCGGGCCTGGCATTTCAACAACAACCACATCGCTCTTGAGGGTAATCAACAGCCGCTCCTGCAGATTGTCTTCGTTTTCCAATCGCGCCCCGTGCGGCTGAGCCGAAACAACAAGCTCAATGCCGAGCGCTTTGGCCAAATCAATAATCTGAATCGCCTCGGCATCATTTTCGGGAACGAGCAGGACGGTGGTTTTACGATCGAGATGGCGCAACACAATTAGATTTTTTTGATAGTGACCGTAAAGTCGTCATCTGATCCCACTTCCACAACAGCCTCATCTGCACGCGTTCCATCAAGAAGCTCGGCTTTGTGCTCCTCGAATGTTTGCGTCACTTGTACATTAAGAGTTTTGATCGTCAACTTAATACGATCATCAATTGTAAGTCCCGCCTCTTTGCGAGCGGCATTTCCTTGGCGAATGATCTCGCGAGCCAGGCCGTCGCGAATGAGCTCGGGAGTGAGCGTCGTGTCGAGCTCAACCACCAGTTGATCCGCTTTCTTCCACTCGATCGTTTTTACGTTGACTTCATCTTTAATAATTTGCTCATATTCGGTAGGTAATTCGCGAATTGCCCCCACGGTCATACCTGCAAGCGCTTGGCGAACATTCAATCCTGCGTCGGCGCGACGCTCGAGAGCGGCAGATACAATCAACCGAGCTGAAGCCATGTCTTTGAGCACGGTTTCGTCGATCAACGATGCGTCCGCCACTGGCCACTCTTCCAAATGCACCGACTTCTTCCCGCCACTTAAGTCCTGATACAACGCCTCAGCCAAGAAAGGCGTAAACGGAGCCATCAATTTGGCGAGGGTCAATAACACCTCACGCAATACCACTACACCCTCCCCGTCTTTCATACGATCACGCGATCGGCGCACAAACCAGGTCGACAAGTCATTGATGAACTCACCAATGTTGCGTGCGGTCTCTGTGACAATATACTTCTCCAAGTTCTCGGTCGTGTCTTTTACAAGCACGTTCAACTTAGCAAGAATCCAACGATCCAGCACGTGATCTGCTTTCACTTCCTTCGGAGTACTCTCCGCATACATTTCGTAGAACGCTTTGACATTCCACAAAATCATGAAGACTTTCTGGATCATCTCGTTCAAACTCTTTTCATCAAAACGCTTAGAGTCCCCTGGCTGAGTGACGGTATACATGTACCAACGCAAGGCGTCGGCACCGTACTTCGCAATCATCTCATTTGGATCCACAATGTTACCGAGCGACTTGCTCATCTTCTTACCATTGGCATCAAGCAAGTGCCCCAAACAGATAACGTTCTTATATGGAGCGCCTTTGCCGAGCAAAACAGACACGGCCAGCAAGGTATAAAACCAACCGCGTGTTTGGTCGATCGCTTCGCTGATGTAATCGGCTGGGAAGGCTTGGCCGTTGTCGATCTTCTCGGCATTTTCAAACGGATAATGCCACTGGGCGTAGGGCATGCAGCCGGAATCAAACCAGACGTCGCAGACTTCGCTGACACGTTTGGAGGCTCCGCCGCATTTTCCACATTTCACGTCGATTTCGTCGACAAATGGGCGGTGCGGATCGATCTCTGCTCCGAGCTCGGAAAGCGATTTCTCGCGCAGTTCCGCGAACGAACCAATACATGTTTTGTCGCCACATTCTTGGCACTCCCAAATTGGCAGTGGTGTTCCCCAATAACGCTCACGGCTAAAGGCCCAGTCTTTCACTTCGCGCAGCCATTCGCCAAAGCGTCCGTCTTTAATATGCTCTGGCTCCCAGTGCACGCTTTCGTTGGCAGCAATCAGCTCACTGCGCAAGGAAGACATACGAATGTACCAAGAGTCTTTGGCGTAATACACGAGCTTGGTTTTACAGCGCCAGCAATGCGGGTAGGAGTGCTCGTATTTTTCTTTACCAAACAGAAGCCCTCGATGCGCCAAGTCTTTAATCACGTCGACGGCCACATCTTCATCGGTCACAAAGCGACCAGAGAATTGATCCATGCCGTCCACGAACGTTCCATCAAGCTTCACCAAGTGATGCTTCGGCAATCCTACTTTGTTACCGAGTTCGAAGTCGTCCTGACCATACATAACGGCTGTATGGACGATGCCCGAACCATCGGTCGTTGAAACAAAATCGGCAGGTACCACATACCAACCCTTTTTGTCTGCTTGATCCGTACCAACAATAGCATCGCGGATGTAAGGATACAGAGGCTCATACTCGCGGCCAGTCAACGCCTCGCCTTTTGCTTCTTCTAAAATCTCGTACGGCTCTTTTACAATTTCCAATCGTGCTTTTGCAAGCCACAAATTGTCCGTACCAACACGAATTTTTACATAATCGATCTGTGGGCCAACGGCGAGAGCGACGTTCCCTGGAAGCGTCCAGGGCGTTGTTGTCCAAGCGACGAAATAGGTATTCTCTTCCCCAAGCATTTTGAACTTGGCAAAAACAGAGATGTCTTTTACATCTTTATAGCCTTGTGCTAACTCGTGACTTGAAAGCGCTGTGCCGCAACGCGGGCAATACGGAACAACTTTATAATCTTTGTACAACAAGTTCTTGTCCCAAATCTGTTTGACGATCGCCCAGAGGGATTCGACGTACTTGGGATCATACGTCACGTACGGATGTTCCATGTCCACCCAGAATCCGATACGCTTGGTGATCTTCTGCCAATCTTCTAAATAATTCCAAACGCTCTTTTTGCATTCTTCGTTGAACGCAGCAATGCCGTAGGCTTCAATGTCTTTCTTGCCAGAGAATCCTAACTTCTTTTCGACTTCAAGTTCAACAGGGAGTCCGTGCGTATCCCAGCCGGCTTTACGATCAACATGATAGCCCTGCATCGTTTTGAAACGAGGCATCAAATCTTTAAAGGCGCGGGCTTCCACATGATGGATTCCCGGACGGCCGTTGGCCGTTGGAGGGCCTTCAAAAAAAACGAATGGGCCTTTGGTCGAGGTCTTGTTCAGGGTCTGTTCAAAAATCTTGTTTTCCTCCCAAAACTTAAGGATTTGCTCTTCACGCTCAGGAAAATTTGGTCGACTCATAGTGGCGTCAGCTTATCGCGAATGGCCAAAGAAATCAACGTGTTTGGATCGAACGGGAGCCTTGGAGAGATAGGTTAGTGGGCAGGTCATTTTATATAGGCGGGGTCCCTGCACCCCGCCATGCTGGTTATCTAAACTACTACCACTCGACTTTTGCCTACCCTTCGAGTTGTACCCCCACCCTCCTTATTGCATTTGAGAATGCAATAAGGAGCTGTAATCTAATCTTCCTACTCTAAAACATCATCTCAAAGCCTTCTTAGTGTTCTTTCATCGTACAAACAAGAAAAAAATGAAATGAAAAATAAAAAGAAGAAAGAACGTTGAATCAACAAGCAAACAGATGGGGTGCTTCTTATTGCATTTCGAAATGCAATAAGAAGGGGGTGGGTGTTTCAAAGAGAGGGTTAAAACCTACAAGGCGGGGCACAGTGGCCCCGCCTATACAAATCAGACCGACCTAGATCTTCTCCTAAAAGGACTGGTCCCGCCCCCCTTCTCTATAGAAGGACCCCGCCACGCGCCCGCACGAACCACGTGGTATAATCCGCTCAGACATTTAATGGAAAAGCGTATGCCAAAGTCCTCCACCGCCAACATTGTTCAGAAAAAGAAGCAGCAGAATGCCAAGCTGAAAGCCGCCTACGGCTTGGAGGGATCGTTCAAGATCTGCGTCTCTGGTGCCGCCGCCGGCAACACGCTTAAACTCTCGGGCGAAAAGGCCTACGAGGTGGGTCGAGAAATCGCTTTGCAAGGAGCCGTGCTCGTGACCGGTGCCACCACAGGGTTACCGTTCGACGCCGCTCGCGGCAATTACGAACACGGTGGACTGTGCATCGGCTTCTCCCCCGCCGCCACCCCCGTAGCTCACATCAAAGCCTACAAACTCCCCACGCAGTATCACGACGTGATCGTCTACACCGGTTTTGACTACTCCGGCCGCAACTTGCTCTTAACCCGCGCCTCCGATGCCGTGATCAGCATTGGCGGACGCATGGGCACACTCAACGAATTCACCATCGCCTTTGAAGACCGTAAGTTGATTGGCGTCTTAGCAGACTCTGGTGGCATTGCCGACGAGATTCCGCACTTGCTACACGCGGCACGTAAAGAAATTAAAGACAACGTCATTTTCGACACGGATCCAAAGAACCTCGTCAAGCGCGTAATGAAAGCATTAATCGAACGCGATCGTAAACTCATGAAAAAATATGCCTAAAGAACGTATCTATCTTGGAGGCGATCATGCGGGCTGGGAGATGAAGGAAGAAATTGAAGCTGCATTGAAGGCAGAAGGATACGATGTGGTGGATTTGGGAAATCGGGAGTTGAATGAAGCCGACGATTATCCGGAATTTGCCCATGCCGTGGCTCGTGAAGTAGCGACGCACCCAGGCTCGCGCGGTCTGCTCACTTGCGGCAGCGCCGAAGGGGTGGCTATCGTAGCCAACAAAACCAAGGGGATCCGCGCAGCTGTGCTCTACTCTCCCTTTGCTGCCGAATCTTCCCGCACCGACGACGACGCTAACGTGGGCTGCATCCCCGGTCGGGTATTCACCAAGGAAGAAGGCGTTTCCCTCGCCCGTCTCTTTTTACAAACCCCTTTCTCCGGAGCCGAACGCCACCTGCGACGATTGGCCAACATCACCGAAATAGAAAACCGTCTATGATAGAACTTATCCCATCCCTGCTTGTCCAATCGCACAAAGAGTTTGAGGAGCGTCTGCGCCTCGTCGATCAAAAAGTCAAAACTGTACACATAGATATTCTTGATGGATCCATCTACCCCCATGTTTCGTGGCACGACAGTCAAGTGGTAGAAGATATCGTGACGCCCGTTCAGTACGAAATCCATTTGATGGTGGAAAATCCTTTGCCCATTATCGCCGAATGGAAAGCACGCGTACCAAACCTTGTGCGCGCCATCATTCAATCCGAGCTCGACCGACCCGTCGGACTGATTTTGGAGGAGATTAAACAGATCCACAAACTAGAAGCCTGGCTAGCGATTAATCCAGAATCACCCATTAAAGATGGGCTGACCGCCGAAGCCAACTTAGACGGTGTATTGGTTATGGGCGTGCACCCAGGAGCGTCCGGCCAGCCAATCCTCCTTGATCTCACCGTCAGCAAAGTGCGCCAATTGCGCGGCGACTTCCCAACCTTGCCTATCGCCTGCGACGGGGGTGTCACCCAAGAAAACGCTGAAACCTTAGTCAAAGCGGGGTGTAATAAACTTGTAGTGGCCTCAGCCATTTTTTCCGCCCCCAACCCGACCCAAGCATTGGACGAACTTTTGCACGGTTTTTCCAGCCTGTGATATAATCCATCAACTGATAATTCAAAACAACTATGTTGAAAAAAATCGCCTCGTTCCTGTTCGTTTTTGCGGTGATCGTCGGCGCCATCGGTGTCCACCCGGTTCATGCCGCTACTACCGTTTCCCTCTCGAGCCTTATGCCGGGCGACCTCGTACGTGGTCAAACATTCTCTGCCGTGTATTACTACGGTAAAGATGGCTTCCGCTACGTTTTCCCAAATGATAAGACCTATTTCACCTGGTACACCAACTTTGACTCGGTCAAATGGCTTTCTGATGCCGACCTTGGAAAAATCCAGATTGGTGGCAACGTCACCTACAAGCCAGGGGTCAAGATGATCAAGATCAACACTGATCCAAAAACCTACGCCGTGGATGCCAACGGAACACTGCGTTGGGTGAAAACGGAATCGGCCGCCGTGTCCTTGTACGGTTCTAGCTGGAACACCATGATTGACGACGTTCCGGATGGGTTCTTTTCCAACTACACAACGAGCGATGACGACATTTCCGCCGGTACTGACTTTTCCATGACCGCCGTGCAGTCTGCTGCTATCTCCATCGATGTTGATAAAGATTTGACCGCCTTCACCGAAATCGACATCAGCGCAACGGGATACAGCGACGAAGAGGTGACCATCGAACCAGGCGACGTGGTGCGTTTCGTCAACAACGATACGACCAAGCACACGGCCACGGGCGACGATCTCACCTGGGGGTCTGGTACCATCAGTGCCAACGGTGGATTTTGGCAGAAACGTTTTAGCGAAGAAGGAACTTACACCTACTTCTGCTCTTACCACCCAGACATGACCGGAGCCATCATCGTTCAGTAAAGACAAATATAAGGGCGGCCTGTTGGTCGCCCTTTTTTGTTTGATGTAAAATGATTACTGTATGAAACCTCGCGCGCCGGAATTACATTTACACGATAAGAAGCTCCGCCTACTTGAAGAGAAGGCGTTAGCAATACGCACAGACATCATTGAGATGCTGGTTGCCGCTGGATCCGGACATTCTGCCGGACCATTGGGGATGGCAGATATTTTCGCCGCGCTCTATTTTCATGTCTTAGTGCATGATCCGTTGCGTCCAGAGTGGAAAGATCGTGACCGCCTGATTCTGAGCAATGGACACATTGTCCCGGTACGCTATGCCGCCATGGCCGAGGCGGGCTACTTCCCAAAATCCCTTCTTAAAACCTTGCGTAAATTCGGCTCCCCGCTGCAAGGGCATCCAGAGCGCACCCGGCTCCCCGCCGTAGAGAACACGGCTGGCCCGCTCGGCGACGGCTCGAGCCAAGCGGTGGGGATTGCCTACGCTGCGCTTATGGATGGCGCGCCTTACCGGGTGTACTGCGTCATGAGCGATGGCGAGTTGGAATGTGGGATCACCTGGGAAGCGATGCTCTTTGCCGGACGTAATCGCTTATACAACTGCACCTTTATTATTGACCGCAACAATATTCAAATCGACGGTGCCACCGAAGACATCATGCCGCTCGAACCGCTCGCCGATAAGTTTGCTGCCTTTAACCTAAACGTCATTCCCTGCGCCGGCAACGACTTGCACGACTTTGTTACCGCCGTTGCCCGTGCTCACGCCGTTACGGATCGCCCAAGCGTGATCATTGCCGACACCATTCCCGGCCGCGGCGTGGAATTCATGGAATACGACTTCCGCTGGCACGGCATTCCCCCAAAAGCTGGCGAAGAAGCCAACCTTGCTCTTAAACAATTACGCACGCTCGGCGGAAAAATCCGCTCCGAGCACGAATAACAAAAAACTATGACCAAACGTAACACCTACATTGCTATCAGTCTTACCATTGTTGCCGTCATCCTGATCGGATTCTCTTCCATGGGAATGATGAACGGTTGGGGCTGGATCCCTAACGAAGCGTTTTATCGTGGCGTCACTACCGCTTCCTCCGGAGCGCCAGAAATAACGCAGAAGTCCTTCGCCTCGCGCATTGATGGATATAACATGATGGACCTGTCTATTGCTCCTTCTCCGGAAGCACCCACTGCCGGATCAACCGCCGCCGAAGTGGATCAAAAGATTATCAAAACAGGCTATCTCGATCTTCAAGTCAATGACGTTTCGGAAAGTGTCAGCAAAATCTCCACCTACACTAATGGCAATGGGGGCTTTGTGCAGGATTCCGATATCAGTGAGCGAGAAGATGGAACCCATTTCGGCAACATGACCGTACGTTTACCGTCGGAAACGTTTGACGCAGCAATGGACGAAATCGCTTCCTACGCCACGCTGGTGCAAACCCGCTCTAGCCAAGGGCAAGACGTGACAGAACAGTACACCGATCTTGAAGCACGACTTGGAAACGCCCAGGCACAAGAGCAGGAGTATCTCAAAATATTGAAACAAGCGACAAGTGTCGAGGACATCCTTTCTGTTCAACAATACTTAGGCCAGGTGCGTCAAGAAATTGAATCCTACCAAGGCCAAGTCAAATACTTGTCCAACCAAACAAGTTACTCAACGATTACCATCGGCCTTAGCGAATCCTCGGCCGTGCATTTGCCAACCAAGGCGTTCCGTCCGTTCGACACATTAAAAGATGCCGTGCAGGGCTTGGGTGCCATTGCTCAACGCTTAGTGGAGGGATTGATTTACCTGGTGATCATTGGCGGCGGCATTGTCTTACCAATCGGGCTCATCGTTTGGGGCATCAGAACGTTGATTCGCCGTCGCAAACAGATGTAACGCGTTATGAAAGGCCTCAATCCAAAAATGCATTTGCAAATCCCGGCAAAAACATCCCTCCCTACCCGCGATGGGTACGGCACCGGGTTGATTGAGGCAGGGAAACGGGACAAGCAAGTGGTCGTGTTGTGCGCGGATTTAACCGAATCGACGAGAAGCTTGGGGTTCAAACAAGCCTACCCTGATCGTTTCGTCCAACTCGGCGTTTCTGAACAATCAATGGCCGCTATCGCCGCAGGTATGGCCTTGGCTGGGAAGATTCCCTTTATCTCCAGCTACGCCTGCTTCTCCCCTGGCCGCAATTGGGAACAAATCCGTACCACGGCGGCACTGAGTAACACTTCGGTCAAAATCGCCGGAGCACACGCGGGCGTCTCCGTCGGCCCCGATGGTGCCACCCATCAAATGCTCGAGGACATCGCCCTTATGCGCGTGGTACCCAACATGCGTGTGATCGTGCCGTGCGACAGCAAAGAATCGCACAAAGCCACGGTCGACGAAGCGGGGCGCAGTGGCCCCGCCTATATCCGATTCGCTAGGGAAAAATCCCCGGTATTTACCACCGAAAAAACCCCGTTCACCATTGGCAAAGCCGAGGTCTATCGCTTTGGCGACGATCTGACGATTATCGCCGCGGGGCCTGTCGTTTATGAAGCCTTATTGGCGGCCGATCTGCTAAGCAAAAAGGGGATCGAGGCACGGGTGGTTAATTGCCACACAGTAAAGCCACTCGACACAAAAACGATCATTGCCTGCGCCAAAGAAACAGGGGCTGTGGTGACAGTCGAGGAAGCCCAGGCCGCGGCTGGCTTAGGCGGAGCGATTGCCGAATGTCTCGGCTCACACTTCCCCGTACCGATCGAGCGCGTTGGCGTGCAAGACCGTTTTGGCGAATCCGGCGAGCCCAACGAGCTCATGGATGCTTTTGGACTCACCGCTCCATCCATTGCCTTGGCCTGCGTGCGGGTAATGAAACGCAAAATGGGATTAGCCGTTCCTGTTGTGCCAGAATACGTGAGCGCCAGCGAAAAGCGTTTGAAGCACCTACAGAAAAAGAAATAACTTTGACCTTTTAGAGGATCGGGGCGGGTCATTTTGCATAGGCGGGGCCACTGTGCCCCGCCTTATGTGTTGAGATTGATAGCCCGCCAAAGTACGCGATTCTGAATCGGTATCGTACAGATATATGAGAGATATCATCCTGGAGTCTTCCGCGATATATCTAGCCAAAAGTAGGTTAGAAGCCTATCCTCTCAAAAACCTCGTTTTTCAAACAGGTGCGTGTTGGGAGGTGTTTTGTATAGAGAAAAGCTATACAAACTATACCTAATCCGAACCTATTCCTAAAACAACTCAATTGGAAGGTATACATCTAGTCGTGATAGATAATCTCAACAGCAGAGGCAAATCGACCTGCCCGCCATTCCACCTCTAAAAGAACCCGACGCGATCCCCATCCCCTCCCATTTCTGCTACAATGCCCTCATTATGAAATACGACATGATTACTGTCGGCGACATTAAACTGGATACCTTCGTGGTGTTAGATGAAGCCAACGTACAGTGCCAGCTCAAAATGCCAGACTGTCTACTGTGTATTGATTATGGCAAAAAGATCCCGGTCAATATTGTGGATTCACAAATTGCTGGTTCCGCTCCTAACGTTGCTGTCGGTCTTTCACGCATGAAGTACAAAACGGCCGTGGTCAGCGTGATGGGAAAAGATATTACGGAGCAGTTGGCAATGGAGGTGTTAAAAAAAGAGAAGGTGGATACGCGATTCATCAAAAAAGTTGCCTCTGCCCATAGCAGTTTTTCTGTCGTCTTAAATTACAAAGGAGAAAAGACCATCCTGGCTTCACACCTCCCCCATGCCTATCGTCTACCAAATATCGACGGCCCGAAGTGGATGTACATGTCTGAACTCGGCGACGGCTATCAAAAACTATTTGCCGAAACGATCAAAAAAGTCCGTCAACATAACATCACTTTAGGGTTTAATCCTGGCGCTGTACAGCTGCGGGAGAAAAAACGCGTTCTGTACGATCTGATCCGTGTTTCCCATCTGCTGATTGTGAACTTAGAGGAAGCACAAATGATCGCCAAAGAAAAAACGTTGGAAATTCACCATCTTCTCACCGACCTGTTCAAGCTCGGACCAAAACAGGTAGTGATTACAGACGGCAAAAACGGAGCTTACGCCTTTGACGGCAAGGAGACGTTTTACTGTCCCATCTTTCCGGCCAAGGTGGTGGAGTCTACTGGTGCTGGCGACGCCTTTTCCACCGGACTCATGGGTGCCCTCATGCAAGGTTTGCCACTCTCCGAAGGATTACGCTGGGGCGCGGTCAATTCCGCGTCGGTCGTCGAACACGTTGGACCGCAAAAAGGATTACTGACGACTGCACAAATCAAAAGTCGCCTGAAAAGAACGTCTGGGTTTAAAGTGAAAAAGATGTAGTATGCTTGTCTCTTCCAAACAGATGCTACAAAAAGCCCACAAAGGGCACTATGCCGTGGGGGCGTTTAATGTTAACGACATGGAGATGGTTGAGGCGGTGATCGACGCGGCCAAGGCTGAGCATGCTCCGGTTATTATTCAAACAAGCGAGGGCGCTATCGACTACGCGCGCATTGAATATCTCTACGCCATGATTAAAGAGGCAGCCAAAGTAAACGTGCCGGTAGCCTTTCACCTCGACCATGGCAAAGACTTCAAACTGGCGAAGGAGATGATCAAGCGTGGCTTTCAAACGAGTGTCATGTTCGACGGCTCTTCTCTCCCCTTTGCCGAAAACGTCAAAAAAACCCGCGAGATCGTCCGCCTCGCCAAAAAGAAAAAGATCCAGGTAGAAGCGGAGCTCGGGGCGATCGCCGGAATCGAAGATTTTGTCAGCGTTGCCGAACGCGACGCGCATTTTACCAGTCCCGAGCAGGCGGCGACGTTTGTGAAAAAAACTGGCTGCGATTCCTTGGCCGTAGCGATTGGTACGAGCCACGGAGCCTACAAGTTTTCTGGCTCTTCGCGACTCGATATTGAACGACTTAAACAGATCAAAGAGGCGGTCAACATTCCCCTTGTTCTCCATGGCGCATCAAGCGTGCCCTTGTGGCTTAAGCGACGTTGCCTTGCCGCCGGAGCCAAAATCGAAGACGCTAAGGGCGTGGCCGAAGAACAGATCGTGAAGGCGATTGAGGCAGGCATCAATAAAGTAAACGTCGATACCGATTTGCGTCTAGCCTTCACCGCCGCCGTCCGCCAAGCCCTTAATGATGATCCTTCCAACATCGACCCGCGCAAATACTTGGGTCCTGCCCGCGAGCTGATGACCAAAGTCGTCCGTGAAAAAATGCGCTTGTTTGGTTGCGCGGGAAAAGCATAAACTATCTCACATAACTGATAACGCCGAGCTCCTCCAGGGCTCGGCGTTGACGTAGATGGGTTGTGGAAGAAGGAACGTCGCTTAGTACGACCTGCCAAACGGGTGATGGAAGCCTTTGACCGTCGGCGCGTGAACACCGTTGGTCACGTTTTCGACAGTAGGATGCACCTTGGCGCAAGGTAGCTCATCCAACACGACCGCGCCGTGTTCCCCCCAGGCCTTCCCGAACATCTCGGGTGGATCCCAGGCGACGGCCTCTCGGTAGGCCTCCCAACTCTTCGGGTAGACCCTGGCCGCAAGAGACCAGAACCCCAACAACCAGTAGGCGTTGGCGATCTGGGCCTCGCGGCGGGAGACGCGGGGATCCTTGACCCCAATCGCGTCGAGGAACTTAAAGAACATTAGCAACATGCGGACTCCGTGTCAGAGGGACGCAAAAATCTATCACAAAAAGCACCCTCTGTCAACGGTCGCTTTGCAGATCAGCAAAAAGCGCAAAAATCTGCTATCATTGCTGTGTATGTACGACATCATCACTATTGGTTCGGCCACTCGAGACGCCTTTCTCGTTTCCAAACAGATTAAACTGATTGCCTCGGAAAAATTTGTGACAGGTGTTGGTGAGTGCGTGGCATTGGGATCAAAAATCGATCTAGACAATCTCGTCTTGTCGACAGGCGGTGGCGCAACCAACGCCGCAGCAACGTTTGGCAGTCTCGGGCTAAAAACAGCGGTAGTTACTCGCATAGGTTCAGACTCTGCCGGAGCCGAAGTACTGCACGATCTTACCGCTCACCACGTGGACACCTCGCTGGTGCGCGTTCTCAAAGGCGAAGCGACGGCCTATTCCACCCTTTTGACCGAAGCCAAGGGCGGCGAGCGCACCGCGCTTGTCTATCGCGGCGTCTCGGCCGAATTCACGGAAAAGGACGTTCCTTGGATCAAGCTCAAAACCCGCTGGATCTATCTCACCTCTCTTGGCAACGTGGCGTTGGTAAAAAAAATCCTCACTCACGCCGCCAAACATCACATCTCCGTTGCCTGGAATCCAGGACAAGCCGAGATTAAAGCTGGGCTCAAAACCTGGAAGCCGTTTTTGAAAACCGTTCGTGTTCTCATTCTCAACCGCGAAGAGATGCAGGCACTCACAGGAAAAACTGATGAAGAAACCATGTTTGCTGCTCTGCACACCGACGGCACCGTACGCGTGTTAACCGACGGCCCCAACGGTGCGTTCGTGTATCGCGATGGTTGGGTGGTGCGTTCACAACCAAGCAAGGTCAAGGCGATCTCGCGCACGGGCGCGGGTGATGCCTTCGGCAGTGCTTTCGTGGCTGGACTCATCAAAACCGACGATCTCAAACAAGCCTTAGCAGCCGGGATGATTAACGCCGAGTCGGTCATTCAGCACTACGGCGCCAAGACTGGGATTATCAAACATTGGCCGGCAAATGAGCAGCTTAAAAAGATTTCGCTTAAAGAACTATGATGCGTATTTTTGTTTGTCGCACTATTCCGGATGATGGACTAAAAATGCTTGCGAAGAAAAAAGGGGTCGTACTGGATATTTACGAACGCGATCATGCCATCCCGCGTAAGGAGTTGTTAAAGCGCGTCAAAGGTGCAGATGTCATCTTGTCCATTTTGACAGACAAAATCGATGCCGAAGTAATGGATGCCGCAGGACCACAACTTAAAATGATCGCCAATTACGCCGTTGGATTCGATAATATCGATCTGCCGGAAGCGAAAAAACGTGGCATTATTGTGAGCAACACACCGTGCGACGAAGTCTCTGAAGCCGTAGCGGAACATGCGGTGGCAATGATTTTCGCCTTGGCACATCGCCTTGTGGAAACCGATGCCTTTGCCCGTGCCGGCAAGTACCATGGTTGGGGCCCAAAAATGTTTCTTGGTACCGACGTGATGGGGAGAACGCTTGGGCTCATTGGCGGCGGTCGCATTGGCACCGCGCTCGCGCGCCGCATGCACGACGGGTTTGGAGTGAAAATTATTTACAGCGATCTCAAGCGTAATCCTGATCTCGATGCCTTCGGTGCCAAATACATATCCAAAAGTGATCTACTTAAAAAGGCCGACATCGTTAGTTTGCACGTCCCCCTTTTACCAAGCACGCGACACATGATCTCGACCAAAGAACTGGCACTGATGAAAAAAACCGCTTTCTTGATCAACACCGCCCGCGGACCGATTGTGGATGAAGCCGCGTTGGTGGAAGCACTAAAGTCGAGTGAGATTGGCGGTGCGGCACTCGACGTGTTTGAATGCGAACCACTTATCGCTTGTAATCCTCGACAAACCAAAGAATTGCGCGCGCTCAAGAACGTCATCCTCACCCCCCACACCGCTTCGGCCACCTGGGGCGCCCGTCAAGCCATGAGCCGTGTGGCCGCCACCAACATCCTCGCCTTCCTTAATAAAAAAATACCGCCAAATGCGGTAAAATAATGGTACCATCGTCCCCGTCGTCCCGAAGGGACGAAAGCGAGCGACAGACAGACGACAAGTGAAGGCGAATGGCCATGAGCCTGAACGCAAGTCTGTCTGGTAAGTGAGCTGGTGGACCGTTAGGGATTCGAACCCTAGACCCCCTGCTTGCAAAGCAGGTGCTCTACCAACTGAGCTAACGGCCCACGCGGGCGTACTATAAACGATAAAATTGTGAAACGTCAAACCCTCATCATTTTCCCCAGTCTTTTAGCAATTATCTGTGCCTCGCTCCCTTTACCGACCCACGCCGACGCACGACCGCCCATGACGGTGCAGATTTTGCACCAAGATGGCACAGTACAGTCTTCGTTTAACGTAGACACCGCCAACTTAGCCGGCGGAGCCAAAGTGGCCGCCGGAGATTTGGGGGATGACGGCAAACCAGAAATTGTGATTGGCAACGGTCTTGGTAACGAGCCGCGCGTCAGTGTCTATCGTGCCGACGGGAGTTTAATCGGCAGCTTTCTGGCCTACGATGCCTCTATGGGACTCGGCATTAACGTGGCTGTCTGCGATGTGGACGGTGACGCCATCAACGATATCCTCACTGGCACCCAATACGGCGCCGGTCCGCAGGTACGCACCTTCACCAACATGGGCGAGGCGAAAGACAACGGTGGCTTCATGGCCTATGCGGACGCCTTCCGAGGTGGAGTAAATATTTCTTGTGGAGATCTCGACAACGACGGAAAAGCGGAATTAGTTACCTCCCCTGGTCCAACCGGTGGACCCGATGTGAAAGTATGGAAGTATGCGAGTAACACCTGGCAACTGAGCGCCGAACAATTCATGTTCGCGCCAGAAGAAACAAGTGGTGTGGTAACGACAGTTGCCAACGGCAAATTGTACGCCGCGTTGCAAAATACAAAAAATAATCGCGTGATTAAATCCTATGTTATCCACAGCTCAGTAGTGGAAGATGCGGCGCAAGAAAATCACACCATCGGCACATCGGGAATCTTTTCTGTCGACGGAACCATCGTTGCGTCGGCAACTTCAGGTGGATACATTGCCGACGACACCATTGCTTTCGTTGCAGATGTACCGTTCGGCGCAGTGGCTTCAACAGCAATCGATATTGATGGAGATAGTGTTGCAGAAATAATCGCCGTGCCAGATCGTCCCTTGTTCATCGATTCAACGGACGCCAAATCCATCGTTATCGACATCGGCGAACAACGCCTGTATGCCTACGAAAATGGCGTTTTGGCCAATACTTTCCTCATTTCTAGCGCCAAGGCCCCATTTGAAACACCCCTCGCAAAAACATCTGTCCTCGCCAAAATTCCTTACGTTGATTACACCTGGAGTTACGGCCCTGGGGATCCGCGCAACTATTCGCTTGGACTCGTCCAGTACAACTTGCGCATCTTCACGCATATTTACATTCACTACGCCTATTGGCACAACAACTTTGGTTATCCCATGAGCCACGGATGCGTAAATGTAAACTTAACCAACATGCATTGGATTTACGATTGGAGCAATGTGGGAATTCCTGTCACGACGCAGGCATGATCTCTTGACAACATTTGTAAAACACTTTTCACGAAAAAAAATTCAGCGTATAATACGATCATCTCACGAGTTTCAAAACGTCGATCGTGAGGAGGATTACCACACAAATTATTTTTAACTTGTGTTCGTCAGAAAAGTTCGCGAGAATTTTCCTGAAGACACCTACCACTATGGCTGCTAAGAAAAAAGCCAAGAAGGTTGCAAAGCGCAAACCAGCCGCTAAGAAAAAGGCTGCTCCAAAGCGCAAGGCTACCAAAAAAGCCGCTGCAAAGCGCCGCTAAATTCGACCACCGGTCGAATGTACAAAATCTCCCGCACACGTGTAGGGAGATTTTGTTTTGGGCAATCTCGATGAAAGGGTTAAAACACGATAATCAAGAAAGCAATAAAGTAAGCGATCGCTAGAACAATGTTGATGGCTGTGCCAGCAAGGGCGGAGAGCATAGAAGACGTTGCTGCTTTCATCGCTTTAGCATGATCGCCAAATTGGATTACCTCTGCTACCAAGACTCCCAAAAAAAGTCCCATAAATGCACCAAACGGTGGAAACACCACCAGACCGATGAACAATCCAATCATCCCCGCCAACAACGATCTACGACTAGCTCCCCCAAACTTAGCGCCAAGGATTCCTGAAAAGGTATCGATCGCAATAGAAAGTACCGTTACGGCAGCAAACGCAACTATATGCCACGGTTGTAGTAACTGAAAGTGCTCAACAAAACCGTAGATAAGGGTCATTAAAAACATGAGCGGGATTCCTGGCAACGTCGGCACGCAAGCCATCATCAAACACAGTAACAGCAGGATGGAAAAGAATATCTGCATCATACAAATTTAGATTAGGGTTTTTTGCTTTGGCTTATCTATTTCGGAAAAAATCTGCACCTGTCCGTAAATGCCGTCGTAACCGGGACGAATATGTAACTTTCCTTGGCGCACGCGGTCGATGGCTTCGGCGATCGTCGTATCGACGCGTCTGATTTCGTCGATTGGCACGTCGAGCAGAATGGAAAACTCGCTGCCGAGTTCTTGGTTTAATCGCTCATACATTGCTTGCACCTTTTTTGAGGCTGTCCCGGAAAGCCCAAGCGATTCCGCAATCAATTCTTGCAACGGAACGATAGATTTGAAGCATGGGCGACCACATGGAACCGCCCCTGCGTCGAATGGCGGACGATCAGCCAATGCATCAACACGGGAGAGCACGCCCACAGTCAATTTCTTACCACACTTAGGACACTTACCTCCAAGGCGCTTGGTCTCGGCCGGATCACACGAAAACAAACAATCGGCGTGACCGTCAACATGATACTTCCCTTCTTCAGGATAAAACTCAATGGTGTACAGAAACTTCGAGGTATCACGCTCTTTGAGAATGCGTCGAAACTCGTCATACGTAACTTTGCCCGGCTCCATTTCAAACACATTGGCCTCGCGACCGAAATTACGCGGGCTGTGCGCGTCGGAATTGCTGACCAACATAACATTATCGAGCGCAGACAAACGGCGATTCATCGCCGGATCGCTAGAAAGCCCCGTCTCGATGGCATAAATATACTTCGCCATCGTTCCATAGCACGCCTCCAACGAATCAAAACCAGATTTCGATCCAAATACCGAAAACCACGGCGTCCAGGCGTGCGCCGGGATCAACATGATCTTTTCGTCGATGTCCATCAACATTTTCATCAGCTCTTCGGACTCGATCCCGATGATCGGCCGACCATCAGCAGACAAATTGCATCCGCGATCCGTTAGCACCTTGATAATCGCCTCCACGTCGGCAATCGACGGCGCCAAAATAATGTTGTGAATGCGCCGCACCGCTCCGTCTTTTTTGTAGATTTGAGCAATTTCGGTAGTCAGCATGTAGCGCATTCCACGAGAGACCACCCCCGGCCCCTCCTTGGTAAGGAGGGGAGATGAACGCAATCTAAACATCCCCTGCTCCGCCTCTTCTAACTTCTCTTTGATCTCCGCAAACCACTTGGGGTGCGTAAAATCAGCCGTACCAAGCACATTGACGCCTTTTTTCTCGCACCACAAAGCATTATTCTCAAGAGTAAGCTCCTGAGAACAAGCGCGAGAGTATTTGGAGTGCAGGTGCCAGTCCGTAATAATGCGCATAGCTAGCGCCCAAGGATTTCTTCCACAATCGCTTTCTCTTCTGGTGTATTGATGCCCACGGCTTCTTCCGGCGGAACAAATAGCGATGGGATGTGATGACCCTGCGCCACCGCTAGCGCGGGCAAGTCGGTCAGATAGTATTCTCCTTGGGCATTCTGATTGCCAACGCGCTCAATATTCTCCCACAGCCAATCAGCACGGAAACAATACAGTGCCGGATCAAGTTCGGTAATCAATCGTTCCTCTTCACTCGCATCTTTGTACTGTTGAATGTGCTGAAGCGTTCCGTTTGTGTCGCGAATAATCCGCCCCCAATGCATAAACACGCGGTACCAGCCTTCAAAGGTTGGGATCGTCGTCGTCATTATGCTCATCACCGCACCAGAGGTCTTCTGCAAATCAATTAACTTCCTCATTGCTTCTGCGGATACTAACGGATGATCTCCATACAGCACTAACACATACGTAGCTCCGACGAGAGCCTCGTGCGATACCTTCACCGCGTGCCCGGTACCCAGTTGCTCGGTCTGCAACACGGTTCGGCAGATATCACCAAACGCCTCACAAATCTTCTCGTGCCCGTGCCCCACTACCACGGTCGGAACATCATCAATCCCCGAGCCACGAACTGTTTCCAGTAACCGCAACAAAATAGGCTTCCCGGCAACCGGAATCAACGCCTTGGGAAGATCACTCCCCATACGCTTCCCTTTCCCTGCCGCTAAAATCACTACCTTTGTGTCTTGCATAATGCAGAAAGAATAGCACAAAAACAAAAGAGCATCATTGTTCTGGCGGCCACCTACTCTCGCCCTAACGGACTACCATCGGCCCCGTGCGGCTTAACTTCCGAGTTCGGGAAGGGATCGGGTGTGACCCGCCGGGATGTGCCACCAGAACAATAATGCTCTTGTGATTTCCTTGAGATTTTAGAGATAAGAACAACGAATGTCAACCATTATTCAGTTCGTGTTTGGAGAGCTGGACCGATTAGTACGCCTCGGCTCAATGTGTTACCACACTTACACCTGGCGCCTATCAACCTGCTCGTCTCGCAGGAGTCTCATAATGAAAGTTAATCTTAGGGTCGGCTTCGCACTTAGATGCTTTCAGCGCTTATCCGAACCAGACGTCGCTACCCGGCAATGCCCTTGGCAGAACAACCGGTACACAAGAGGTCTGTCCATCCTGGTCCTCTCGTACTAAGGATGAATCCCTGCAACTTTCCGCGCCCGTGGTAGATAGGAGACCGAACTGTCTCACGACGTTCTGAACCCAGCTCGCGTACCGCTTTAATTGGCGAACAGCCAAACCCTTGGGAGCTTCTTCACCCCCAGGATGCGATGAGCCGACATCGAGGTGCCAAACCGCGTCGTCGCTGTGGACGCTTGGACGCGATCAGCCTGTTATCCCCGGAGTAGCTTTTATCCGATGAGCTTCCGCCGTCCTACGTCGTACGGTCGGATCACTAACTTCTGCTTTCGCAACTGCGCGGCGTGTCAGCCTTGCAGTAAAGCCAGCTTATGCGTTTGCACGTCCAGCCCGATGTCCATCCGGGCTAAGCTGACCTTAGTAAACGCCTCCGTTACCTTTTAGGAGGCGACCGCCCCAGTCAAACTGCCCACCAGCTACTGTCCCAGTCACCAGATTCATGGCGACCGGTTAGAATTCACATAACGCAAGGGTGGTGTCTCATTGGCGCTTTCGCTCCCACCTACACTGAACATGCGGAACATGAACCCAATAACAAGTTACAGTAAAGCTTCACGGGGTCTTTTCGTCTAACCACGGGTAGAGAGCATCTTCACTCCCCTTGCAATTTCGCCGAGTCCATCGTTGAGACAGTCGTCAAGTCGTTATGCCATTCGTGCAGGTCGGAACTCACCCGACAAGGAATTTCGCTACCTTAGGACGGTTATAGTTACCGCCGGCGTTCATCCGCGCTTCAGTCGAAAGCTGCCGCTCTTGCGAGCATGACTCCCTTCCTTAACGTTCGGACACTGGCCAGGCATCAGCCCCTATACTTCACCTTACGGTTTTGCAGGGACCTGTGTTTTTGGTAAACAGTCGCTTGATGTCTTTCGCTGCGGGTCGCTCCCTCCCGGGAGCAACCAGGCCTTATCCCGAAGTTACGGCCATTGTATTGCCTAGTTCCTAAACGATGGTTCTCTCGTACGCCTTGGTATATTCACATACCCACCCACCTGTGTCGGTTTGCGGTACGGGCACGCGTTGCTTAACTCTAGAAGCTTTTCTTGGTTCCTCTTACCTTCCCCTTGTCGATCTTGCGATCAACTTGCGGTGACACATTGGTTTATGCCTGGCGGATTTGCCTACCAGACGCCTTCGTGCCCCCAACGCCATAGCCATAGGGCGCGGGAATCTCGGAGAAACGTCCCTTCATCGAAAACAACACGTGGTGCAGGAATATTAACCTGCTGTGCATCGACTACGCCTTTCGGCCTCGTCTTAGCTCCCGACTAACCCTGGGACGATTTGCGTTGCCCAGGAAACCTCGGGTTTCCGGCGGACATGGTTCTCACATGTCTTTTTGCTACTTATGCCAACATTCTCACTTCCCATCGCTCCACCAAACCTCACAGTTCGGCTTCAGCGCAATGGGAACGCTCCCCTACCAGATAAGCGCGATAAATCGCGTTTAAATCCTCAAATTCGGCACGTTGTTTGATCCCCGGTACATTTTTGGTGCGGAAGGACTAGACCAGTGAGCTGTTACGCTTTCTTTGAAAGGTGGCTGCTTCTAAGCCAACTTCCTGGTTGTTATCGAATTTCCACATCCTTTGCCACTGAGCATAGATTTTGGGACCTTAGCTGGTAGTCTGGGCTCTTTCCCTCTCGACC
>CAZPQJ010000002.1:31840-143426 GCA_964588955.1 uncultured Gammaproteobacteria bacterium
CCCCACGGTCTGACTGCCAGGAACATGTACCGGTATTCGGAGTTTGGCTGGGACAACAACCTTTCGGCGTTGTTCCCAATCAGTGCTCTACCCCCGGCACACTATTTACTGACGCTAGCCCACAAGCTATCTCGGGGAGAACCAGCTATCACCTAGTTCGATTGGAATTTCTCCGCTAACCTCAACTCATCACCGAGTTTTGCACAGCTCGTGTGTTCGGGCCTCCACGGACTTTTACATCCGCTTCACCCTGGTCAAGGTTAGATCACCAGGTTTCGGGTCTTACGCACGCCACAAGCGCAGGTTAATGCTTGCTTTCACTTCGGCTTCGCCCTATCGGGCTTAACCATGCGACGTACGCAAAGTCGTTGGCTCATTCTTCAATAGGCACGCGGTCACCCTTGCGGGCTCCCACTCCTTGTAAGCATACGGTTTCAGATACTATTTCATTCCCCTCTCGGGGTGCTTTTCACCTTTCCCTCACGGTACTGGTTCACTATCGATCAGAATGCGTATTTAGCCTTACCGCATAGTCGCGGCAGATTCCCACAGGATTTCTCGTGTCCCGTGGTACTTAAGAACGTTATCATGGACATGTTTATTTTTTTACGTACAGGACTTTCACCTTCTTTGGTGGAGTGTTCCAACTCCTTCCATTAAAATAAACAACATTTCCATCACCCTACGTCAGTTGAGTACACAACGTCTTCCTACACCATCATGGCAACGGCTGACGCCTTTCATACACTCTCCATTCATTGCTGAACTTTGAATACATTTCACCATCATGGTTTGGGCTCTTCCCTTTTCGTTCGCCACTACTAAGGGAATACGTGTCTTGCGACACCTTTTTTTCTTTTCCACCAGCTACTGAGATGTTTCACTTCGCTGGGTGCCCTCCCGGTCCCTATGTATTCAGGACAAGGTTATACGGCATTCCCCGTATAAGGTTTCCCCATTCGGACATCTCCGGGTCAAAGGTTGCTTGCCACCTCGCCGGAGCTTATCGCAGGCTGCTACGTCCTTCATCGGCACATTCTGTCGAGCCATCCTCCGTATGCTCTTATGCTCTCCAACCACGAAACAAATAATTGTTTCATTTTAAGGATCTGAACGATCGATGCGATGGCTTTACACATCGCGTGGGTACACGTTCGTTCGAGATCCAGTTGTTTTGGTTCTCTATTTCTCGTGGATATTCAATTGTGAAAGGCCTCTACCAGCACTCTTTGTGCCAGGGATGAGATCTCGACCCTTCGTCGATTCCTCGTCTCTGAAACAAAACGCCCGCTGCTTCAGCGGGGTTGCGGCACGACAAAAGGTCGTCTTCACCCATGAAGCGTATGATTGATCCCAAACACATTTTGCATAATGTTTCCCTTTCAATCACACTCTTCCCTCCATCCCTCAAGTAATTTGCGAAGAATTCTTGGGACAAAGAAGGGTGCGAATTAAGTTGTCTTTCGTGGCAGAAGTTTACTAAACGGCTGAAATCCTGTCAAGGACGGGCAGGAACAAGGTTATCCCATGCTCATCCACAGGAAAAATGTGGCTAAGATAAGCCAACTGGCTTGACATTCTTCCCTGCAATAGTTAGATTACTCAGCCGCTCGAATCCACGAGCCAAGCACCTGACTGGAGTCTACATGTCCTTCCCCGCCGACCAGATCCGCGGTCTCGCCAAGTACTTCGACAATCTCGAGCTCAATCGACTGTTCGGTATCACCACCAACCAGGTCACCGACGCCTTCCAGGGTAAAAACCGACCGACCCCGGACCTCAGCCAACTCCCCATCTTCATCAGCGTGATGGCGATGGTCACCGCTGACATCTCTCGAGTGAACAACTCCGCGCAGATGGCGGCTGGCAAGGTGACCGAAGAGGCAATCGAAACCCTTGCCAAAAAGCTCGACGAACTCGACTTCTCGGTTCGCACGGCCAATGCCCTCCAGGTGGCGGAACTCGAATACGTCTGGCAACTGGTGACCAAAACCGAAGCGGAGCTGCTGAAGACAAAGAACTTCGGCCGCAAATCCCTCAACGAAGTCAAGGAGCTTCTGAGGGAAATCTGCCTCTCGCTGGGGATGCCGGTCGAACACCCGGCGATCATCCTGGCCAAGCGCCGCACCTGGCACGCCTAGCCCCCGACAACTTCGACGCCGTCCCGCCGAGACTCCGCCCTGGGGTCTCAACTCCGGGGCGGCTTCTCTTTATTTTAACCACAAACCAAAGATCCCGCACGTAAGCGGGATCTGGTTGGACCCGGAATGGTGGACCGGACGAGACTCGAACTCGTAACTCTTGATGTCAAGCCAAGCGGAGTTGCCTTTACTCCCACCGGCCCGACACGTATCCGGGACAAAAACAGAAAGACCCCCGAAAAATCATCTGTGATGATTCTCGAGGGCCATCTCTGTGACACCAAGAGCTAAGGTTCATCGGTAACCCGCTTGACTCAGTTCATTAAACCATATTTACACCTATTTGTCAAGTGGAAAAAATCATTTCAACTCAATCGTGCCGATATTTTGATCGAGCCAATCGACAAAGGCAGTGGAGGTTGCAGAGTCTGTGGAGGAAACCACTGTGCCGGTACGCAGGTAGGGATCAACAACCGTGGTGAGCCAGTCGATCCATCCTTGCAACGCCGTTTGATCGTCGGTGACGCCGTCGAATGAAGAGGGATCCACAGCCACGCGCACCACATTCACTCGATCGGCTCGGGCGGAAGCTAAGGAAGCGTACAAGGACTTCGTGATATAGCTAAAATAATCTGGAGTAAACGGTGGTTCGGCGAAATAGGCATTATTGCACTGCGCAGGATAGACGCCATTTGGCAGGTAGACAATCGACCCAACGGGGTCAAACTGCGTAAACACATCAAGAGCGCCTGCTTGCAAAGGCATCCAGGGGTTGACCACGGAGAGCGAAGCCGCTTCCCCGCTTTGACCCTCATTCCAATCAACGTTGGTGGTGAATCCCAAATCTTTGGCCGCTTGATACATGCGCGGATATGCTCCCGCGCCACTCCAGGCGGTCACCGTGCAATCACAAATATCTTCCGTCTCTATTTGCTGCTTATGTAACGCCAGCAACCAACTCCCAAAAGGCACCTTGGCAAGTTCCTCCGGGTCGCCATCGCCAAAAGCTATGCCTGGCTCAAAGGTCAACGCGACCTCGTTACCTGCCTTGGCCCAAGCAGCCACTTCTGTTACATCCGCCTTATTTACCAAATTCACAAAAGCACTGGTGAGATACAACGTAGCTTTCAGTTTGTGCTTAGCAAATAAGGTGATCAATCCGTCGATGCGATCCAATTCGGTATGCAAGGAATCTTGATCCGTTGCTTGCGCGGGAATGTCTGCTTTGATGATCAGATCGAGGCGCGTTTTTCCTTCCACGTTTGTGGGTTTTTCGAACGCCGGCGCTGGTCCGTTTTGATTGACGCACTCATCGCTCCCCTCGCCGAAAAAATCCGACAGCGTGGGCACGTTAACGACCGAGGTATAGGAGTATGTTTTCGCTACGGAGGCTGTCGACGGTTCGTTAGGTGTGGGAGAAACGGCTTCGGGGGCGTTGGTCGAGGTAACTACCGACGCGGGAGCAAACGGACGCTGCATAACAACATAACCGACGACCACGAGCGTTGCTACGGCAAAAAGAAAAATGAGCGCGTAAATCCACCAAGTGACCGGCGCGCGAGGAGGAGCGACCGGCGGCAACGTGATCACCGGAGCCACAGGAATCGGGAGTGGCTCAGGAACAGCAAACACAACAGGCTTAACCGATGTTTGCATCGATTTCCTGACGGACGTTACCACGGGCGGAGTCTTCTTCACCGCCTTCGTCACCGCGGGACGTTTCGTGGTATTCTTTTTTTGTAATGATGATTCCTCCTTCGATGCCATAACGTTGACATCCATTGTACCAATTATGCTCCCAATCCGCATCTTCTCCGTTGGCAAAACTCCGCGCGGGCCATTACTGGAACTCGTCGAGATGTACAAAAAGTATTTACAGCCATTCAGCAAGCTTGAGCTTGTTGAGACAAAAGCGATCGAGCATCTACCGACAGACCGTACAACGATTCTTCTCGACGAGCGGGGCAAGCAAATGACTTCCCTCGTCTTCGCCAAATGGATCGGCCAATTTGAAGATCGTGGCGAGCCGATCTGTTTTGTGATTGGTGGACCATTTGGGATGGATCAAAAGATAAAAGCTGAAGCCAAACACACCATCGCTTTGTCAGAGATGACGATCCCCCATGATCACGCCAAAGTGATGCTCTTAGAACAACTGTATCGTGCGTTCACTATTTTGCGCGGTAAAACCTATCATTACTAATATGCAACTCGTGATTGTTCGACATGGAAAGTACGGTGCGGGAGATCATCTATCTGATCAAGGTCGAGCGGATCTGGCCGCCATTGGCGAGAAACTCAAAACCGTCTTATCTCACAAACCTGTCATTCGCACCTCTCCAGCCACCCGCGCTAAGGAAAGCGGCGAAGTGCTGCAATCCATTCTCAACGGATCGATTCGCATGGACGAAGAACTGACTGCCAACTATCTACGCGACATCGATTTCCTCTCCCCGGAAAAAGCCAAAGCCTACTTGGCAACCCTACCGACCGACGTGCCCGTCATCCTTGTCACCCACGTGGACATTTGCGCTCTCCTGCTCGAACTTTTCGGCTCGTCCATTCAGCTCGACCGTGGTGAAGCAGCGATCATTGGCGATGACCACACTGCCGTCAAACTATGATGTGGATCCTTCTCGCTCTTGCCGGTCCAGCCTTTTGGGCTATTAGCAACTTGTTCGACGAGCACCTCATCAAGCACGTCTTTTCTAATGCCTATGGCTACGTTGCATTAACGGGATTGTTTGGCGGAATCATTGCTCTTGTCTTTCTTCTTTTTACAGATGTTGGAACGATTGATTTAGTAACGCTCCTTCTCTGTGGGGTCGGTGGAGCGTTCCGACTCTTCTTGCTGATTCCTTATCTTGCCGCCACCAAACTAACCAACGCCGCAACCGTGGCCCCATTGTGGAACATCTCCACCATCATCGTTGTTATCGTAGCTGTCACCTTTTTACGAGAACCCTTAAGTCTCGGGAGCGGGATCGCATTGCTGTTATTGATTAGCAGTGCCATCGTGGCTACCTACACCCGCGAGGCCATTCACGCTGGGCGGTCGACTCTCCTCCTTATGACTTTGGCCTCCCTTTTCTATGCCAGCGAAAGTTTAACTGAAAAGCTTGTCTTTGATCGCGTCGGGTTCACGACCGGTTTTTTCTACATCGCCCTCTCTAGTTTTTTTGTAGCAGTTGTCATCTTTTTGTGCAGTCGTGAAGGCCGACAAACCCTGCGGCAAAACATGAATGTACGCTTCTTGGCTTTAAACTCGACAAATGAACTCGCGAACCAACTGGGCATTATTTGTTCAACGGCAGCCATCAGCCTGGGACCCATAAGCCTTGTGCGCGCCATCGGCGGACTCTCACCCATCTACATTCTCCTTCTGACACTCGTATGGACGACACTGCAACCAAAATCAAAAATGACCCGACTGACTAAATTATTAGTCGTTCGCGTCATCTTGGCAGTAATCTTAGCGGTCGCTGGCCTTGCCCTCATTCAAACGTCGATCTAGGGGATGTCGGCGTAGCGATTAGGCAGCGTGAACCCTGGTTCGATCGGCGGGAGAGGTTCGGTTTTTTTAACCACTGTTTCCAGTAACATGGGGTATTGAGCATCCATGAAGTGGTCGTTGCCGACGGTTTCGATAAGCTCAGCGTTCAACATTTTTTGATACTTTTGCGCGTGGTCGAAGGGCACGAGTTTGTCTTCTTTATCGTGAATGACCACGAACTCTTTGGCTTTCCAAGCCACCACGTCGTAGTCGAATTCAGACAAGAAGAGGTTTTTGATTTTCTCGCTCTTGGTTTGCCACGGCGCCCCGACCAAAATCACCGCGCGTGGAATCGACGCCGCCTCGGCCGCTTCAATGTAACGCAGAGCTAACACCGCGCCCAAACTGTGACCAACAATAATGGTTTTATCATCCAATCGTCCCACCGCTTGCACCAAGGCGTCGATGCAAGCCATGGCGTCTGGCTCCCCTTCAAGCGGAAGCTTGGGAGCGATCACCTCAAACCCCTTGCCGCGCAGTTGCTCGGCAAGCCAAGGGTTGTAGTTTTGATCCGGCCCGGAGTTGTAGCCGTGGATGAGAACGATGCGCATAGTGAGAGGAGCTTACCGACGAAAGAGCTTATCGTCAATCCCAATAGACTAGCTATTATCCGCTTTAATCGTCGCGATCGCCTCTTTGACCGTGGTCATAAACTGCGCGGGGAAAATGATGGTGGAGTTTTTCTCTACGCTAATCTCGGCCATGGTTTGCAAGGTGCGCAACTGCAAGGCCACGGGGTGCGCAGCCATCAAATCTGCCGCTTCACACAACTTCTGCGAAGCCTGGAACTCCCCTTCCGCGGCCACAATCTTGGCACGACGTTCACGTTCGGCTTCAGCTTCTTTAGCCATGGCACGCTGCATGTTTTCCGGCAACACAATATCTTTAATCTCCACCACGGTAACTTGCACGCCCCACGGTTCTGTATGTGCATCAATCACTTCCTTAATCTGAATATTGATGTCTCGCGTTTGCGACAACAACTGATCGAGCTGGAACTGACCAACAATATTTCGCACGGTTGTTTGGCTAATTTGATTCACTGCGTCGTAGACGTTCTCGATAGCCACCGTCGCTTTGGTTGGATCGACCACGTGGTAGTAGGCCACGGCGGCGATGTCGATGGAGACGTTGTCTTTGGTGATAATTTTCTGCGCGGGAATATTCATGGTCACCGTGCGCAATCCCACTTTGACCATTCGTTCAAAAATCGGAATGAGCAAAATAAGCCCCGGCCCGCGCACCCCTTTGCACTTGCCCAAAAAGAAAATCACGCTGCGCTCGTACTCCTTGACCACGCGCACGGAGACGAGAAAAAAGAGGACGAGAAGAATCAGGAGGGCTTGGAACATAGAGGACAGATACATACGAGTTAAAGACAATCACTTTTGAGAACAAGCTACACACGAAACACTATTCATGAAAGTAATACGCCGAACGCCGATCTTGAAATACATCATTGTACGTCGTTATTGATTTGTTTCTCGCATCATGCGGATCGACCTCTACAATGGTTACGGAACACTCATCTTTCTTAGCTGAAATCAAGACTTCGCCGCGTGTTGCGGTAATCTGACTTGCACCCGTAAAGGTAAAATCATCTTCCCCGCGCTTCTCATGACCAATACGATTTGCCGTCACGGCAAAAACACGATTTTCCAAACAGCGCGTGACCATGGCCTGTTGGCAATACGGAAGAACAAGATTACATGGATGCGCAATAATGTCTGCACCCAAAAGAGCAAGCGTTCGAGCTACTTCGGGAAATATCCAATCGAAGCAAATCATCACCCCAACGTTTACACCACCAACCGAGTAGGTCCGCAACGGCTTGTCGCCTGGCGAAAACCACAACGTCTCCTTGTTAAAAAGATGAATCTTGCGGTAACTGTCGACCACTTGATCGCCTTGCACAATCATGGCGGCGTTGTACACGCGTCCGTTTTCCTTTTCAATGAATCCAGCGACAATCATCGCTCCCGTTTTCTGCGAAAGCGACTTCAAAAATGAAGCCGTCTCTCCGTCGACCCCTTCCGCGAAACTCTCCGCTTCCCCCTTGGACGTAAAGGCGTATCCGGTGGCAAATAATTCCGGCAAAACGAGCAAGTCAGCACTTACACTTCCAATCATTCCTTCAACAAGACGAAAGTTCTGAGCTTTATCTCCAAAAATCGGAGCAGTTTGTACATAACCGACTTTCATACAGCGACATTCACATTTATGGTGGGCGAGGTGGGACTTGAACCCACAATCCTTTCGGAACATGCTCCTAAGGCATGCGCGTATGCCAATTCCGCCACTCGCCCAGAAAGGTTTCCCTAAAATCGCGAGCTTTCGTTTCATGGGGCCCCGCCACTTTTTCGACGTACTTTTTCGTACGTCTCAAAAGCTGGCTCCCATTCAACGAAATCTCATCAATTTTAGAAAAACCTCGCTATCCACGAATCCTAATGGAAAAAGGCGATTCTGGAAAGGGCGGCTTCGGCGTCAAATTCCTATCCACAGAGCACTGTCAGAGAGCTTTAACAAAGCCATGGTTGTCAGAAATAGCTGACAAAACCGTTGACAAAGACGGTTTTTTGCGATATGCTGGAGTGTACATCGAAATTCTTTTCGCACACAAAGATGTACATCAAACACCCACGCAAACGCAGACAATGCCAACATGGCCTGCGGCACCGAACTGGTGCACAGATGCCTGGGGATAAGCTCGCTCACCCACGACTCGTCGATCACATGATCGGCGAGTCTGTTTATTGTTACTTACAACGAACACGCGGCCCGCCCGCAAAGGCAAGCTACGATTAATTCTTAACGACTGCGTATGCGAAAAAATCTGATCATGAGTATGATCGCCGCGCTCACCTTCACCCTTCCCCTCTCCGCCGTGGCGGCATCGACTCCGCCGCGGGTGGTGATCTCGGAAGTGAACTGGGCAGGATCAAGCATATCGAACGCAGATGAATGGCTGGAGCTCCAAAACCTTGAGGGGGAGACGATCGACCTTAGCGGCTGGTCGATCGCGGGTGCGGGAGCAAGCGGTGCGGCGCTGACCTTGCCTGCGGGCGCGTCGATCCATTCCGGCGAAACGTATCTCATTAGCAACTACGATGCGGCGCACTCCGCGTTGGCCGTGGAGCCAGACTTCGTTACGACCAGCGTTTCGTTGTCCAACGCGGCACTGCAACTGACGCTCAAAACGAACGAGGGACTCGTTGCCGATACGGTTGGAGATGGCAAGGCACCGTCCGCAGGATCGTCGCAAGCGCCGTTTGCCTCGATGGTAAAAACGAGCGACAGGTGGGCAACGGCAACCACGAGCAAAAACTTCGACGCGGGGGCGCAAGCATTGGGCACTCCGGGCGTGGCCGATATCGCCGTTGCCACGCCACAGGTGGAAGCGGTGCCAATCGTCGAGGTCGAAGCGGAGCCGGACCTCGCACCGATCACCAGTCCATCGGTGGATCCGATATACGAAACAGAGGCTGTCGACGCAGACCCAGCAACCACGTCCATCATGGAAGTCGTAGCCGAAGCGGTGATGGGAACTTCGACAGGCGAACCTTCGACGTCGGAGGAAGTGATCCAAATCGATTCTGTGCCGGAGGAGGAGGAAACAACTACCACCGAAAATGACACCCCCACAAACACACCCGTACCAGCCACCTACGCCGTCGGAGACTTGCTGATCAATGAAATCATGAGTAACCCGGCAAGTGGTGAGGAATGGGTGGAAGTCTACAACCCCTATGACAACGTGATTCCACTCGACGGCTGGAAATTGACCGAGGCTGGCGGCACCTCGGTTAGCCTCTCTGGACTCATTGGCGAAGAGTCCTTTGTGATCGCGGAGTTCAAAAACAAGCTGAATAACGATGGCGACACGGTGATGCTCTCTGATCCGAACGGCGTGGTGATCGACGAAATCCAATTTGGTGAAAACGGCGAAGCGGAGGCCCCGGGCAAAGGCTACTCCCTCGCCCGCACGCAAAACGGCGAGTTCGTCGTTACCATCACACCGACGCCTCTGGAACTGAATCGAATTGAGGAACCGGCGGTGGAGAAAAAACAGGAGAAAGTGGTGGAGAAAGAAGGAGAAAAAGAGAACGTGGAGGAGAAGGCAGGAGAAGGTGAAAAAACCTGTACGGCCTCAAATACACTCGCCGTCATTAAACTCCTGCCTGACCCCATCGGCGATGAAGAAACTGATGAGTCCATCACGCTGGAAAACACGGGGGACGATCCCGTCTGTCTCGACGGATGGACCATTGGCGACGCCTCGAAAACGTACAAGCTGGCAGGAACGCTCAGCGGACACCTCCGCTTGGAACTTCCGCGATCGGCAACAAAGATCGCTCTCAATAACACCTCCAGTGAAGAGGTACTCCTCACCAACCCGGCAGGAGAAGTCATTAATAAGATCTCTTATGAAACGGCAATCGAAAACAGTGTCTACACTCTTTTGGACGGGCAGTGGTCGTGGCAGGCAATATCTGCGAGAGATGAACAAACGGATGTTCAATGCCCTGACGCTACAGCCGAATCTGATGGATCTACTGAAGACAGCGGTGGTAGTACAAGCCGCGTAAGTAAAACCACGTCAACCAAAAAGACCAGTGAGCAGACAACGGTCGAAGGAGTGGTGATTGCCACGCCGGGGACGTTTGGCGAGCAAATTATGTACATCGATGGCCTGCAGCTCTACCAATACACCGGCGACTTCCCTGCCGTGGAAGTAGGCGATGTAGTTTCCGTAAGCGGCGTGCCCTCGACCTCGCATGGCGAAGCACGGCTTAAAGTGGCCTCGGCAGATCACGTGACGATTGTCGGGGCAGATACGGCGAATCCGGCGGCAGTTTCCGTGAACGACACCAGCGGCTATGTTGGCCGCTTGGTGCGCGTACAAGGAATAGTCACTCGCCGTAGCGGCGACCGTATGACCCTAGAACAAGACGGAGCGGCCGTAACGGTGATCGCCAAAGACGGCACGGACGTGAGCTTCTCTGGGCTTGTGCTTGGCACAGAGCTGGCAGTGACGGCCGTTGTTTCAACCTACGACGGCTCCATCCGCCTTTTGCCGCGCTCGACCGAAGACATTACATCTGTTGGCGAGGAGATAACAGAAAACACGGACACACCGACGCCGTCAACAAAGATTTCTACCGCGGGAATCGGACTAGTGGGTGCAACAACCACCGCCGTTGGCGCCCGCGCCTGGTGGTGGCGACGCAAAAAGAAACAGGCTTAATAACGCATATCTATTCAAAACACTATGGAACCAATCAAAGACACCAAAGGAGAAAGCTGGTACAGCAAGTTAATCGCCAATGTCAGCACGATGGCCGAACAGTTGCAGTTGCCGGGCGAAATGCGGGAAGCCTTCCGCGAGTTTGTCATGGGTGTAGCACGCGACCAATACTGCGCCGGTAATAAAGCCGGCATCCGCTGGTTACGCGTGCAGATGTCTAAAGAAAACGCCGAGGGAGCGGCAGCCTAACAGGCGGTCTGGGGACAACCGACGCACGGGGTGCAATCGTCAATAAAACCGACGATTGCGCCCCGCCCCGAGGATCGTTATAATTCTTGATGTATGAAACGTGTGAGCAAAAGGATTACTCTAAAACACGTTGCGGCAAGCATTGAGGAATTGGCCGTGATGGTCAAGGGAGGTTTTGATGCCGTTTATAAGGACATGGTAACAAAAGATGATTTTAAAGAGATTCTAAAGCCTTACGTCACAAAAGAAGAGATGCATGCGGAATTCAAAAAGATCCACCGCCGTTTTGATGAGCTGGAGGAAGGTGAGCGCGTGTTAGAGAAAGAAGCAAAAGACTGTCGCCACCATCGTGCCCTAACCGACGCACGGCTTTCTCAATTAGAAGCAACACGTTCCTGAGTCTTGCCAAGACGTGAGCGGTTTGCTATATTCGTGCCACGCAAATGCGGCAGTAGTTCAGTGGTAGAACGTCTCCTTGCCAAGGAGAAGGTCGCCGGTTCAATCCCGGTCTGCCGCTCCATTCCACTTCGCTCCTAATGGGGCTTCGAGGGACCAACAAAAAACAGTTCAGCCCGTCTGGAGTGTTTTTTGTTTTCTACCCATGGACGTTTTCCTCAAACACTGCTATTTTTTGATCGTCCGAGTTCCCCACGGGCAGGTGGTGGAGCGGTATACACGAAGGACTTAAACTCCTTTGGCCGAAAGGCCTCGAGGGTTCGAATCCCTCCCTGCCCACCATCACGCACACGTCGTGTCTAAAGAAAGACTTCGCAGATTGCCTGCGGAGTTTTTCTCTTGACATAACCTTTTCTCCAACGTATTCTGACGCTTCGCCCTTTACATTAGGAGACACAAGTGCAGGGACAACTCAGCAGCATTCTCGAAACCAGCATCCGACTCATCACTCTCATCGAACAGGCGGGGCGCTTGCGGGAGTGGATCACACTCCCCCTTCCGACCGACGTGCGAGAGGAGCTCCTTCAGGAACAACAGCGGGTTGCGCGAGAGATCACCGACCTCGCCGTTAAGTTCCACCGCAGCGGCGGACGGTTCGTTCTGACCCCGCCGACGGTCGAGCTGGACTTGCCCGCGCTGCCGCAGACGTTCGCAACCGTGCTTTACGATCCGCCGCCGCGCGTGGAGCTGCCGACGCCGATCACGGATCCGTTGGAACCGGTGCGAGCGAAAGCGCGCGCCATCCTCTGCCAAGTTCTTTTCCCGGTCAACCTGGCGTGGGAACACGCAGAGATCCTGCGTGTGTTGGGAGAACACCGAGAAAGCTGGGGTGAACTCACTCCGCCGCTCATGCAGGCGATCGTGGCTTTCCTCACCGCCCGCGCCCGAACCCTGCAGTTCGCCCTTGAAGATGGCGAACAACGGGCTCCGGCAATCCTCCAACTGCTCAACCATCTTCAGCAGATCCACCAACCCGGTTACGTCTATGGACTTTCAGGTAAACAACGCCGACCCAGCAATGGGGGCGCCTGGAAAGATGCGGCGCGGGATCACTGGCACGAACTGGCGGCGTTGCTACACCCACTGCCGAATCCGGGGGGCAAGGTAATCGACCGCATCGGAGCCTGTCTGACTCCCCTGCGCACAGGAGTGGGGAACAAGACCGATGCCATCGCGCGACTCGTCCAGGAAGTCCGTGCTGCCATTCGCGGCGGGCTCATCCCCACCCACCCGGAGCTCGTGACTCTGCTGACCCCGCACTTCGGCGACCTCCCTGCCGAACTGCTCAACCTTGTTCGCCACTAGGCGAACCCTTCTGAACCCCGCATGGCCCCTCTGTCGCCAGCGGGGTTCGTGCTATACTTTGAAGGTCTATGATGGAGTCTGAACAAGAATTTGCCACCCTTAAACAAGCCTCTGCCAACGATGCGGAGCGCCTCGTGGAAGCTTCTCTGCGACCTAAAACGCTGGAGGATTTTATTGGTCAAACCGCATTGAAAGACAGCTTGCGGGTATTTCTCGAAGCGGCCAAACGACGGGGGGAACCTTTGGAACATGTCCTCTTTCACGGCAACCCCGGACTTGGAAAAACAACACTTGCCCATGTGCTCGCCAACGAAATGGGAGCGCAAATTCGCATGACCACCGGTCCGGCGCTCGAACGCGTCGGTGACTTGGCAGCCATCCTCTCGAACTTGGGCAAAGGCGATATTTTGTTTATTGATGAAATTCACCGCATGAATCGCACCATCGAAGAGGTGCTTTACCCAGCGATGGAAGACTATGCCCTCGACATTATTGTCGGCAAAGGCCCAACCGCTCGAACCCTGCGGCTCAACCTAGAGCACTTTACGATTATTGGTGCCACCACCCGTTTGTCGTTACTCTCTTCCCCGCTGCGCGATCGCTTCGGGCTCGTACAACAAGTCGATTTTTACAACCACGACGAAATTGCTCAAATCATCCACCGTAACGCCAAGCAGTTACTGATTGAACTCGATCCAGAAGCACGCACGGAAATTGCCGCTCGCGCTCGCCGCACCCCCCGCATTGCCAACCGCCTACTACGCCGCGTACGCGATTACGCCGAAGTCAAAGCCGACGGGCGCATTACCTTGCCCGTAGCACAAGAAGCGCTCTCCATGCTCTCCATCGACGCTGCCGGCCTCGACGCCGCCGATCGCCTAGTACTCACTGCTATCATTGAAAAGTTCCAAGGCGGTCCGGTCGGCCTCAGCACGATCTCTGCGGCCACCGCACAAGAATTAGAAACAATCGAAGAAGTCATCGAACCCTTTCTGCTCCAACTTGGCATGCTGGAACGCACCCCCCGCGGCCGCACCGTCACGCAAAAAGCCTATCAACATTTAGGACTATGAATCTCCCCGCCCTCCCCATCAGCCTCTTACTGATTCCTTACGCGCTTTTCGTCGGGCTGCAGCTTATTTTCCTCTCGTTCAATGTGCACCATTTGCGGCGGTTTGGCGTTAAAGGCATGCGCGCCCACGCCATTGCCCTTGGGATCTCTGTGTGCACCCTTCTTATTGTCGGCAGCTCGGCAATTTATCTTTCGCGTTTTGATTGGGGTCAAACGATAGATCTCAACAACATCATGACCTCTCTCACCAATACCAGTCTTCCAACCTTATGATTGATTTACAAAACCTTCCGGGAATAAAACCGGGCGAACAGGTCGTTTATCTTTTACGTCGACATTGGATTGTACCGGCAAAACTTTTTCTGTTGCTTGGCATGTGCGCAATCGTCCCGTTTGTTGTCTACGCCTTCTTACAAAGTCAATTTCCCGATCTTCTCGCTAACCAAACGTTAGCTCCTATCTTGGCCATGCTGGCGAGTTTCTACGAACTCGGTGTTTGGCTCATTTTGGTGCAAGAGTTTGTTGACTTCTATTTAGACACCTGGATTGTCACCACCGAACGGGTGATTGATATTTCCCAAAATGGCTTGTTCAACCGCACTTCAGCGGAAGTCCATTTAGCCAACATTGTAGACGTAACCAGTGAGATGAAAGGGTTCTTTAGAACGGTGCTCAATTATGGCGATGTCTACGTACAAACTGCTGCCGAGCTGGCGCGATTTCATTTTATGGCCATTGCTCACCCAGATGCCGTCCGCCAAACCGTTTTGAAACTTGTCGACGATGATCGTGAGCGGCACGGTCATAAAGAATAATCCACGACGGGATCTTTTAAGAAACGGGGTGGATTGTATTGTATAGGCGGGGCGCAGTGGCCCCGCCTATACAAAATGCCCCCATCCTGATCCTCTAAAAGGTCCAGGACGACACGTTAGTATTTAAACGTTGTCCAAACCCAGTTAGCTAAGGCATTGGCATCGTCGAAACTTGCTTGACGCGAGTCAGCACCGAACAAGACAATCAACAACTCTTTATTCTTTGCCGAAGCGGACGGCCGCAAACGTTCCACCACATTCCAACCAGATTCGTCTAAATATCCTGTCTTCCCTCCCGTCACGTACACGTCGTCGAATTGCGGATAATACAGCATCCAGTTGGTTGTTTTTAAATGATGCCAAGAAGCAAGTGAGATGGCATAAATATCTTTTTTCGCCGTAGTCACAATAGATTTCACCGAATCAAGAGCGAAGGCGGCATCGGCAAAGATCGCCACTTCCCGCGCGGTGGAGACGTTCTCCGGCTCAATGCCAGAAGCATCTTTAAAATGCGTGTGCGGAAGCTGCAATTCGTCTGCCCGCACGTTCATACTGTTCACAAAATTTCCCCCACTCAGGCGGGCGATAGCATTGGCAGCATTGTTCGCCGAGCCAATCAGCATGGCATAAAACAAATCTTTCACTTTGAACGTTGTACCGTCCGTTACTTGCAATCGTGCACCACCCACTTCATCACTAGCCTGCACCGAACCAACAGCATCCATGTTGATACCGTTACCAATAGCCACCTGAGCGGTCATGAGCTTGGTGATAGAAGCAATCGGCCAAACCTCATCGGCCCCCTGAGCAGCCAAAATCTGCCCACTAGACTCGTCGATCACAATGTAGTCACGCGCAGATACACTCGGGAGCGCCGCATTGGTGCTTTTTGGCGCGGGAATAGTCGGAGCGTAGGTTGCGAGCTCTGTTGGATATTCCTGCCAACCATATTGTTTCGCCCAATCGGTAAGACTTGTTAAAAACCCCGCTTTGGGAGAAACCGCCAGCCCCGTACTGGCATCGAAAACAGTTTGCAAATCCGATCGTTGTTCATAAACCGCTCGCAAAGGATCCGTGGCCGCCCGCGAAATGTGCGGAAAAAAAATAACCACGGCCGCAAGAAAAAAGAAGCTTCCCGTTGTTCCTTTCATCATACCGCGTGGTTATTTCCAACGTTTTTCCAAATCGATCCCGGTGTAAAAATAGCGGAGAATTTTGTCATAACTCCAACCGTCGTTGGCAGCGCCTAACGCGCCCGAGGCGCTCATACCAACGCCGTGCCCCCACAAGGTTTTTCCCTCATCCCACGGCACGGCCACAGACTTACACCAAGCAACCTCACCACCCCACACATCGCTCCAATCATACGTTTTTCCGGCCGAACGAGAGAAGTAAGGGGTGATGGCTGTTTCGCCGTTGTACACCACGGTAATACCACGCGTAGCATCAACCGCCGCACTTAAATTTGGGGTGCGGGCCTCTTGACCATAACCTTTGTAAACTTGATCGGCGTACGCATCAACCGTGAAGCCTTCGGCATCGTGCTTGGTATTGCGCTGCCAGTGGTAGTACGCATAGGTACGAGCGGCGATGATCAAGGTTTTTTGAAATTCCGCTGGTGAAATGTTTGATGTTTCTGCTAATCCTTTCAAATACGTCTCCATTTTCAGCTCATTAATAAGCCAGGTGCGCTCTTTCACGTCGTTATAACGGATCTCCAAAATATTACGGAATTGATTGTCTGAGTAAGCAGATCCGCGCGTACGTTTCCGGTCAAAATTCGTGACGGTCAAAATGGCGTTTTCTTGTGTTGGCACGAAACGCAACGGTGAAGAAGATTTTGTTTTTTCTCCGTTGTATTCGTAGTAGTATTTTTTCTTACTGACAGAATAATAGGCCGTCACCTCTTTTCCTGCAGGAACACTGAGCAGTGTTTCCCCATCTTCGTTTTGCACCTCCATGGCACTCTCTGAAGAAATTACCACCTCGTCGTCCGTTTCTTCATCTACAATTAACACACCAACACGGATAGTTGGTTCGTCGGTCACAATATTCTCGGTATAGACCGTGCTCGTGCTGGAAGATTTTTTCTTGGTCTTCTTTTCGTTATTTTTACTCGGATTGTCTTTGACCCCAGGAGCATCGGAAGTTACATCGACGGGAATGTCGATCTCCCCTCCATCGATCGCTTCCCCATTAGTAGAAAGCTGAAATTTCAGATCGTAGTTCCCTTTATACTTAGGTGTGGTAAAAGCAAAAGAAAACGTGTCTGACGCCCCAGGAGCCACAGCGTTCGTTCGTTCCATCACGAGAGCGGAGGACTTCCAGGACTTGTGCTTAATATCTGTTGCGGAAACATCGGCCATTTGTACGCTATCTGGTGCCAATGTGCGCGACCCCCAACTCTTGGTGCCCGTATTCTTTATACTGACCGAATAGACAATCGACACTCCGCCCTTGGCCGTAATCGTTGATTCTCCCAACGAGGTAACCGCACCCTTATAAACAGATGAGGACGTCGTAGGTGTGGTGGAAGTTGCCGTGGGTGTTGTTGAAGCGTTCGCGACAGTAATAGCTACCGTAAAAGTTCCTCCAGGAATCCAAGCCACGTCTTCAGCCGCCAATTGAAAGGTTTCGTTATACGAACCGGTTTTGGATGGAGCCGTGAGGGCAAAAGTGATCGTTCCCACCGCTCCCTTGGCCACGCTCGCCTCCTTTAGCTTGGCCGGACGATCCGCCTCAATCCAAGAGGCTGCTTGAAACACCGATGTGCGGTATTTCGGGTCGTAGGTGTAGACAGACACATACCCACTACCGCTATTCGTCCATGTTTTGCTGCCAATATTTTGAAACGTCACCGCAACATTCTTCGTTTCACCAGGTTTGATGGTGATTTTTGGCACTGTGGATGTTTGCAACGCCTCAAATCCTTTCAATTCTGCCGCTTGAGCCGTTTGGATACCAAGCAAAGCATGCCAAAAAGGAACTCGGGGCTCGTTGATGCTTGGCATTTCGGCCGCATCAACCGTCTGCGGAGTGTGAGATTCAATAATGCCTTCAATGGTAGACAAAGCCAGCGCCGCGGCCATCACAAAAACAACGACCATCAGACTATCGGCGAGGACTCCCCGCACCGAACGCATGGCCGCAAAAAATGATGGGCGCACATGTTGCGCCGCAGGCATGGCTAATGAAATATGCACAAATGGCTGTGGAAGCTTTTCATCGAGAATATCTTCATCGAGAAAGGCCTCGTTTGCATGTAAATACATACCCTGTAAAGGAACTTTTGTTTCTGTTTTTGCTTTCTTAGTGTATCAAAAAAATGGCCTTTCGTCAACCGCATTCATCCCCGTGATCGTGGTATGATAATGCCAATTATGACGAATGCTTCCACCACACGAGCGCTGGCGCACAATACCAGCGTGCAATTAGCCGGCAAAGCCGTGGGGATGTTGCTCGGCATTGCCACCGTCACCCTCATGTTGCGGTACTTTGGCGACGAGGGGTATGGCGAATTCACCACTGCCGTAACGTTTTTGTCCTTGTTTGCCGTAGTGGTGGACTTTGGTCTCACCCTCATCACCACCCAAATGATTTCTGAGCCAGGGGCTGACGAAAGCACCATCCTTAGTAATCTTGTATCCCTTCGCCTCTTGTCCGCCTTGATTGTTTTTATTTTGGCTCCGATCATCGCCATACCCTTCCCCTATTCTGGAGAGATCAAAACAGCCATTAGCATCGGCGCGATTGCCTTCTTCTTCCAAACAGTCGGACAAATGTTGACCGGGGTTTATCAGAAACGCCTTAAAATGCTGGGAACAGTGGTAGCAGAACTGCTTTCCCGGGTGATTCTCTTTGCTGGCATCGGTTTGATTGTGCTCTACCGCGGTACCATTCCAGACACAGCCATTGTCTTAACCATCTCCAACGCCGCCCAAACCATCCTGCTCGTACTCCTCGCCAATCACTACGTGCGTTTTCGTGCCCGCATCGACCTGAAGATTTGGAAAGAAATTATCCGCCGTAGCTGGCCGATAGGTATTTCCATCTTCTTCAACTTAATCTACTTGCGCGGTGACGTAATGATTCTGTCGCTCTTACGCACTCAAGCCGAGGTGGGGCAGTACGGCAGTGCCTACAAAGTGATCGACGTCATTACTACCCTGCCGGTGATGTTTATGGGGCTTGTGCTGCCCATTCTGGTAAACACGTGGAAGCAGAACGACCACGAAGGATTTGAAGCCATGATGCAAAAGACACTCAACTTTTTTTCGATTATCGCCGTGCCCATCGCCGTCGGCGCCTTTGCCCTCGCTCAGCCGATTATGATTCTTGTTGGTGGACAGGAATTTGCTAAAGCTGGACCCGTTTTGGCAATTTTGGCGCCCGCAGTAGCGGTGGTTTTCTACAATTCGCTCTTTGGACACGCCGTGGTGGCAGTGGAGAAACAACGCCTCATGACCATCGGTTACGCCCTCACCGCCGCCGTCTCCGTTGGTGCCTACTTGTTGCTTGTCCCTCCTTTTGGAACGATTGGCGCGGCCTGGGTAACACTCCTCTCTGAAACGCTCGTGGGGGTGGTTACCTACCTGGTAGTGCGCCGTACATCGCGCCTGCGCTTACGCTTAACCGTCACAGCCAAAGCCTTTGCCTCTGCCTTAGTAATGTATTTAGTGCTGGCAGAGATTCACGGTTTACCAACGCTTGTAGAAATTCTTCTTGGTGCCGTCGCCTATTTGGTGGTCCTTGTTGCCCTGCGCGGACTGACGCCACGAACAATAAAAACATTGTTTGTAAAAGAGGTTGAAGCGCCCCTATGATTCACGTTCTCCTTCTTTCTCTTTCTCTCCTACTTTTTCTGTTTATTGCTTGGCGCGATCAAAAGCTGGCGATCTACGTTATTCTCACCGCTTTACCAAGCTACTTGTTACGCTTTCATCTTGGCCCGGTGCCGATGACGTTACTCGAAGGGTTTGTGTTGATCGCCCTCGGGGTTTGGATCTTGCGTCGACGCTTTTCTTCTTTCTCTCTTTCTCCTTTTTCTCTCCCCACAATCCTTTTGCTCGTCGCCGCGGTGATTGGTGTGATCGTCTCTCCAGACAAATTCGCCGCTCTCGGGATTCTCAAGGCGTACTTTATCGAGCCAATCTTATTCTTTTTGATGATCAAATCGACGTTAACCCGCGACGACGTTGAGCCCGCGCTCAAAGCGCTTGGCGTGGGAGCAATCGTGGTGAGCACGCTTGGCATCCTCCAGTGGATTACCCGCCTTGGCATTCCTGTGCCCTGGGACATTGAACGGCGCATCACTTCTGTTTTTGATTTCCCTAATGCCGTTGGATTGTATCTTGGACCAATTGTGACCATGAGTGTCATTGTGGTAATTAAAAAATTCGAAATCCTAAATCCGAAGTTTCAAACAAATACTAAACACGAAAAGGAAAAACCAAAAACCGGTTTTTGCCTTTCCCTTTTCCGATTTCCGCTTGTTTCGGATTTAGGATTTCGCATTTCGGATTTCTTATTCTGGCTAACCGTCGCCATCCTCGGCACACTAGCCATTTTCGCCGCGCAAACCGAAGCCGCCTATGTGGCGATTCCCGCCAGCCTCTTGCTTGTATCGTTCCTAAATCCGCATCTGCGCCGCTTAACGATCCCTCTCACCGCCATCGGCTTCGTAGCCGCGATGATGATTCCGAGCGTCAAACAAAAACTCACTCTTCACGATTACTCCGGCGAAGTCCGCAGGACGCAGTGGAGCGAAACGGTGGAGATGCTCAAAGATCATCCCATTTTCGGCGCAGGGCTTGCCGGTTACGAACCAACCTTCGCCTCCTACCACCACGCAACCTGGGTGGAAATCTTTCAATACCCTCACAACCTCATCCTCAACATTTGGTCCGAACTCGGCCTCCTCGGCCTTGTCGCCTTCATCCTCCTTGCCATCCAAGTCCTGCGTTCTTTTCTCCCCCTTACCAAGGGGGAGCCAGAGGGGGTCTTCCTTTGCGCTCTCCTCGCCGCCCTCCTCGAAACAACCATCCATGGCCTGGTCGACGTCCCCTATTTCAAAAATGACCTGTCCCTCATGACCTGGTCGCTGCTGGCGATGCTAGTCATTTCCTCCCGCCTTGATCAATCCCGTCAAAAATGATAGCCTCGTCGCACCGTTGACCACGGAACCGCAGCGGTGAGGCTAGGAAAAATGGATGAGATACGCAGTCCTGGAGCAAGACGAGGTCGAGACGTACTGAAAGGTACGTTGAGACCGAGGCGACGCGAAGGACAAGCAGATCGCCATTTTAACAGCCGAACACAAATGGAGAGGTGGCAGAGTGGTCGAACGCGCATGACTCGAAATCATGTATATCCGCAAGGGTATCGAGGGTTCGAATCCCTCCCTCTCCGCCAAGACAATTTCTTATCGTGCAACGCGCGTACTCAAGTACGCGAGGCGACCGATGGGGCCTTGTCCTCAAGATAAAACGACCCATCGGGTCGTTTTATCGTTTCGTACGGTCGGCACTCACCTATTATTCTTTGTACTGTCTTACGATTGATTGCACTGTTTTCAGTAGTCCTTCCTCCCAGACGAATTCATAGTCACAATCGGAATAACGAAACATCTCTCCGGATGAAGTGACGAGCGAGATTTCGGTATCAATACCATCAACGGCACTAATACAGAATGTTCGGTCTTTTTTAACGAAGCTTTCTAAAGTAGCTGGATCATCTACCTCATCGCGAATGCCATTTATCGTATCTCGATCTAACCTTGTGAGGAGAAAGATATTACCGCCGCGAGTCGCTTTATAAACATCTCCCGTTGCATAGATGCGATAATAGGCGACCGCGTCTTTAGGATCAGATAGCCATCCTCCCGAGTATGACAGTTCAACCAACGGATTTTGTAAGAGAATCGGGTCAACTTTTATGTTACGGCGTGCAAGAACATAACCTACCCCAATAGCGGCAGCGATAACGAAACATGCGATGACGACATTGAGTACAGGGTTATGAACGATTCGAAATTGCATAGTTTATTCAGCCTCGAACGGTTTCGCAAAGCATCGTTGACGGCGTTTCCGTGGTGTAGTTTCCAACCTTAGCATCCTCAAGAACATCGATCAGGTCAGAGTAGTGATTGCTGCGGCAATGTTGACCCCTACCAACCGCATCGGTCTGCTCCACTCCATCGACAACTTGTCGAAGTGTCGTCCACGTCCAAGGATAACGGCTTGCGACAGCCGTTGCGCTGTATTCAAGCTTTACCCAACTTTGCACCTGTTGATCGAGTATATTCACATCACTCACTAATACGCCCTCAAAATCGGTGAAGGCTTCGATAGAACCGATCATGCAATCAATGCTTTGGTCACACTGTAAAACTCCATCATAAACAGGAATCTGGGCAATGTCATCATTGATGCCGAGACTCTTCAAACGCATGATTTCGTACGCCCAGTCGCCATCGGCCATATAATACCGCCTGCCATCGGCAGGGTTGACGTACCAAGCTTCGCCGCGGGACTCGACTTGTAGAAGAATGTAACCCTTCAGTCGATCGACGAGTTCTGAATCTGTCGTGAGTCTTGATGAGCTAAGGGGACTATAGCCGCCGCTGACCTCATCAAAATCATTGTAACCATCACCATCCGTGTCGCTATCTGTGCCATCTATTCCCAAAGCCTCTTCAAATTTATCAGCGAGGCCATCCCCATCGCTGTCCGTAAATCCCGCTGGCTGTTGAATTCCAACAGGAATCTTCGACAAGTCAGCATTCGTAATACCCAACCCGAAGTTGCGAAGGGCGGCATATGCGGCATCACCGCTCTTTACGTAAAAGCGCTCGGTACTCGTAGGAAGCACATACCAGGCTTCACCAACGCTATTCACGTGCAATAGAATGTAACCACGCGTATGATCCATTGATAATGCCGCTCGAGCTTCTGAAATCCTCCCCAAAAATGGGAGAAGGACGAGTAGAAGCCCCGTGATAAAAATTCGAATTCTCATAAAAGTCATATTGCTAAAAGTGTAACATGAAATAGCATATTTCACTCTCTATTGCAGTAAGGTAACCCGCCTATTCAGATACACCAACCTGCTCCGCAAATTTCCCAGTAGCTCCCGCTTCTCCGAAATACTCCCTTGTCGTAGTAGATATTTGGCATACGCCCGGATGTTTACTTCCGCCTCGTCGGCTTCTTGCGTCCCGTCGGAGCCGAACACCGTCCGTTGAAAATGGCTAAACCGCCTAATTTCATCCTCGAGCTTCGTTTTCATACCGAGTTCATTGATGTTGATCTGGTCGAAGATTTTGAGCAGTTCGGCGATCAATTCCTCCTCGCGGATGTACTGGTTCTTACAATCGCGATCCCTCGCCCTGGTACAGCCATAGTAAATGTAGTGTGCTGTTGTGCCGTCGCGAAGTTTCTTGTACTTGTCCTCGGCAGAAATGCCGGATTGGCATAGGCCACAAGTGAACAGTTTGGTGAAGGCGAATTCTTTGTTTTCTCGCACGATCTGGTCGCGTTTCAGCTGAGTTTGACCTTGGTCGAAAAGTTCTTTCGTGATGATTGGTTTATGTTTACCGTCGTACCAATTGCCGCTATCACGAGGACGCTCAAACTTGCCGTAGTAGAAGGGGTTATCGAGGACGCGATACACACCGCCGAGGGTAAGGGTTTTGTTGCCACGAGTTTTAAAGTTCAAATCATGCTTGAGCCAATTGTAAATCTTCCGTCCGCTCCATTTTTCATAGGCGAGCTTCTCGAACATCTGTTTGATAATCGGCGCACGGACGGGATCGACGATGACTTGGCACTTCTTATCCATCAGCCCTTGGTTGAGATAACCGAGCGGTGCCACGCCTGGCCACAAGCCCATCTCCACTCGGGTCCGTAGTCCACGCTTCACGTTCTCGCCTCGATGATCGTTTTCGAGCTTGGCGGTTGAACCAAGGATCATGAGCATGAACTTTTCGTTGGGCGAATTGGTGAATCGCTGACCGTAGGTGCGGATTTCGTGGAGCAATCCTTGATCCATGAGGTCGACAATGGCGCCGAGATCACCTGCGTTACGGCTCAATCGATCCGGCGCCCAGGTGAGGATGCCGCCGAATTTACGTTGGCGAATATCGGCGAGGAGTTCGTTGTAAACGGGTCGTTGACCAGTCGATTTCGCTGAATGGCTTTCACGCCGAATCTCCGCGACATCGAGTCCTTCACATTCAGCGAGTTGCAGCATCTCCTTGATCTGCGAGTCAATGGACAGTACCTGTCGTTCCTCCGATTCCGTCGACTTGCGGGCGTAGAGGCAATAGCGGATCTTCTCCTCAGTAACCACCTTTTCTTGTTCGTGATGTGTGCGTGTCGGCGTCGCTGTTATTGATCTCGTGTTTTCCATACAACACAAGGAATGCCGCAACGGTTGTGGGGCGTCCAGGCTGGTATGAGTTGGTAACTTTTATGCTCGAAACACCCTGAAAAAGTGAGACAGTGGCTTTTTCATCACTTTTGTATGAAAATTCCAGCAAAACTGTCGAAATATGCAAAATGAGACACTGTTTTAGTACCCCGTATGTAGTGTCTCATTTGTCTCATTTTACCCTCCGAACCGTGTTCCACTTTGTGCCAGTTTGTACGCCGAAAACACCCGACCCACATACCTCAAAATCACCGAAACGGAAGTCGTTGAAAAGCCCTTAAAATGCCCCTACAAATTTGGCACTGAACGCGTGTACACCGCCAGCAAAAAAATCTCAGGTTTGCCCTGGGATTTTTTTGATGGTGGGAGGGAGCACGCCAACAATTTGGCGTGCGTAGGGATTCGAACGCCGGAGCCATATGCGGCGAGCACGCCGCATGGCGAGGCGGTGGCCAGCCCGAGGGGAGCGGCTGGCGACCCGAGAGGCGAGGCCGAATCCCTCCCTCTCCGCCAGGATTATTTCGTATCGGACAATCCGAGTGCTTCAGGCATGCGGGGCGACTGATGCGGTATGATCGGAAACAAAACAACCCTATCGCGGGGTTGTTTTGGTATGATAAGGTTTAACCATTATGAAAAAGGTGCTTTTGTCTCTGGCGGCTATCGTTATTATTGTTCTCGCGACGTACAAACTCTCTTCGGGAAGGGGCGAGAATTCAAAAATAGTCTTCATCAACACGACGAATTCCTCATCGTACGCCGAATACTCATTCGATTCTGGCGAGGATCTTGATCTCGGTTTTACAAAACGAGCCTACGATAGACTCCAGAGATCACAAACATTGCTTGATGCCGGCACCGACGTCGTAGAAGATTACGAAATGACGTATTCTCCTGTTTCCGAACAGGACATGAGCAACGGTATTATCGATCGGTATACTTGGGATACCGATCGATATGAGCTCGTGCAAAAACCAAACGAAGGCATATCTGGAGTCTACCGTATGCTACTGAATGGCAAAATACTCTTTGAGGAGCAGATGGATTTCGGAGCCGACGGTCCTGTCCAAGACTGGCGCATCGTTGATGGAAATCCCGCCTTCACCTTCCGTTCCCGCTGCAGTACCGATAACGGTAATCGAGTTTCCTGCGATCAGGATATTTGGTATGACGGCAGTCTCATTTCCCAAAAGTTTGGCGTTGAGAATCCCCGGTATCTCTTTTCCTACAATGGCAAGATTGGTTTTATTGCCCTTCACGATGAAACTGATGCGGTCTTTTACGATGAAAAGTTTATCACCCCCGGCTTCGATACGATCTGGACCCACAACTGCTGTTCCTATACAGAGATTCTCCCCACAGTTTATAAGAACGGTGTGCTCTTGTTCTATGCCAAACGTAACGAGATGACCTATCTTGTAGAAACTCTATTAAACTAATACTTCTCGCCGACCCACATGCCTCAAGAGCACCCTTAATAGAATTCATCGAAAATCCCTCATAAGCCCCTTGCATCGTGGTACTAAACCCACAGACACCGCCAGCAAAAAAATCTCAGGTTTGCCCTGGGATTTTTTTGCTGGTGATGTGTGCCCCTGACGTTCTTTTTCTTGATGCTATAAATCAACAGCTTCATCATCCACCCTCGTGAATTTCCGAACTGCCACGCCTTCCCTTACAACCTCACCTTGGAAGTCCTCGAGGGCACGAACCCAAATTTGGCCTTTGGAAAAATGACCCGCACGGAGTTGCTCGTAAACAACAACGATGCCAACTTGGTGTGTTACCTCATAACCCGTGGCGTTCAGCTCGATGGAAAGAATCCGGTAGGATCCACCGTCAAAATAGGCCCACGTTGAACCCGGCTCGATCTCTGTTCTCACCTGATTGAGATGATCTAGAACGTTTGAAGGCATAGTTTTACTCCTTGAGGGATCTTTCGGAAAATTCTATCATATCCGACCGCTGATGAAAGGCACACCAAAGAACACCAATTAACAACCCTTCGCGGGGTTATTTTGATTGTGATACTGTCTATTTACGCGACCAGTCTTAATCGTTTTTTGTATGAACAAAAACTATCTCCTTTGGATCATTGCTGGCTTGGTTGTGGCAGCGGCTGTTGTCTATGCCGTGATGATGAATGCGCCTGCTGAACCCGTAGAAAATACACAGGATCCTGAGCAAGTCTTTTGCACCATGGAGGCCAAGCTGTGTCCGGATGGTTCCTACGTTGGGCGCTCCGGCCCGAACTGTGAATTTGACCCTTGCCCTGGAACGTACCCAACACCCGCGCCGCTTCCGTCTGGCAGCTAATGCCTTAGCTGCATAACCACCGCCAAACAAACGAGCGCGAGCCCAAGGACAAAAAGCGTTTTTTGTATAACAACGATTTTCCGCAACGCGAGCGTACGCAAGGACAAGGGTTTCATTTGTCTATTTGGTCTTGTTCTCACAAGCACTGCTGTTCCAACACAAAGGCTGGCACCGAGCGCTCCGATCTCCCAGGCATCCCAAACACCTGGCGTGGAAAGTTCCCAAAACGTAAATGGCAATAAAAATCCACAAACAAATAACAGGAGCAAAGAAAGAGAAACGTGCAAAAAGTTTTTGTTAAACATAATCGAAGAAACGTGACCAGGCCGATTTTTGTTCGCCATGGTAGTCAGTCCATTTTTCGTAAAGCTGCTCTTCCCCAAGAAGGAGGTAGCCCGCCTGCGCACAGGCCGCACGAATAGAGGAAAGAACCTCTGGCGTTGGCTCCGTCTCATCCAGCGCCGATACGGCAGCGAGGTTACCGAAATTGCTAAAGCGCAAAGAGAGGCGCTCGTTTGGTGATGTCACATCCCAATGCCGCAAAACAATTTCCGTGTGAAATGTGGCGTCTTGAATAGCACCCCACTGAATGAGCAGACACCCCCAATCTTGCGGCGCATCCTGTTCGGTGCCAACGGGACCGAAATCACGGGCGAGCATATCGAGAATACCGCAATTCCGGATATGCGCCGTTGCTTCCTCAAGAGAAAAATTGTTTGGACGTTCTCGACCAAGCCGATCAAGAACTTGCAAATCCGTGAAGGTAGGTTGCGTAGACATAAAACGTTATTGTGCTCTTCGGGATTATTTTATTCCACAGAGTAGACGCCCCTTATCGTGGACAAGATACACAAGAGACTCTACAGGTGAATCAAGACTCAATCAAGGTGCACACAAAACCAGCTTTGCCTTTTTCCGCACCGTACTGCATTATACTTTCACCTATGCATATCCTCATTATTACCGGCGGATCTTCTTCCGAACGAGAAATCTCCCTCATCTCCGCAGAGCATGTTCAACGAACGCTCAAGGCCAATGGCCACAGCGTAACCATGTTTGATTTTCAAGAAGGCTATGACGCCCTTGGCAACATCCTTGAAACGTTCGATGTGGTCTTCCCGGTCATGCACGGCAAAGAAGGTGAAGATGGAAGGCTCTATCAATTTCTCGCTTCGGCCAATAAACCGTTTGTAGGGTCTGACCCCGCCGGCGCCAAGATTGCTTTCGACAAAGTTCTCTTCAAACGCTATTGTGACGAACATCGTATTCCCACAGCACCGTGGTCGCTTGTCACGAACGAGGAGGACATAGTGAAATTCGGATTTCCGTGTGTGCTTAAAGCTGCCAACGGCGGATCGTCGCACGAAGTTGCTCCCGTGATTACAAAAGAAGATCTGCAGACGGAGACGATTCAACGCATTTTGCATCTTCCGGACTCACACTTTGTGGAAAGCTACTTGCACGGAATTGAGATCACCGTTGGGGTGTTGTTGAACGAAGCACTTCCGGTGATTGAGATCACTCCTCCGGCTGGTGGTTGGTTTGACTATCACCATAAATATTCTGGCAAAAGCCAAGAAACACCGTTCGCGCCATCGGTGCCGGCGGACGTGCAGCAACAAGCGCAGAAGCTTGCTTTACAGATTCATCAACAACTTCACCTGCGCAGCTTTTCTCGTACGGATCTTATTGTGGTTGATGGCCTACCCTATGTGCTTGAAGTCAACACTCCCGGCGGCGTCGGATTGACTCCGGAAAGCCTTTTTCCAAAAGCGGCAAAAGCGGCCGGAACTTCTTTTGAGGCGTTCATCGAACAAATCATCACAGCAGCACTGTCGTGACAAACCAACCCTTGGCGGGATTGTTTTGTTTCTGTCGACACGGTTATAGGCTATACTAAAAACAATGAAAATACTTATGAAATACTTCTTGTCCCTCTTGCTCACTGCATCGATCCTCACGCCGTTTGCCGCGAAAGCCGATATTGCTCCAGACGTAGGGTTCCATCGGGTCACCCAATGTGCCTTTATTGATAACCTCGCCGATTACCCGGACTATGACGTCTACGCGACCCACAATTGGCGGTTCGGTCCTTCACTAATTTTGTCACAAAATCTACAGACACTTTCTGACGGTTGCGAAGACAGTGGCACACCTTTTTTTGCCGTCAAAAAATCAGACCAGGCAAAAATTCAGCATCAAAATGATCCAGGCCAGGAACGCGGAGATATTTGGAACGAACTTGCGATCAACAAACCTTATCTCCTTGAAGCCACGACCACGGGAGCGCGGACAGACATTTCCAAAGAGACAGTTAATGGTGATCTGCCGGACACGAATCCAGCCGTGTGGTTTGTGGCGGTTTACCACATTGATACGCTAACAGACGCAAATTTCAACGTGCGACTTGTACGTGAAACCCGTTATGATGCGGACGGACAGCTGGTAAGTAGCACGACAGTTTCAGGCGACGATGATGTTAACGAAAAGACTGCGGCTTCTTGGTTTGAAGATGAACGACTCCCCTGGATTGTCCTAATCGGCGTCGGCATTATTCTTCTTGCCGTCGCGGTAAGATCGAAAAAGAAGTAATTTATGAAACGCGCCATCCTTGCGAGCCTTGCTGTCGCTATCATCGCCACCGGAGTTGCCGGATTGTTGCTTATGCGTTCGCGACGTTCCAACGACATACCACCTGTTACAACAACTACCCAAGCAACGGAAGAAACCACGGGTATCATGGACTTGGTGTTGCGCTCACCCGTCATTATCCCGTCGTCAATCGAGGGCATGACGTTCGACATGAACGCAGACGGAGAGGACGACGTCCAAGTAGCCTTCTACAACCTCGACGTTGACGGGAAAACCAGAAGCGGATTCCGCATCTACGATGTTGATGGGGGGCTACTTTACGAAAACCAATCCTCTGTTTGGAACGTTTTCCACACCCGATGGTCAAATGCTTATCTCGTTGACCTCGGTCAAGATAGCAACCAGGAGCTGGTGCTCACAGGAACACAAGATGGGACAGGTGCCTATTATGACCAGGAAATCTTTGCCTTTCTGAGTCATGTCGGTTTCCAAAAAATAGAAGCGGTGGCATCAAAAACAAACGAGGAACTCACTCAAACGTTTCTTGAACCCAACGAACGATTAGGCAACGGCTGGATTGGGTCGGATGGACTAGGACATCGAGCCGTTTGCGCGGACGCATACTGCGCAGCTCGTCAATCGGCCCCAAACGCGGTCGGCGAAATCATCAACACGTACACCTTTGAAGGAATGCAGTATGTGGAAACGGGCTATCAGCGTGTAGACGATTAGCCCAAGAGCCCTCTTATGGTTTCAGAAGAGTTTGCTCTCCTCGCTCTCACCGTCGTTTTTGAGTTCTCGATCGCCCTTCTCATTCTTCGCAAAGAGCGCTGGCAAAAAATTGCACTGGTCGTTGTGGGAATCAACATGATTACGCATCCAATTGTTTGGTGGCTACTCTACTATCATCAAACGAACTGGTTTCTAACCGAAGGAAGCGTGGCGCTTCTCGAAGGAACTATTTTGGCAATTCTCTTTAAAAAACGAAGATGGCCGGCGCTTTGCGCAGGCATCCTCATGAACCTCGTGACGGCTACCATTGGCTACGTCTTTTTTTAACTGCAAAAAATTTGAAAACGCGGTCAGGGGGGATGTATCACTGTGACCACAACCCTCCGCGGGGTTGTTTTGTTTTTGCATTGTGTGGCGTTTCCGAAGATGCTATTCTCAGAATAGAAGAGGTGCTCATGCTCACGTGGGAACAAATTCGTAGGATCGAAGCGCGGAAACGCGACCTCGAGGCATATGATGGCTGTATTCTGTGCCCGAGCGGTGTCCGTCGGTACGGTGGTCCGCCTCTCAAGATCGCGCCGATGTATCCGTCGCGTGATGCAGACGGCCACGCCTTCGCCAACTCCGAACCCCCTGGTACGGTCGTCCTCGACACCACAGACCCCGACAACCCGCGGGTCTCCCTCCGCCACGACGACGACCCCAAGCGCGACCCGTTCTAGAGCCAACCGGCTCGCAACCTCTCCCCCTAGAGCCTTCACGCCACGCGTGCGGGCTCGCTACTTTTTTGAGAAGGCTTCTCTTTTCGCCACAGATCGCTTAAGATCCAGAGCGTATGGACACCCTACGCAATACACTTAATGAAACGCAAGCTCGAGCGAAACTTGCTCAAGAAACCGCGCCGCGAAGGACGCTGTCGTTTTATCGCTATGTGCCCTTGGAGGATCCGCGCGGTTTGCGAGATGAACTCTTCAAAGCCTGGAGCGAACTTGGGGTGCTCGGACGAGTTTATGTAGCGCATGAAGGAATCAATGCGCAGATCAATCTTCCAGAACCAAACGTAGAAGCGTTCAAGAAACACCTTGATGGCATTGCCGCCTTTGCCAGCGTGCCATTCAAATTTGCCATTGAAGAACCAACACTTTCTTTTTGGAAGTTAATCATAAAAGTGCGCAAGCAAATCGTTGCCGACAACCTCCCTGCCGGCACGTATGATATTAGCAACGTTGGCAATCACCTGGACGCCAAGGCGTTTAACGAAGAGGTGGCCAACGGCGCCGTCGTCGTCGACATGCGTAACAAATACGAGAGCGACATTGGTAAATTTGAAACGGCGATCACACCACGTTCACAAACCTTCGGCAACGAACTCAAAGAAGTGGTCGAACTGTTAAAAGATAAAAAAGAAGAAAAGATCTTACTCTACTGCACCGGTGGCATTCGTTGCGAAAAAGCCAGCGCCTTTTTGAAACACGAAGGGTTTTCTGACGTCAATCAACTCTACGGCGGAGTCATTCAGTACAAGCATGATGTTGAGCGGGAAGGCTTAGAAAGCAAATTCAAAGGAAAGAACTTTGTCTTTGATGCCCGCATGGCCGAAGCGGTCACGAAAGACGTTCTTGGCAAATGCTACACCTGCAAAGCTCCAGCCGACGCGTACGACAACTGCAAAAGCGACTTGTGCCACGCCTTGTTCATTCAGTGCGACACCTGCCGCGAACAGACGCTTGGCACCTGTTCAGCCGCCTGCCGAAAGATCGCCGCACTCCCCGAAGAGGAGCGGCGCATCATCCGCAAGAATCGTAAAGCAACATTCAACGTCCTGACCTCCTAAGCAAAACCTCCCCTTCGCGGGGTTGTTTTGTTTGTGCTAGGATTATTTCGTATGATTTTACGTGGAACAACTATCGAACAATGGTTACGGGCGGTGAAATAGGCATTGTCCCCTTTCAGGCAACAAACATTCGGCCAGCAAGCTACGTGTTTACGCTCGGGACAAAACTTCGCATCCCTAAAACAGTCTCCGTGGTGTCCGTCGAGACAGGGATTGCCTACGATGAAGTCGAGATACCAGCCGACGGATATATTTTACAACCTAATCAATTTGTCCTCGGCTTTACGCGTGAAGCGCTAACGCTCAACGGCAAGTTCGCTTGCTTGCTCAACGCCCGCGCCTCCTGCGCCCAAGTCGGACTCGATACGTTGCTAAGTTCAACCTTGGCCGAACCAGACACTGACGGCATCATGATCATCGAAATGCACAACGCGAGCGCGAGTCCCATCCTACTCACCCCCGGCATGGGCATTGCCAAAGGTGTTTTTTATCGCTTGGAATAAACGTATGTCCGCCTGGTCAATTTACATGGTTCGCTGTGCCGACGGGAGTTTGTATACCGGCATCTCGACAAATGTCGAAGAACGGATCAAACGCCACAATGCCGGCAAAGGTTCGGCCTATACCCGCAGCCATCGTCCGGTGGAACTTGTTTGGACCAAGCGTGCCGCCTCGGAATCCGCCGCCCGCAAACAGGAAGCAAAAATCAAACGCCTCCGCAAAGCAGAAAAAGAAGATCTCCTATGAAAATTATCTCTCTGAATTGTTACTTCGGCAACGTTTTTGAGCCACTCATGGACTTTCTCACCCACGAAGCTCCTACCACCGACGTTTTTTGTTTGCAGGAAATTGTTAGCAACCCCAAAGAAGACGCGCACTTTTCCGGCCGCCAAGGCCGAGCTAATTTGCTCCAAGAATTGGTGCGTCGCCTTCCTGGCTTCGACTATCATTTTGCTCCCATGCAATACGACTTCGATACCACCCCCGACTACCCTCAACAAACTACGCTCGGTGTCGTCATCTTTTTCAAAAAGACTCTACCTGTTTCTGAACGCGGAGATTTCATGATTTACAACAGTCTTAATAGTTATCACGGACAAAAAGACTGGGAGACGCTTGGCCACACCGCCGTCTATGTATGTGTCGATGGTACGACCCCGTTGACGATTGTCACCCTACACGGTAACTCCCAACCAGCAGATAAACGCGATAGCCCCAAACGCCTGGAACAATCACAAAAGATTCTCAACTTTTTGGCTCCGCGAGACGGAGAAAAAATCGTCATCGGCGACTTTAATCTGTACCCAGACACCGAAAGTATTCGTCTGTTCGAAAAGGCAGGATTCCGCAACCTCGTAACGGAACACGGCATTACCTCGACGCGCGGTTCTCACATGCACGTCCTTTTTCCGGAATACGAGAATGGTCCATACGGCTTTCAAGAATTCGCCGACTACGCCTTCACTTCCCCAGGTATCAACGTGGACGCTTTCACAGTACCCGATGTCCCTGTGAGCGATCATCTCCCAATAATCCTCGATTGTACATACGAAAAAACAAGAAAAGTCGATGACAACGTCGGTCCTTTTTGTTAAACTGTAAACAATTATTCTTTGTCCCCCTTTTTATGAACCGCATCAACGCACACGAAGTGGGTATGGTGTTCGGTGGACTAATGGCCATTTGGCACGCTATGTGGGCCGTGCTGGTGGCGCTTGGAATTGCCCAGGCATTTATGACCTGGATCTTTGGACTGCACTTTATTAATATGCAGTTCAGTATTAATCCTTTTTCGTTAGGAAATGCTGTCTTGCTTGTGATCGTTACCGGAGTGATTGGATACGTAATGGGATTCATCCTCGGCTGGTTGTGGAACATGGCACACCGCCGCGCTCATCAATAAAAATTAGAAAAAATTAGTAACTTTTTTATGGCCAAAGGAAACAACGCTCAACAGAAAAACAAGAAAAAGCCGAAGCAGAATAAAAAGAAATAGCTTCTGCGGCGCCCCCATCGCGGGGGCGTTTTGGTTGTGCTAGGATGTGCGCAAACACAAAACCTTATGCAACTCATTTTCCTTTATGGACCCCCGGCGGTGGGCAAACTCACCGTAGCCACGGCACTGGCACAGGCAACCGGATTCCCCCTGGCTGATCTTCACACAATTGTTAATCCAATCGCCCGAGTGTTTGGTTGGGATCATCCAGAACGGGTGCGCCTGGGTTCACAATTTCGTCTAGAGCTATTTCATGCCGCGGCAAAGGAGGGTATTAGTCTCATCACCACGTTCGGCGGCGGCGGAGAATACTACGACGAATTTATTCAAAAAGCCAAAGCCGTAGTGGAAGCGGAGGGTGGTACGGTCATTTTTGTACGCCTGATGGCTCCCGTAGCCGTTCTGCTCACACGCGTGCAAGGAATGTCGCGGGCGGCGCATGAAAAAATGACCGCTCCGGAGGCAATCGAAACACTATTAGAAAAACGCCCAGACATTCTTGCCCGCGCCCGCATTGACGAACATCTCGAAATCGACAGCTCCACGCATACGCCTGAAGAGATGGTCAAAATGATCATGACGTACTACCATCTGCCTACCGCTACTCATTCACCGTAATACACATCTATGATGAACTCCATCCACGACGCTTTATACTGGCGCTATGCCGTGAAAGAATTCGATTCCACTGCCAAACTCACCAATGAAGAACGCGACACCATCCTTGAAGCTATTCGTTTGGCACCCACATCCTACGGTTTGCAACCATTTCGCGTAGTTGTTGTCACCAACCCAGATGTACGCACCAAACTGCGCGCCGTTTCTTTTGATCAATCAAAAGTAACCGACGCGGACACCTTCCTTGTGTTCTGCGCCCGCACCAACGTATCACCGGCAGATACCCAGGAATACATCGACCGCACGATGGCCGTACGCGGCGTTGATGCGGCTTCGCTCGAGGGATTCAAAGGAATGATCAATGGAACAATTGCGAGCATGAATCAAGAACAATCAGAAGCTTGGGCCGCGCGACAAGCCTATATTGCCCTGGGATTTGGCCTTGAAACGGCAGCGATCATTGGCGTGGACGCCTGCCCGATGGAAGGATTTGATGCCGCGCAATACAACGAGATTCTTGGACTCTCGGTACAAGGACTTTCCGCCAAGGCCGCCATGGCCATTGGTCGCCGCAACCCCACAGACGCTTATGCAACGTACAAAAAAGTTCGCTTAAGTGACGAGGCTATGTTCCTGCGCGCGTAACTTACCTGACGGCACAGGACGCTATGGCAAAAAGTTTCTGCTTAGAATGCTCACCAACGCACCAGTTAAACCACGCGAGCGCGCGTTTTTCCAGCATGGTTGCGGACTATTTGGAACGCGCAAGCGATGCCATTATTCCCAAACGCCTGAGCCGCTTGGCCGAACGAATCGTGATCGGATCTCTCCTCAAGGGAATGATCGCGAGTGGGATCATGCGACCAAAACCGATCAACGCGCAGACCCACATTCATCAGCGATCCAAAGTGGTGGCCGAAGAAGCGGCACGGCGAGGTTGGACGATGCACGTGCTGCAGCTTGGTCAAATGCCGACCAACTTTTTTACCTTAGCGCATCCAGGCGGAAAGATGCTTTTCGAAGGGCTGCCTGGTGTTGATCCCATCAACAGTCAGTCGATGGTTGACGACAAGGAGTGGACGCGCGCGCTCATGGATCGCCTCCACGTGCCCACGCCCCAAGGAAACAGTTTTACCAAAACGGAAGAGGCGGTTGCCTACGGCATGTCGATCGGGTTTCCTTTGGTCGTGAAGCCGCGTTTTGGGTCGCTGTCCGCTCACACCACCGTCAGCATCCAATCCGAAAAGGAACTGCGGCGGGCAATTGCCGTGGCTCAGGAAATTTGTTTGCCGTTTATTGTGGAACGCTATGTGCCAGGTGCGCTGTATCGTGCCACCATGGTTGGCAACAACGTCATCGCCATCGGCCGGCGCGACCCGCCATCTATTGTCGGTGACGGTATCTCCACGGTTGCCGAACTGGTTGCCAAACGAGAACAAGAGCAGCAAACATTGATGATTTCACTCGGTTATAAGCCGGAAGAAATCCCTTCACTCCCCACCCACCACATGAAAGCCAAGCCCACTGACGTTCTGCCGGCGGGTGAACGCATGGCCGTCACCTGGAAAATTAACTTGTCCTATGGGGCAACGGTAGAAGATGTCACAGATACAGCGCATCCAGACAACATCGCCCTGTTTGAAACCATCGCCCGGGAAACACAGCGTGCCGTACTTGGCATCGACTTTCTCGCTCCGTCTATCGCCACGAGCTATCGGGAACAAACCTGCGCAGTGATCGAATTGAACTCCCTCCCCTCCATCGACTTACACCATCCACCCATCGTCATCGGCACCCCCCGCAACGTTGCCGGTGCTTTACTCGACTTTGTTACAAAGACTGTTTCTACGTGAAGATACAGATAGGACCTTTTAAGAGATGCGGCGGGATGCAGTGGGTGGTAGGTCTTTGGAAGTGCTGTTTTATGACCCACCGTAAACCCTACGTCTTTTCAACGTATAGCCAACGTACTAACGACGTAGACTTTACACATCTACGCAAAACTGACTATTTCAATACCCTACTCTGAAAGCAAGATGCGACGTTTAAAACACACCACCCAAACCTACCCCTTCCCTCCTTCTACCAGGTTCCCCAACGCAATAGCAATCTAGCTTCCCGCTAGACTTTTTGCTATACTGAGCCCATTAGAAGCCTGTGAAAAAGAAACGCGTATGAAGATTCGCAAGGTTGTGATCCCGGTCGCCGGCTACGGAACCCGCTTTTTACCCGCCACTAAAGCGATGCCAAAAGAGATGATGCCGATTCTCGACAAGCCCGTCATTCAATTCGTTGTTGAAGAGGCTGTGGCAGCCGGCATTACCGATATTATTTTAGTAACTGGTGCTTCCAAACGCTCAGTGGAAGATCATTTTGACTACAACTACGAATTACAAAATTGGCTCAAAAAACAAGGCAAGGAAGAGTTGCGCGAACGCATGAAACGTATCGCCGACATGGCCAATTTCACCTATATTCGCCAAAAAGGCCCCTATGGCAACGGTACGCCGGTGCTCAACTGTGAACATGTAATAGGCGACGAACCGTTTGCTGTGGTTTTTGGCGACGAATTCTTTACGAGCAAAGTCCCGCGCTTAAAACAGCTCACTGACGTTTGGGACAAGTATCACGATCCGGTATTAACAGGCATCCCTACAGACAAAGCCGGCTTGTCCCGCTTCGGGATCGTCAAAACCGAGGCAAAAGTAGAGAACGATTTATATCAAGCAAGCGGGGTGGTGGAAAAACCAGGACCCGACGCCGCACCATCAAACATCGCCGCGGTGAGCGGATACATTTTGCCACCGGAAATCTTTGCCGCGCTCAAAAAAACCAAACGTGGAAAGGGAGGAGAAATTTGGCTCGTCGATGCTATCTCCAAGATCGCCAAAACGCGTCCGCTGTACTGCAAAATCGTTGAAGGTATCTATCGCGACACAGGAACCAAAGAGGCTTGGCTGAAAACGAACATCGCCCTTGCTCTCGAGGACAAAACGCTCGGACCGGAGATCAAGAAATACATTAAATCGCTGATGTAGATATGAAAAAGTTCTTTGCTCTTTCGTTGCTGGCGCTCCTACTCACCGGGCTCGGCTGTTCCAACAACTCCCAACAAGCCGCCGCACCTGTTTCGCTTACCATTTGGGGAGTCTTCGACAACGCCAGCAATTATTCGGCAGTGATCGACGACTATCGCGTCCAACACCCAAACGTTTCCGTGAGCTTTCGCGAATTTCGCTACGAAGAGTACCAAGACGCGCTCATCCGTGCCTTTGCCGAAGGGAACGGACCAGACATCTTTTTGGTCCACAACGATTGGATGCGCCAGTACAAAAGTTTAATGACCCCGCTTCCGGCAAGCGTGACCATTGGCTATCAAGAAGTGAAGGGAACGATCAAAAAACAGATCGTCAACGTTCTGCGCACGGAAAATACCTTATCTATGCGTTCCTTTCGCGATAAGTTCGTTGACGCCGTAGAAGACGACGCTATTCTCCCCTACCAACCAGACAGCAAACAAGCCGCCGTAGATAAAATCTACGCCTTACCTCTCGCTCTCGACACCCTGGGGCTCTATTGGAACAAGGATTTACTCAACGCTGCCGGCATCGCCGCCGCACCAACCACCTGGACAGAGTTTCAAACCGACGTCGCCAAACTCACCAAAATCGATGCCACCGGAACAATCACCCAATCCGGCGCGGCACTTGGTACTTCCGGCAACGTAGAACGTGGCGCGGATTTACTCGCTCTTTTAATGTTGCAAAACGGCACCACCATGACCGACACAAACGGTAACGCGGTATTCGACAAAACCTCTGGCACGCAATCCGCCGGCGATTTGCCCGGCCTCGACGCCGCACGGTTCTACACCGACTTTGCCAACCCTACCAAAGCGGTTTACACCTGGAATGCGGAGCAACCAAACTCCTTTGATGCCTTCACGAGCGGAACCGCGGCAATGTTCTTTGGCTATGCCTACCACATGCCACTCATCAAAACTGCCGCACCCAAACTCAACTTCGCTGTTTCCGGCGTGCCACAAATTGAAGGTGGGCGCGAGGTCAACTTTGGCAACGAGTGGATGGCCGCCGTTTCCAAAGACACAGACGAGGTGAATTACGCATGGGACTTCATCCAGTTTCTCACCACCAACCCAGATGAAAACGCCAAGTACTTAGAAGCAGCCGGCAAACCGCCAGCACTGCGCTCGCTCATTGCCAGCCAGCTGGAAGATGAAGAGCTGGCTCCCTTTGCCGAGCAAGTCTTAACCGCGCAAACGTGGTACCGCGGCAAAGACATTGCCGCCGCCGAAGAAGCCCTCTACGGGCTTGTCGACGCTATTCTCTCCGGCACCATCGAACCTACCAACGCCATAAAAACAGCGGCCAACAAAATCAACCAAACGTTATGAGATTCTTTCGATTAACACTGTTGTTGCTTGTTGTCGGTGGTGCCTTGCTAACAACGCAATTTGTTTACGCCAGTGACTGTACGGATACCTGTGGCACGGATTACCAAGACTGTATCGAAGCAAATCCTTATACAGACAGCGGCTCCACGCAGTATGGCGATTACGATTTAGCTTGCTTCAACACCTCCATCGCCTGCCAAGATGAGTGTTTAGCTGCTTTGGAAACATCCTCTTCAACAAACACGACAACAACTACCGCAACCTCCGACACCGTTTCCTACACAACCGCTGACCAAACAACCTATTTCAGAGAGCTGCAAGCCAACGGCATCACCTTTGCCTACGTGAGCCCTGACTGTAAAGACCACGGCGAGTGCACGCTTGAAGACATCATGCAGGTGTTCACCAACATTGCCAATTTTATTTTGGGGATTGTGGGGTCACTCACCTTGATCATTTTCGTCTACGGCGGTTTTCTCTGGCTCGTCTCCCAAGGCAGCTCCGAAAAGATTGAACAAGGCAAAACGGCCATGACAGGATCGGTCATTGGCTTAGTGATTGTCTTCGTAGCCTTTTCCGCGATCAACTTACTTACTGGCGCCTTACGCGGCGGCTCGGCCGACCAAACCAACAAGTGCGAACTTGTTTCCCCTGCCGAGGGAGGGATGGCTGGCACGGGGTACGCCTGTATCAACACGGAAGGGCTCGACACGACAACCGACTACACCTGCGAAGACAATCTCTGCCCAGGCGGAGAAACGATCAAGTGCTGCATCAAAAATTAATCTCTATGAAAAAAATTGCCTTCGGTATTTTAAGCTCAGCACTGTTGCTGCCACTCGCCGCGTTGGCGCAAGATGACTCTTACGTCGCGCTCACCAATCCGCTTGCCAGCGACGATATTCGCGTCATTATCGGTTACATCATTAAGGCCGCGCTTGGCTTTTCTGGCACGCTTGCACTCGTCATGGTGATCTGGGGAGGATTTCTGTGGTTGACTTCTCAAGGGAATGCTGAGAAAATTGAGAAAGGCAAAGCAATCCTCCTGTGGGCAACGATTGGACTCATCGTTATTTTCTTCGCCTACACCATTGTGAGCGCCGTCATTACGACTCTCACATCCGCCGCTTAAACAATCGAAACGTAAATCATTTTTAACTCCTGTATGACGACATCACGTCTCAAACAATTGGCCGTCGCCGCCGCGCTTACGACCATGACCCTCGGGTTCGGATCAATCAGTGCCTTAACCGCCCATGCTGCCGACGATAGCGGCGGATCAGACTCCACCACCTATTCCCCCATTACCGCCAATGATTTGTTGAACAGTAACTTTGGCAACGCCACCGGTCTCGGTTCCGGCGATTTGAACGACACCATTGGAGCCATTATCCGCGCCGCCCTTGGATTCTTGGGTGTCATCGCCGTGGTGATTATCTTGTTCGGAGGCTTCAAGTGGATGACGGCTGGAGGTAACGAAGAGAAGACCGGCGAAGCGCGCAAATTGATCATCGCCGGTATCATTGGTTTGGCGATTATCTTGTCCGCCTACGCCATCGCCACCTTCGTGATCACCCGCTTGGTTTCAGCGACAACCTAAACGATTCCCTTCCCCGAAGGTTTCTTCGGGGATGACGCGAGCGGAGTTTCCCTAAAATCCCTTCGCGCCATATGACCAACTTTCCTTCTAAGCTTCTCGCCCAAGGTATTAGTGTTGACGATACAGGTCTTGGCACCACCGCCAACGCCGCAAGCTACGGATCAGCCGGCAGCGTACCTGAACTGGTCGGAAGATTAATCGAAACCGCATTAGGATTTGTGGGTTTGGTGATGTTCCTGATTGTTCTCTACGCCGGTTATTTGTGGATGACCGCTCAAGGAAACGAGGAACAGATCGTTAAAGCCAAAGGTATGATCGTCAACGCAGTGATTGGATTCATCATTATCACAGCTGCGTATGCCGTTACCTTCTACGTGGTGGACACGATTTCCAAGTTATGAAAAAAACGTTCACTATCTTTTTGGCCGGATTTCTGCTTCTCGCGCCTATTACCACCTTTGCGGCTCCAGCTTATGGTAATGCCTTAAACTCCGCCGGCAACAGTGCGGGGCTGGCTGGCACAGATGGCGCTCCCACAACCCCTGTTTTAGATCTCGTGGGGAAGATTCTCAACACAGCTCTTGGTCTACTCGGTGTCGTCCTTTTTGCCTTAACTGTTTACGCTGGATTCCTTTGGATGACCGCCCAGGGCAACGAAGAACAGGTGGTCAAAGCCAAAGGCATGTTGCGTAATGCCATTGTTGGCCTTATCATTGTTCTCGCGGCGTACTCCATTGCCAGCTTTGTTACCACACAAGTAAGCAAATCTGCCGGACTCACAACCACCGTGCCGACAACCACCGCCCCCTAATCTTACATTCAATAAAGAAACGTAATCACTATGATGAAATATCTCATCGTCCCCGTCCTTCTGCTCATGCCGTACGCTGCCGGAGCCGCCACGCTCGATTTGAATAACGCCCTTACCAACGTTGGTGGTAACGCCTACGGAACCTCTACCCCAACCGATCTGCTCACGATCATCGGAACGATCATCAACGTCGCCCTCGGATTCCTCGGTGTTATTTTCTTGCTTCTCACCATTTACGCCGGATTCCTTTGGATGACTGCCCAGGGCAACGAAGAACAAACTGCCAAAGCTAAAGGCATTTTGACCACCGCCATTGTTGGTTTGGTCATCACCCTCGCCGCCTACTCCATCGCCGCGTTTGTGGTGAACCAAGTGACCACCGCCACGCGCTAGTATACGTGGATCTTTGAAAAACTGATGGATTTTCGTTGAATGGGCTGTTGAGCTCGCGAGACGTATGGAAAGATACGTCGAGCGAGTCAACGGGTGCCCATGAGACGAAAAGACGCAGTTTTACAGAGATCCAAAAAGCAGAAGACCCCCGGACGCCGTACGCGTCTGGGGGTTTTCTTGAGTGAGCGTGGATGAGTGATCCGCGCTCTGGGGTCGTCAACGGAAGTCGCTGTCCATCAGCCAGGCTTCCACCCGGCCGTTGTAGGCGTTGTATCCGTAGACGTGGCTGCCCACGAACCGCCAAGTGCTCGCGCCGTCCATGCGGACGAACTTGAGCACCGTGAAGCTTCCGATCGCCTCAGGGACGACGAACTTGGCGTCACGAGTGCCGATGAGCGCGGAGACGTGGGCGCGGCCACCCGTGTCCGGGTGACGGATCCACACCCCCTTGAACTTGCCGCGGATGCGGGCGTTCGTCGGGAGTCGATCTAGTCCAGCCGACACCTGGATGATCTCCGGCTGGAGATCATCCCCTGCGCCCGGTGAGGAGCACATGGGGAGGGACTCTCCACCCACCATCACCGCGTAGGCGGTGAAAGGGGCTGCCGCCATCTCCTCCCGCCTCGCGCTCGGTGCGCCGTTGTGCGGCGACGGCTGGTCGTTGTGCAGGACGGCAATCAAGCTATCCCGCATCACGAACATGCCGTCGTAGCTCCCAACCTCGGCGTTGCCACCCTGCGCGAACTGCCCGCACGGATCGAAATCCGTCTGGAACGTGGGCAACTCCTTCTTCGCCGTCGGCTGGGTGTCCGGCTCCGGGGCGGGGCGGTTGACCACCACCTTGGACTGAACCACCGGCGGGGACGCAATGGCCACCGACCGGGGATCCGGCGGCGGGGGCAACCGCTCTGCCTGTGCCACCACGCTGGGCGGCACGGGCGACCAGCCGACCTCCTCCACCACCGGCTCCGGCGGAGGTTGCTCAGCAACCGCGGCGACCGGTTCCGAAGGCGTCCCCTGCCCAAGGCACTTGATCCGCCGCTCTTCCGCGGCCTGACAGGCCGCGGGGTCGGTCGACCCGGGCTCTTCTTCACAGATCGACAGAGCCGATCCGATTGCGAGCCAGTCGCACTCCGTCTCAGTCGAGACGGGAGTGGACGCGAAGGCGAGGGACACCAGCGTGATGAACAGAAACATCGAAGACTCCGGTGGCGCAATGCGCCGGTGAAATGAACTCTTTTGCCGCTTTTCTAGCCTTTCCAGGCCTTTAGCGGACCAATAAAAATAGCACATTTTGGCGATTTTGTCAATGGTATTGGATGGGAGAGAAAGCAGGAGAAAACAGGATAAAGTTGGATAAAATGGGAGAAGAATGCCATGAAGTTTTCTTTTTCTCCTATTTTCTCCAACTTTTTCTCTTCTCTCCCGAAACCGGTTGACAAAAAGCCATTTTTCTGCTATATTTCTCAGTTCCTCATCTTGCGCAATCCTGCGTCAGGTGAGGCCACATTGCTGTTTCACAACTGAAAAAGCTTGCCTCAAACGCAAGCCACTCTCGTGGAACAAAAAAGAAACCAAACTCAAACACCGCGCGCAAGCGCGGATGGAGATGCCGACATGGCAATCCTCAACTTCGCCAAAAAAACGGCGATCAAGACCATTCAACAGAAGATCATCAACGGGGTGATCGTTCTCGTGGCTGGGAGTGGTGTGGCCGTGAGCCGTACCGAGCTCGGTACGAGAGTCCTCGTGGTAATGGCCGAATTCCTGCGCGATAATCCGCTGGTTCTCGCGATCCTGCGGGAAGTGGTGGAGAGCGAGGGTCCGCAGGCCATCGACGTGATGGTCGATGAACTGCTGAGTCAGCGCAACATCACGGGAGAAGCCCGCGATGCCTTCATCGACGCTGCCGACGACATCGGCGAAGCACTAGGGAAGCGGGGCGCAGACGCCCTCGCCCCCGAGAATCTCGACGCCTACATCCTGGCCGCGCGGGCACGTCTGGCAGCGGACACCCGCCGCCGGACAGCCATCGTCGCCCAATCCACCCTCATCCAGCCGGCGGCCATCGCCGGCATCACGGGAGCTCCCATGCCCACTGGACTAGCCGGCGAAGCGCATGCGCTCGCCGTGTTCTCGACCACGCTCAGCGACAGCGGTCGCCGCCTGCTCGAGGCGTGGTTCACACCGATCGACACCGCCATCACCACGGACACCCGCGGAGAAGTCCCCGGTGCCCGAGTGAAGCTCCGTCGCATGTACCTCGCGGTGCAAGCCGACGAGGCAGGCATGCGGACGGAGTTCGAAAACGCAGTCCGCTTGTGGGGCCTCACCACGCAGGCGATCAACTACCTGCACGCGCAAGCCAAGCTGCGGGTACCCGAAGACCGGGCGGGAGACATCGCCGCAGATGCCACCGACGCCGCCCTGCCGACCAACACGATCATCACGATCGCCGAGGTGGGTGGAGCGGTGCTGAGCGGTGGGTTCCTGCTCTGGGTGTGTGGCTGGACGATCATCATGATCGGCCTGTTCGGCACCGGCGGAATCCTGTTCGTGATCGGGGTCGTTCGCTTCATCCAGAAGCAGACGGTCTACACCCCGGTTCTCCTCGTCGCCGGCGTGGCGATGATCCTCGCGGGACTCGTTCCCATGGGGTTCGTCGGAGCTGCCCTGGAGACGGTGGAGGAGCCGTTCGTGCTGGCGAAGAACGCCATCATCGCCCGCATCAAGCAGATCCAGACCCGTGTCGCTCCCCCGAGCGGCACTCCCTGAAAAACCTACGGGGGGTTGCGCAAGCGACCCCCAAGGAGAATTCGATGTTCAAGTTCTTCGCAACCATGACCAACGGGAAGCGGGCGCTGATCGCCGGGAGTCTGTTGACTCTCGGCGCACTCCTCCTCGCCTTCGCCCTTGGCGTGCTCGGGGCGGCCCCGGTGGCCGCCATCTACGCGGTGATCGCCTTCGCCATCAGCGCCTTCCTGTTCGCAACCATCGGCAACTGGAACGCCGAGTGGGGGGCACGGGCGAGCGCCACGGCCTGCATCTTCGGGGTGGTGTTCTCCATCGCCGCCTTCGGGATCGTCCTCTTCCACGGGGTCAACGAAGCCCAGCGGGAGGCGGATCTGAAGGTGGTCGACGACGCCACCCGCGCGGAGGTGTCCGAGAACGACGTCGGGGCGGCGCGCAAGCGTCTCCTCGGCGGCGACAACGCTGAAGTCACCCTCAAGACCGCGACCGACATCGCCCGAGCCGACAAGGCGCTCGCCCTGGCCACGGAGATCAACAACTCCGAGACCATGGACGAGAACGCCAAGAAGGTCCAGGAAGCCATCGACGCCCGCAACCTCGCCGACGCCGAAGCCGCGGCCAAGGGGTGGACCGGGATGGTGAAGGACTACTTCGCCACCAAGGGGCGGGAATACCAGCACCTCGGATGGCGAAGCAGCCACGCAGACACCGTCACCAAGGTGATCTACTGGTTCCCCACCCTCGTCTTCGTGGGTGTCGCCGGTCTGATGACCCTCTACGCCGCGGCCCAGTTCGGCATCAAGGGGGTCATCAAGGAGCCGCCGGTCGGAGCCCACTGGCTGCACTGGGTGAAGTTCTACACCGACAAGGTGCTCTTCGCCCCGTCCACCAAGGTGGCCTTGGGAGCGTTCGCGCTCCTGTGGTTCCCTCTCTGGTGGGCGGACATGCTCCTCGAGCCCTACGATCCGACCCCGCCGCACAGCGAGCAGGACGAACGGCACGAGACCTCGGCCGAGAAGGCGAGGGCGGCGCGGGAGAAGATTGCCGAGCGTCGTCAGACGACGCGTAGCAACAAGGACGCTGGCCAGCGCAAGCAGGCCAACGCCCACGACAAGAAGATCGAGGGATCGGTCGAGTCCGCGACCATCCCCGCCGGGCGCTACGCGTTCGGCCGTGACGAGGACGGCAACGCCCACACCCTGGTCGTCGCCGACAACTAGAGGCCCGCGCGGAACTCGCGAGCCTCCCTTCCGGAAGTGTGGTACTCCCACACCTCCGCTCACCAAGAAGCCCCCGGCGCAATCTGCACCGGGGGCTTTTCCATTTTCTCCTTCTTTCTCTTTTCTCCTATTTTTTCTTACTTCATCTCCTTCTTAAACCAATCCACCCAATGAATATCTTTTGGGTCCACGCCGCCGAGCTCAGCCATTTTGGTAGTGATCAGGGCTCCGCGTTGCACCAGTTCAAATGCTTGTTGCAACGGCGTCTTTCCTGAAATAGTTAGCCGCAACGTTTTAGCCCCATTTTTCTTTACAACTGTTTCTGTCAGCCCATAGCGTTTTTGTACGCGGGGGTGATACAAATCCGACTCGATAAAAATAAACGTTAGTCCGTTGACTATCGCTTTGGGAAACGTCAATCCTTCCATCAAATGATGATTCATTTCTGGAATGGCAAATCGCACAGCGAAATGCTTAGCACTCTCGTTGAGTTGATTGGTAAAGACGTGCGCCGCGCCTTCCAGGTGTTCGCTGGAGATCATCACGCACCCACGTTGAAAAAGTTTTTTGGCAATACTTCCCGCCTCACGCTTCCAGGCAGACACACCACTTTGCAAATGTTTGGCGACCTCGGCAACTTCTTTGTCGCCTACCCTTACCGCGCCTATTGCCGCCAAAACCGCCAGCGGAGCCATAGCCATAAATCCTGTTCCGTACCGCGGTTGTGGAGCCAAATCTCCTGGATCAAACACGTAGGCCGGTCCCTTGTCGCGTCGCGCCCACTCGGCGAGCGGTCCGCCGTGCGTCAACACAAACATCTTCAATCCTTTTGCTTTGGCTTGTTTGTAGGCACCAAGCACTTCTTCCGTAGTTCCAGAAAAGCTGGAGAGGATCACGAGCGACGATTTGGTCGCCGAAGCGGGCAAATGATACCCATTCACCACTTCAATCGGCACAGTCAAACGATCCGCTAAGGCCGATTGAATCACATGTACTCCCAGCGCCGAGCCCCCCATGGCCATCATCACTACACGATCAATCGACCGATAGCTTGCCGGTAACTTCATCCGCTTGGCCTCTCGATAGGCCAACACAAGTTGTTCATCCAATCTGCTCAACGTGTCAAAAAGCGTCTGCATAAGGTATTTGATCATTAATCGCTTTGGTCACTTGAGCTCGGTCGGCGTTGCGGCCAACAAGCGTCGCTCCTACCAGTTTACCACCGCGCAAGAAATGCTGGGCAACACCGCCTTCTTTTTTCGATCCCACCACCCTCACCTCCTCTGCCGCCAAGCGGTTCGTATCCCCAACAAAAATAACTTCCAACCCGCGGCAGTTGGTGGCGTACGAACTCACCAAACGAAACGGTTCACGTGTTCCGCTCATTACTTTAGCCGCGTGACGTCCTTGCATTTGCGCGTTCATCCAGTTACCGCTCATTAAGTGCCGCCCGGCAATCACATCAAAGTACTCGGCCACATCTCCGGCCGCGTAGACATCGACTACGTTTGTTTCTAAATACTCGTTCGTTTTGATTCCTCCGTCGACGTCGATTCCTGCCGCTTTCGTGAATCCAACCTCCGGGGCAATCCCAATTCCTACCCCCACCAATCCTTCAAACACCTCCGGCTTGGCGTGCTTATGGACCTTAATGTGATCCGCTTGTGCTTTCTCAGCAATCAGATCTGAAGAGTCCGCGTCGAGTACGGCACTAAAAAAGTGTTCGCCGTGTAAATGCAGGTCGGCTTTGATCTTGCGGTCGGCAAAGATGTTAATGTACTCAAGCGCAATAAATCCTCCACCGATAATATCAGCGTGTTTAACCCCTTCACCAAGCAACTGTAGCAAGTGATCAGCATCGTCGAGAGTGCGGAAATAGGAGACGTTACGATCATGCGCCTCTAGGGTTTTGACTTCCCCGCCGGTAGTAATTAGGAGCTTATCGTATTCGTATTCGCGACCATCAGACGCGGCGACAAACCGATTTTGCGTATCAATCGATTCGGCCACCACCCCCGGTAACCAATCAATCTTCTGATCCGCGTACCACTCCGGCTTTTTCAAAAAACAGCGCTCACGTTCAATCTTTCCTTTTACGTAGTGCGGCAACAACACCCGGGAATACACCCGATGCTGTTCCTCGGAAAGCAATATAATCGACGCCTCGGCATCGATCTTGCGCAATTCTTCCGCCGCCGTGGTGCCGGCAATACCTCCTCCAATAATCAGGTAACGCATAGAATGAAGAAAATCGAAATACTAAATCCGAAGTACCAAACACATTCAAAATCTCAAAGAAAAATTCACAAACTGTTTTTACCTTTTCCGATTAGGATTTTCCGATTGTTTCGGATTTAGTATTTCGTATTTCGTGTTTTATAAATCCGGAAACAGTTGAACGCCTTTCTCGTCGGTAATAATAATAGCCAACGTTGGGCAAGACTGCGCCGCCATAATGATGTTCTCCTTTTCCTCTTCGCTTACCTCCACCACCCGTTCATAGGTACGTTCGGTTGGCTCCGTACCATGATCGAACACAACAGCCTTGTTTTCGTCGTTCAACTGGAACGTTTCTGGAGCGATCGTTACGCACGAAGCCGCCCCAATGCACAAGTCTGGATCCACTTTGATTGTCAATTTCATACTGGCGTCATTTTAGCCGAAATACTTCTCCCGGTAAAACTTAATTAATTCCTCCACCGCCGGCAAAACACTCGGGTTACCAATCCCTACTTTTGTTTTATTTTGTACCGCTTCAAGCGTCAGCGCGCCGTCGAGCACCGCTTCTTCAATGTCATGATCCGTGACTTTAGCTACGGGGTCAATCACGCGGAACGATTCGTTAACAATGCGATCAAACTTTTCAACGCGGCGATAATAATCATTAATTGCGTCGCGCAATGCTTTGTCGCAAAGTACGGAACAGTGAAACTTACGCGGCGGCAGTCCGCCCAGGCGTGCCATGATGTCTTGAGGTTTAAGCCCACGCGCCTCCTCAAGAGTCATTCCCTCCCCTTCCGTGACCATCACCGAGGCAATCGAAGTCGAGGCGATGGCTGAACCGCAACCAAAGGTCTTCCACCAAAACCCTTTAATGCGCTCCGTGGTCGGATCCACCCGCATCCACACTCTCAGCTCATCTCCGCAGGCTGGTGAACCCACCTTGCCCATGGCATTGAACTCGTCGTCCGTAGGATCATGGTCAAGAAAATTCTTGGGATGGAAAAAATGCTCCTTAACTACGTCGGAGTAAAACCAATTCTGTTTTTTGTCGTGGGAAACAACGTCAGCCATAGCGTTCAGGCAAAATACTTTTCGTCCACATGGACCGGACTCATTGAGCGCAGTTTCACGACGAGCGGCGGCAAGACTTCTAGCACGTAGTCGATGTCATCCTCGGTCGTCGTGCGACCCAGGGTAAACCGCATACTACCGTGCGCCACCTCGTAGGGCATTCCAAGCGCCAAAATCACGTGACTCGGATCAAGCGAAGCGCTGGTGCAGGCTGAGCCTGTGGAAGCGTAAACGCCCTTGGCGTCGAGGTAGAGAATCATCGCCTCACCTTCAATGTCCATAATAGAAATGTTCACATTGTTCGGCAGGCGCATGGTTGGGTGACCATTCAACCGAGTCTTTGGGATCGTCGACAAAATACCCTTAATCAGTTTATCGCGCAGGGGAATAAGACGCACGGACTCAGCTTTAGCTTCGGCCTGAGAGAGTTCGAACGCCTTGGCGAGTCCAACAATTCCGGCCACGTTCTCCGTGCCTGGACGGATGCCTTTTTCTTGAGCGCCGCCGAAGGTGAGTGGAGTCACCTTGATACCACGCTTCACGTAGAGCGCCCCAATCCCTTTTGGTCCGTAGATTTTGCTGCCATTGAAGGTCATTAAATCGACGTGGAGTTTTTCTGTGTTCAAATCAAGCGCCCCAGCGGCTTGGCAGGCATCGGTATGGAACAAGGGAAAAGCAGACGCCTGTTGCTGACGAAACTTTTGGATGCGGTTGCCGATCTCGGCGACCGGTTGGATGGTGCCAATTTCATTGTTGGCATACATGACGCTCACAAGTACGGTGTCCGGACGTAGTGCCTGCTCGATCGCTTGCGGGGCAACAATCCCTTGCGCGTCAACAGGAACATAACTCACTTCAAATCCTTCCTTCTTTTCCAAATGATGGATCGCTTCTAAAACCGCCTGGTGTTCAATGGTGGTTGTCACAATATGACCTTTGCCAACAGCGCGACAGACCCCGAGAATGGCTAGGTTATCCGACTCCGTACCGCCGGAAGTGAAAAGAATCTCGTCCGGCCGAGCCGCCATCCCTTGCGCGATCGACGCGCGCGCCGCGTCGATCGCATCTTTAGCCACCTTACCCGCCGAATGAAAACTCGACGGGTTGCCGTACACTTCTGCCAAAAAAGGCCGCATCGCTTCAAAAACGCGCGGATCTAAGGGGGTTGTGGCAGCGTGATCGAGGTAAACCTCTTGTGTGGCCATAAGGCCTCTATCCTAACCCGTAATTCTGACTCCGGCAATATGGGAAATAAAGGCACCGATGCCGTAACCAATCGCCGCCGCGGCAATGGAAATCGACATCATCTGTAGTCCGCTCTTCCACAACGACTGCTTAGCCAATTTTCCTTTCCATGCTCCAACCAAAAATAGCGTGATGACAGTCGCGATGATTGAAGGCGCGTAAGCAAAACGCACCGGTAATAAAAGATAAAAGACAAGCGGCACCATTCCTCCAAGGGCGTACGCCACAAGCATTACAACCGCGCCTCGCAACGGCCGATCGTTGGTGCGATCCACGTCACGCGCCGCCTCTGAGGACAAGTAGCTTCCCGCCGCCATAGAAACGGACTCCACCGCGATCAATACCAGGCCAGACAATACCACCACGTAGGTGCTGTCCGTTCCGGCGGCGATACCGGTAACCGCGCCGAGAGTGGAAACAAGACTATCTTCCAAACCAAAAATAATTTCGCGAATGGATCCTGGGGCTGTTAATTCTTTGCGTCGAACCATACGATAAGCACTTTACTCTGATGTGGGTCATCGGAAAAGTATTTTTGTTGTCTCTTAAAAAGACGAAGGACAGCCGCGGGGCTGTCCGATGTAGAGATCAGTTGGTCGAAACCGGGGCAGGCCTTCCTGTGAAGCGGACAATCGAGCCGTCATCCTTCAAGAGGATCGCGGAGCCGAAGACGGGGACGAGCTGATTGTGTTCGATCGATCCGTGCGGTTCGATCCGCACGCTGGCTCGCCAGGTGAGACGATTCTGATCCGAGACCTCGCGAAGAAGACGTGCCTCGTCCACTCCGACGCAGATCTGCGCGGTGGTGATCCGGAAGACCGGAGGGGAAGCCGCCTCCATCTCGATGACGACGTCCTTGGGGGCGACAGGCGGAGCGAGAACTTCGTTCCAGAGCGTCTCGTCCTCGAAAAGACGCGTGAAGACGTGCACCTCTTCCTCGCGGGGAGTGAGGATGCGTTCCTCGTGCGTTCCGCCGAGATTCTCGCAACGAGGTTCGGGAAACCGGTCTCGTTCCTCCTCGCACTTTTCCCGTTCGTCGAAGGACTTTCCACGACACTCGGACTGATATTGATCTCGATCACTGCAGTCCCACGGACCATTTTCGACCGTCTGCGTTCGTCCGTAGCCTTGGTCGCGCTGGAGTGCCAGCTGGCATGCGAGCGGAGGATTGGTCACCGGGATGCGCATCTGCACAGAAGGAAAACACCCCGTATCGGCCGAGTACAGGGGCAGTTTGACCCCCTGCACCGCGAAGGTACTCGAACGCGAGAGATCCTGCCCGTCCCTGGCACTCATCATCTGGAGCCAGAGGTTGTGGTAGTCGTGCCGACTGGCCTCGACTGCGCGCTCGCGGTCGGCGAGATAGGCGGCGCGGCGTGCTTTGTACGCATGGGTGGTCTCGAACTCGCTCTTGGGGTACTCGCCCGTCGTGCCTTCCTTGGCAGTGGCCAAGTTTTTTTCAGCGATTTCAACCGCCACCTTGGCGGCCTGGACACCCGGATCCGCGAGAACAGAAATCTCGGCCTCCCCGAGCCGGTGCAACACCGCCTCGAAGTCGTCTTCCGCGTACGGCTGACGACAGGGATCGGCGTCCGTTCCGAGATCCTCCGGAACCACAGGGTGGGCGCAGGCGAGAACGAGCAGACCAATAAGCCCGGAAAGAAGAACCGTACACTTGGACATGGGCACCTCGCACCTACATCCGTGTGGAGACACAGAAATAAAAGAGAGGTGACCATTCGCTAAAAGAGCTGGAGGCCTGGGCCGGAATTGAACCGGCGCATAGGGGTTTTGCAGACCCCTGCCTTACCACTTGGCTACCAGGCCGTGATGGGCACAATAACAAAACAGCCGTGATTTTTCAACGGCTGTTTTGTTATTGTTATTATTCGTAGACTTCTATGGCCAAACGGCGGACACCGAACTGCTTAGCCTGTTCGCGCGTTTCCATCCATATGTCCAGACGATTGCTATAGCGAGCATTCATACGATCTTCCACCGTAAAGACTTCGTCGCCGTACAATGAAGGGATTTTCACTTTGGTACCAATCGGAAGAAAGTTGGCGGCCACGACACCCCGACGCACGGTAGTCCCCGATGCAGTGATAAACGGGGTCGCGTCAGTTTGTGCCGCTTCTGAGGAATAAGCAGTGGAAACCACGGTAAAAAGGCGCGGCGCGCCTTCGCGATGCCCAGACGCCGGCAAGGAACCAAACTCCCTGTGCGTATTAGCCATCGCCGCGATCATCAAATCCGTGGCACGCTGTTCAGCCATCGTTGGGCGCAGAACATCTTCAGCCAAAACACTCCTTCCGCCAAATGCGGCACTTAGTAAAACTACCCCGGTGAGAACGGAGATGTTGAACCAATTTTTTTTGAGGAACGGTTTCCAGGACGTTTTCTTTCTAGACTGTTTCATACGACGCCATGCAATCTCCTCCTGGGACTTGCCTGACGTCGTCGGAAACGAGTAACAAAGAAACCTCCTAAAAACAAAGATCCCTGCGCTAGGGACGGCAAGATCATACCATCTTTTTAACTCCCTGTCACCCCGAGGTCGCCATTTTATCTCTTGGCGACTGCTAATATTAGCTAAAAAATCTGGCAAACTGTCCACAACCCCCAAAAAAAGCTACACTACGAGCAGATCAAAAATATGTCTTACGACTACATCAAACCTACATCCCACTGGAAACAGAGCAAGCGTCGTTTCCGTCTGCGTTTACCATTCAAACTCCGTAAAGGTTTTTGGAAAACAGCTCTCCTTGCCTGTCTGGTTCTTATTGGCGCCGGTTCCCTCTTTGCCCTTGCCGCGTTCGCCTGGGTTAGCCGTGATTTGCCAAATCCGGACGCTCTTCTCTCCCGCGACGTCGCTCAATCCACCAAAATCTACGACCGCACCGGCGAGCATCTGCTCTACGAAATCCACGGCAACAAAAATCGTACGCTCGTGAAACTCGAGGAAATTCCAGACATCGTCAAGCAAGCGACTATTTCTGTTGAAGACCAACAATTCTACAAACACAAGGGGTTTAACCCGGTGCGTGTGGTAGAAGGAATTGTTTGGGGAATGATCACCAAAGGCCGTCCACAGGGAGGATCCACCATTACCCAACAGCTGGTAAAAAACGCCATTTTAACCAACGAACGTTCGATTACGCGCAAAATTAAAGAGCTTATTCTCTCCATCGCCATTGAACAGCATTTCACCAAAGACCAAATCCTGCAGCTTTATTTGAATGAAATTCCTTACGGTTCTACCAACTACGGCGTGGAGGCAGCATCCGAAGCCTACTTCGGCAAATCAGTAAAAGACATTACCCTCGCCGAGGCAGCAACGCTCGCCGCTCTACCGAAAGCGCCGAGCACGTATTTAAATAACCCAGACAAACTCGACGCCCGTCGTGACGTGGTGCTTAAACTGATGTTCGACGAAGGATACATAACCGAGGAACAAAAAAACGCCGCCCAGGCGGAAACGATCACCTTGCGCCAAGACGCCCTCGCCGAAGGCGCGACCGATCTTGCGTCTCCGCTGCATTTTGTATTCTATGTCAAACAACTGTTGGAAGAACAATACGGCTTTGACGAACGCCAAGTGGAAGAAGGCGGCTTAAGCGTTATCACCACGCTCGATTACGACAAACAGCTGGCGGCGGAACAAGCTGTGAAAGATGGCGTTACGAATAAAGGCGACGCCTACAACTTCCACGACGGCGCTTTGGTGGCGCTTGATCCCAAAACCGGTCAGGTGCTCTCTATGGTCGGCTCACCAGACTATTTTAACGAAGAAATAGACGGCGCCATCAACATGGCCATCCAGCCGATCCAGCCAGGGTCGTCGTTCAAGCCGTTTGTATATGCTGCCGGATTCCTGAATGGTTACACCCCCAACTCCATTTTGTACGACGTGATCACTACCTTTAAAACCGAAGTTAGCGACTACACTCCCCACAACTATCACTACGACCAAGAGCTCGGTCCCATGACCATTCGCAAGGCGTTGCAAGGCTCGCTCAACATTCCGGCTGTGAAGATGATCATGTTGGTTGGACTCGATAAGGTGTTGGACTTTGCTGAGTCGCTGGGGTACACCACCTTCACGGATCGTAGCCAATTTGGTCCGTCGATTGTGCTTGGCGGCGGCGAAGTAAAACTGATTGAACACACCGCTGCGTATGGGGCGTTGGCAAACGAAGGCGTGCTCATGCCGACCGTCACTGTCCTTAACGTAAAAGATGCCGATGGCAATTCTTTGTACGAATGGAAGCAAGACGCAGGCAAACAAGTGATCGATCAAAATGTCACGCGAGAAGTGAGTAACGTGCTGAGTGACAACGACTCCCGCGCCTATATTTTCGGCGCCAGCAATCATCTCACCTTGTCTGACCGCGCCGTGGCAGCAAAAACAGGCACCACCAACGACAACCACGCGGCCCTCACCATGGGCTATACTCCGTCGCTTGTGACAGGAGTCTGGGTTGGTAACGCCGACTACTCCGCTATGGTGGCCGGAGCTGATGGATCTGTCGTCGCCGCCCCCATTTGGCAACAGTTCATGCAAAAGGCTTTGGAAGGCACCCCAGCCGAATCTTTCACCGCTCCAGAGATTCCCGTCACGGGCAAAGCCATTTTGGACGGCACCATTCCAAGCGAAACAGTCATCATCGACAAATCTACGGGGAAGTTGGCAACAGACCAAACACCAGAATCGATGAAAGAATCTCTCTCTTGCGGAGAGTATCACTCCGAGTTGTACTACATTAACCCCAGCGATCCACTTGGTGCTGAGCCGGGGGATCAACCAGACAACGCCCAGTTTGTAAGCTGGGAGGCGGCGGTCAAAGGCTGGGCCGAACGCTTGCAAACCACCGATCCCACCAAGCTCCCGTTCGAGCCGTGTTCGGTTCCAACCGAAGAAGATGATGTTCACGTCAAAGCCAATCGCCCCGGCGTCGACATCACTTCTCCCAACAACAAAGCCACCATCGACAGCCGTTCGTTCATGGTAGAAGTCAGTGCCACGGCTAAGCGCGGCATCTCCCGCATCGAATACGCTATTGACGACAAGCTCGTCAAATCTTCCACTTCAGACACCGGCACAACCCTCAATCTTCCTAACTGGGTGGGGCTTGGCAAACACACCCTCACTGCCACCGCCTTCGACGACGTCGACAACAACGCTTCTGACGACATCACGATCACCATTACCGCTGAGCCCACAGGAGCGTCGGTCGAAGTGATTGATCCGGTCAACAACCAGACAATTGAAAAGGCCGCGCCAACCTACCAAGTGGTGGTGCAGTCTTCCGACCCATCCGCCGTGGGCAAGCTCGAGCTCTACGTCCAGCCCCTGCGTGGCGGCTCGGCCGAACTGGTGGGCTCTGTCGACGACGTTTCTACCACCTTCACCACCTTCACCTGGACACTCCCTGCCGAAGCGGACTATCTCCTCTTCGCCAAAGCCCTCGACGAAAACAGTAACGAAATTGACTCCAGTCAAGTCGAAGTATCGGTTAAAGATCCCGCCAGTGCCAACACGAATTTGAATCTCACAACAGGCCAAACAACGACCGACGTTGTCGTAACGCCCTAGGTGATCGCGATCTTGGATAATAAACCCGTCTCTTCTGGCGGGTTTATTATCGTAAATAAGCCCGCTCCATCACCTCTGGTCGGCCAAGTTCTTCGGAGGAAGCACTGAGGCGGATTTGGCCGTTGGCCAATAGGTACCCGCGGTCGGCGTAGCGCAGGACAAGGCGGACATTTTGTTCCACGCACAGAATGGTGATACCAGAGGCTTGTAGTTCTTTGAGTTTTTGAAAGACTTCGGTTTGGAGGATTGGAGAAAGTCCCAACGAAGGCTCGTCGAGCATAATCATACGTGGGGACATCATGAGCGCGCGACCGATGGCCAACTGTTGTTGCTGGCCACCAGACAAGTCCCCCGCTTTGGCTTTTTGTTTCTCACGCAGCATAGGAAAACGATCGAAGACTGATTGCAAATTTGCAGCGATGACCTGTTTATCTTTCAGCAAATAAGCACCCATCAATAAGTTCTCTTTTACGTTGAGTGACGGAAAAACGACGCGTCCTTGCGGCACATAGGCGATCCCCTCTTCGAGCAAGGCGTGCGTCGGAAATTTGGTCACATCGCGCCCATCAAACGTGATGGCACCATCAAACACCCGTGCCAGACCGTAGACAGCTTTAAGCACAGTAGACTTTCCCGCGCCGTTTGGACCAATCAAAGCGACAAACTCTCCCGGTTCAACCGCAAGGGAGACGTTGTGCAAAATATGCGCGTCTTTGTACCCAGCGTTGACGTTAGTGATTTCCAAAATTGGCATATGATTCTATCGTAGGGGCAGGCCCGCGTGCCTGCCTTCATATTGTCGCGTTATGTTCCCAAATACGCTTCAAGAACCCGTTTGTCTAAAAGCACCGCTTCTGGTTGTCCTTGGGCCAACACAGCGCCTTGGTCCATTACAATCACCGCATCAGCCACCGAACGCACAAAGTCCATATCGTGTTCAATTACCAAAATGGTTTCTCCGCGCGCCTTCAATTCTTTGAGCAACGTTTTGAATTGATCGCGCAGCACCGGGTTCACTCCAGCCACGGGCTCGTCGAGCATCAACAGCTGGTGAGGCTTAGCCAGCGCCCGAGCAAGATCTAACAACTTTTGCTGACCATATGACAATTCGCTCGCGAGCGTCAACGGGGGCTTGTCGAGCCCGACTAGCTCAAGTATCTCCATCATTCTCCCTTCCGCGTTTGGCGCGTCGACGGCAAATCCCGCTTTCAAAAACCGGTCGTCATTTTCGTGCATAGCCAAATAAAGATGGTCACGAACGGTCATATTCTTGAATAGTCGAACCTGCTGAAACGTGCGCGAAAGTCCTGCTCGAGCCCGACGATGGGCCGCCAAGTGTGTCAGATCGATACTAGCAAGAATAACCGACCCTTCGTCCGCCTCAACAAGACCGGAAATAAGATGAAAGACCGTGGTCTTGCCTGCACCATTCGGACCAATCAGGGCGGTGATTTGATTGGCCACCACATCAAAAGAACATCCTTGGACAGCATGAACGCCCCCAAAGGCCTTAGACAAATTGTTTACCGAAAGAAGATGCATATTTCGCGGGGACGGGCCCATGTGCCCACCCAAATCATTCCAATTCAACCTTACCGACCAATCCTTTGGGACGATACAAAATAACCAAACCGAGGATGGAAGCAAAAATCACCTCGCGCAAAGCACCCACCAGTTCTGGTCGCAGCGGTACAAAACGAATACCCTCACGAACAGACAGCATCAACAATACACCGAGAACACTTCCTTCCAAACTCCCTAATCCACCAATCACCACATAACCAATGAATTGCACAAGTAGCGCGGCGTCGAACAGGGTGGGGTTGATATAACCCAAAAACATCGCCAAAAGCGCTCCTGCCAGACCAGAAAATAGTCCCGTAATTACGGCACTCGAAATGCGCAAACGCACAACATCCTTTCCCATTGCTACGGCAACCACTTCGTCGTCACGCACAGCACCAAGCGCGCGGCCGAACGGGGACGAGACGATACGACGTAAGACGATATACGACGCGGCTGCAAGTAGACACGCAACGAGCAAAAATAAAAATTTGTCGTCTAACACCTCTGGACGTGGAATGTTGTTGAGCCCGAGCGCTCCCTGCGTTGCTGAGCGCCAATTCAGCAACACCGTCACAGCTACAAATCCGAACCACAAAGTAAGAATAGCAAAAGCATCTCCACGAATCTTTTTTGAAGCATAGGCAAGAACTCCGTTCAAAATCGCTGGTACAATGAGTGCCCCGGCGATGCCGATCAAAAACGCACAGCGCGCATTGATCGTCAAAAGCGCGTAGGTATAAGCTCCGATACCCAGCAAACCCGCATGAGCAAGGGTGAATAAGCCGGTATAGCCAACCGAGATGTTATACGCTATGGTGGCGATGGAAAAAATCGCCCCAAGGGTTAAAAAGTAGATGAGATACGCGGCCATACATTAGTGCTGTTTCTTACCAAAGATTCCCCGTGGTCGTAAAAGAAGAAAGCCAAAAACAGCTGAAAAAATAAACAGTGTTTTGATCCCCGCCGTCCACCAAAATCCTCCAAGGTTGGCAAGGAGCGTATAAATAAGCGCCGCCGGCACAACTCCCGCCACGTTACCAAGCCCTCCCAAAATAGAGACCGAAAACGCATCAACAGCATAGCCCACCGCGAGCGGCGGATACAAATTAAACGTCAGCGCCAAAAGGATACCAGCGATAGCCGTGACGACAGAAAAAACAGCCACTACAAGCATGCGTGTACGTTTAGTATTCACACCGACCACTTCCGCCATCTCTTCTTGATCGGAAACGGCACGAGCGGCGCGGCCAAATTTACTAAAACGCAAAAAAAGAAGGATGCCGACCACCACAACGGCCGCTATCAAAAGCGTGGCCACAGCAACAGGAGTCGCGATAATCGGTCCGAACGCAAATGCGTGGCCGTCAAGAACCCCGTGTACAACCAGTGTTTTCGATGACCAAATCGCCAACAACACATTTTGTAAAACAACCAGAACAACCAGCGAAGCCAGCATCCCTGCTGTGCCGGTCAACGGCCGGCGACGGCGCAGACTTTCGTAAACCAAGGCATTTATGGCAACAGCAAGCAACACAGAGGCTCCAACCGCAAACAATGTGGCGCCGAACCAACCAAACCCCAGCGACAATCCAAAATAAAATAAATACCCCGCGGCCAATACCATCGCCCCCTGGGCAACGTAAAGCACCCGCGTAGTGGAATAAATAATGGTAAAAGGAATAGACAACAACACAAGCAATGCTCCCATGACCATCGAATTCCAAGTCAGCTGCAAATAAATATCCATGACCGTATTTTAGCGCAAAAGGCGAGGTGTGGCACCTCGCCTTTTATCTGTTGTAGACTCTAGAACTACGGAGTGACAACTTTAACTTGGGAGAACTTGCTTCCTGATGCTTTCTTGACCACATAGGAAGTCATGACGTCGCCGTTGGCGTCGAAACTAATAGTTCCGAGAGCGCCATTCCAGTTTTTGAGATTGGAGAGATAGTTGGCCACTTTAGTAGTGTCGTAACCCACGGCCTTAATCGCCTCGACAATTAAGTAGACGCTTGAATAACCACCAGCACTAAAGAATGGGAACTCCGGTGCTTTGCCCGCCTTGGCTTCGTAGGCAGCGAGGAAGGCGGCGGCTTTTGCAGACGTTTGATCGTAATACGCTTCGATGGCAGTTAGACCCTCCAAGTCCACAGGGTTTTCCGCAAGGACACTGTCGCTCGCCAACACCTCGGCGGTCAAAATAGGTGTTTTGAGACTAGCCGCGGTCAGTTGTTTAATGACCAGAATTCCCGAAGATGGGCTTTGTGGAATAACGTAAATGACATCCGGAGCTTTATTCTTGGTTTTCAACACCTGCGCAGTAAAGTCTTTGTCGCCGGTAGCAAACCCTTCGTCGGCCACGACTTCTCCACCGAGTGAAGTAAATGTTTCTTTAAAGGTTTTTTCCAAGCCCTGGGCGTAATCAGTGGTTTCGTAGATAACAGCCGCGGTCTTGGCGCCCATGTCGTTAAAGGCGTACTTGGCGGCGACAGCCCCAGCAAGCGCATCCGAAGGGGCGGTGCGGAACACATACGCTCCCGCATCGGTGATAGACGGGCTTGTTGCTGAAGGAGAAATGCTCAAGACCTGTTTTTCTTGCGCTAACGGGGTAAATCCAAGCGTTTCCCCAGAACAGGAGCCGCCAATAATATATTTCACCGCGTCCACGTTAATGAGTTTATTTCCGGCAGAAGCTCCCCCTTCTGGAGTACACTTTCCATCTTCAATGTCGAGTTGAATTTTGGCTCCATCAACCCCTCCCGCAGCGTTGATTTCATCAACCGCCAGCTGCACACCAACGAGCTCGTTGTCGCCATACACTGAAGCGTCGCCGGAAAACGGCATGATTACCCCGAGTTTCAGCACGCCTCCCGGAATCTCTTCCTTCGTAACCACAGGGGTTCCGGTGTCATCGTTAACAACCTCTTCCTTTTCCCCCTTCTGTATCCAATACAACACCCCGACCACAACAAGAACAAGAACAACGGCCCAAACGAATCCTTTTCCTTTTTGGTTCTCCATAGCAGGTCATGCTAGTGAATTAGTCCCGCGGATGTGGCGCTTTGCCGCAGGGAATGATGAGAAAATAGTAAGCCCGTAACGCTTTGCCGTCAAACCGATCTTTCGCCAAGTTTTGGGTCTATCCCCTTTCTCCTAGTGAAGCCGGCAACCGTCAACACCCCTTGTCACAAACAAGATGCCGGGGCCTATTGTTTAATCGGCATGACAATATAAAGGTAGCCAGACTTTCCTGCCTCAGTTTTAGGAGTAACAAGACACGGATTCATCGCGTCGATCATTTGGACGTTCACCTCGGGTGAGCCGCAGGCAGAGAGCCCATCAAGCAAGTAACGATAATTGACGGTTACGGCGTTGTCGTCTCCGGAAATGTCTGCCGGACAAACGACGACGTTTTCCCCGCGTGCCGTATCTGCGCCCTTAACCGTAATCGATTTGTCTTTGGCCGAAAGCTCCAGCTTCACATCAAACAAGCCTGTGCGCGAAAACAAACTGGCGGTTTTGACAGCCTTCGAAAGTGCGTTTGCTTCCACCACCGCTTCGGTTTTGAACGCGGTAGGGACAATTTGGCGGTAGTCTGGATAACGCCCGTCAATCGTACGACTCATGAGTTCCACAGAACCGATGCGCACCAGCATTTGATTGTCTGCCAAAACAAACTCCACCACTTCTGGCGAATCTACATCGTCTTTAGAAACAGAAATGATTCGACCAACCTCAGAAAGGGTACGCGCTGGGATAATGACCGTGCGCGGATCGCTGGGGCCTGTTGCGTCCACGAGACGCTCGGCCAAACGATAGCTGTCTGTGGCTGCCAACGTTGCCTTTCCGGCTCCGGCCGAAGGGTCGTTAAACTTCACACAGACGCCGGAAAGCTCTGGGCGCGCCTCGTTAGCGGCTACAGCGAATAAAACCTGCCCAATCGCCTGGCGTAGACCTTCCGCGGGGAGTTTGAAAGAGACCCCCTCGGCAACGGGCGGCACCAAAGGAAACTCAGAGGCCGGCAAGCCATTCATTTTGGTGGAGTGTCCGCCACAACGCACATGAAGGATTCGGTCCACAACATGCAGGTCCACCTGTTCGCTTGGCAGTAAAGAAACGTAATCAAAAAACAGCTTGGCGGGAACAGTGAATTCACCGTCCTCATCAACCTTCCCCCGCACCAAACAGGAGCTAGCAATCTCAAGATTGGTCGCTGTTAATTTCAACGATCCGTCGGATGCCTTTAATAAGACATTTCCCAGAATAGGAAGATCGACGTTTTTTCCTCCTGAGTGGCTGGTGATGGACAGACCTCGATAGAGGTTATCCCTCGTGCAAGACAGCTTCACAGGTTGTTATGTTTAGAAGTAAAAGGGAACCGTAACCGGTATTAGTGATGTGGATAGCGGGGACAACTTTTTTTCTTGGCTCTAGATAGCGACGAATGAAGGTGTAGCGCTGTGGGGATCCCGTGCGGATGAAGGGGGAAGAAGCGTGGGTAAGTCGAAGGGGTTATTACGGTACGGAATTTGTAGGCGGTTCACCCACGATTTTTACACAGGCTTTTCCACGGCGATCGCGGGGTGTGTATGGCGTGTGGAGAAGGGTGTGATTAAAGAGCAAAGAGGCGTTGTTTGATGAGTTCAATATCGCGTTGTAATTTCTCGTCGACCGAGAGGACGCCGCGAATTTTGTCATGGGCGTGCATCGCTGTTGTGTGGTCTCTCCCGCCAAGTTCGGCGCCGATGGAGGGGAAGGAGGACTTCATCTCGTCGCGCATGAGGAACATAATGATCTGGCGAGGGAAAGCCAGGCGCTTTTCTCGGCTTTTACCCAGCAAATCTTCCACGGCCAAATCATAGTAGGAAGCCACCGTAGTAATCAGTTGGCGGGGGGTGATGGACTTTTTCATCTGCGCCGGCTGATAGCTCACCAAAATAGGGGTAATGCTTTCTTCGCTCGGTTCCACGTTTTTGAACTGGTGATAGGCGATGACTTTGGTCAAAGCTCCTTCGAGTTCGCGCACGTTCGATTGAATGGCGTTAGCGATAAAGTACAGCAAATCGCGGTTGAGCGGGTAGGATTTTTCATTGCACTTTGATTCAAGAATGGCCATGCGCGTTTCCACGTCTGGGGCGCCAACATCGGCCATCATCCCCGACTCAAAGCGGGAAAGGAGACGGTTTTCCAGGGCGGGAATAGCTTTTGGGGGGCGGTCAGAGGAGATAACAATCTGTTTGTCGCGTTCTCGAAGCGCATTAAAGGTGTGAAAAAATTCCTCTTGCGTGCGTTCTTTACTAGTGATGAATTGGATATCGTCAATCAACAGGACATCGATGTTGCGATAGCGATCTTTGAATTCGTGGGCTAAACCGTTACGCACCGAACTAATAAATTCATTTGTAAATCGCTCGCAGGAGACGTAACGGATGCGCGCCCCTGGGTTTTTGCTCAAAACGTGGTTGCCAATGGCGTGTAAAAGGTGGGTTTTTCCAAGCCCTACCCCCCCGTAAACAAACAAGGGGTTGTAGGCTGTGCCCGGTTGGGCGGCCACGGCCTGGCTCGCCGCGTGAGCAAGCTCATTATGTTTTCCTACAACGAAGGTAGAGAAAGTGTGGCGTGGGTTGAGAGGAGAGTCTGCCTGGTTGAAATCTTGCGAAACACTATTACTCTGAGCAAAGACAGGCTCGTTAACGAATTCTTGGACAGAAGGTTCCTCGACGCTAGTTTGAGGTGCTCCAAATTGAACAGGTGTTGCCTCTGGCGCACGCGTTTCGACCCGGTAAACGATCGATTTCATACCGTTTCCGGTAATGTTTTGCAAAGAAGCAAAGATTTCTTTGTGGTATTTTTTCTCGAGCCAGGTTTTCGTAAAAGCGTTGGGAACGGCTACCACAAGGTCTCCCCCGTCGAAGGAAGCGATAAAAGTACTCTTAAACCACGTGGTGAAGTTGGCTTTTGAAAGCTTCAACTCCATTTCTCCGAGCGCGGCCTGCCAAAGTTCATTGGTGTTCATAACCAGCATGGAAAGTTAGGAACGTTGTGCCGGGCATCATAACCTATTTATCCACAACCCCGCAAGAGTTGGAACGGTGCATGCACAGCCCAGTAGGGTGTTGATTTAATGTGGATAGTTGGTGTATAATGCTTCTACCTCTGATTTATAAGACATGAACCGATATGCCAAAGCGAACGTATCAGCCAAAAAAGCGCCGCGTGGTTAAAGTACACGGCTTTCGTTCTCGTATGTCGACCAAAAATGGTCGCAATGTTTTGAAGTCCCGTAAAGCCAAAGGACGCAAACGTTTGGTTGTCAAACTCAAGAAAAAATAGACATTTTGTGAGCCTGAAGAATGATCAGGACATTAAAAAGGTCTTTGCCAAAGGAAAAGGGGTTTACGACGACTTGTGCGGAATCAAATTCATTCGCAATGGGCTGGAAGAAACACGATTTGCCATTGTCGTTGGAGTGAAAGTGGCAAAGAAAGCAGTGGCGCGAAACAGGCTCAAACGCCAAATTCGCGCCATTTTAGCTAATAATAGCAAAAATATTATCACTGGCTTTGATGTGGTGATTTTGACGCGCACACCAGCAATTGGCAAAAAGGCGTCCGAAATACGCACCCACCTGTTGCGTGCGTTGGAAAAGGGAAAGTTATTAAAAAATGACTAACTTTAGTACAATAATTTCTTTTCCGTTGCTAAAAGCGATTCGGTTCTATCAAAAGACGCTTTCGCCGGATCACGGTCCCCTTCGGATGCTCCACCCAGGAGGTTTTTGCCGATTTTACCCGACCTGTTCTGAGTACGGGCACCAGGCAATCCAGACACACGGGGTAATAAAAGGCCTCGCCCTTAGTATTTGGAGGGTCTTGCGGTGCCACCCCTGGGCAAAAGGCGGTCTCGACCCTATCCCCAACAAATAACAAAACCGCCCTTGGTCTTCGGTGGCTCGGGCGGTTTTGGTTTGTTTTGGTTCTTAAGCGCAGGAGCAGTTCTCCATCGCTTCCTGGCACGTTTCACATTTGGCTTCGCACTGGCACTCGGCGTTGAGGCAGATACCGCAGGTCTCTTCCATAAAGAGGAAAGATTAATTGTACGCAAGAGTATAGCAGATTATTCTTGTTTTGTCAATGATTCTAGTCTTTTTCCTCGGGTTCTGAAGTAATCTCTGCTTCGCCCGCCTCGATTTTTTTAAGGATTTCTTTGCGAATTGACGCCATCATCTTTGGATTCAAGCGCAGAGCCATGCGAGAATTTTCGCGCCCAAGACCAATACGTTCTTCTCCAAACGAATAGGTGTTGCCGTTTTTATTTACGACTCCAAAGCGTACGCCGACGTCCAGCAAGTCGCTGGCGGTAGAAATGCCTTCGTTGTACATAATGTCGAATTCGCAGGTGCGGAACGGCGGAGCGACCTTGTTTTTGACCACTTTCACCTTCACACGGTTGCCAATAATCGCATCGCCTTGTTTGATTTGCGCGGCACGGCGGATTTCAATGCGAATAGAACAGTAAAATTTGAGAGCATTGCCTCCAGGGGTCGTTTCTGGGTTGCCAAACATAACCCCGATTTTGTGGCGGATTTGGTTGATAAAAATTACTGTGGTGTTGGATTTGGAGATGATGCCAGCCAGTTTGCGCAACGCTTGCGACATAAGGCGAGCCTGCAAGCCCATATGAGAATCTCCCATTTCCCCCTCAATTTCTGCCTTAGGCGTAAGAGCCGCCACGGAGTCTACAACCACAACGTCCACGGCATTTGAACGCACGAGGGTCTCCACAATTTCCAGTGCTTGTTCACCAGTATCCGGTTGGCTAATAAACAACTCGTCGATTTTTACTCCAATCTTTTCCGCGTAGTCTGGATCCAAGGCGTGCTCGGCATCAACATAAGCCGCAATCCCCCCTGTTTTTTGCACTTCGGCAACAATGTGCTGGGCCAATGTGGTTTTACCAGAAGACTCAGGACCAAAAATCTCAATAATGCGCCCACGCGGCACTCCACCGACCCCCAAGGCTAAGTCGATCGACAAACAGCCAGTAGAGATGGCGTCGATTTCCATGGTTTTGGCTTCCCCAAGGCGCATGATCGATCCTTCCCCAAATCGCTGCTTAATCTGGCTAATCGCCTCCATCGCCGCCTTTCCTTTCCCGGTCTCTTCTTTCGCGTCTACTTTTGCCATAAAGTTTCAGATTACAAAACCCCGCGTCTTGCGAGGCCTCCTTGATAGGAGGATTATAACATAGAACGTTTCGGTGGTGATACCTTTTAGAATAGTGTTACGTTGGTGAGTGTTTCAAGAAGGACTGGGTGAGGGTCTTTTCTCTATTTTCTAAGTATTGCTGGATGGCGTGGCGGAAAAACTCAGACTTGCTGGCGTATCCCCAAGCCACTTTGGCCTTTTCAATATTGTCGAACAGAGCGTCCGGTACGTTGACGATCAGTTTTCTCATGTGGTTTGGTTTAGGTATGTTTTATGACTGTTTTGTATATGCATGGCGCTATCTAACGCGCACCTAAGTGAAAATCGACCTTTCTGTTTGTGTCGTCGTAGCGTTGACACCTCGGCTGTTTCATGAGAGGATCAGACGTCCCCGAGGTCAATCATGGAATCGTTGCTGTACCGCGCCATGCACTTCTTCAACCACGACCGCTGTGCCGATATCGGTCGCATGCTCATCGGTGTAAAGTTCATCGCGGTCATGGGTCCTGCATCGATCGTGGTCGTGTGTTCGCTTCTTTCTCTGTTCCACATCGTCTTTTTTGGGAGCTTCGACGAGTACGGGGCGGAGAGTGTCGGACTGCTTTGTTTGGGGGCCACGCTCTTGTATGCGGCGCACTACGACCTTGAGGCCAGCTACCGCTACCACGGGCTCCTCACCAACGGTCTCTATTACCTGTTCGCCCCCTATCACTGGGTGGCGCTCAAGGTCTACGTCGCTTACACGCGGTGTGCCCACCGGACGAAGGAAGTGCATCGCGAGGTCCGCTACGCCTGGCAGGACTACGTCGTGACCACTTGGCGGCATCGGTTTTGGCTCAAGCGGGTCGATGGGGCGACCTGGATCCTTCCGTTGGGGCCGTTGCTCGCCACCCCGTTCGTGTGGCAGGCGACCAACCCGCTCCTTCTCGTCGGCATGATCTTGCTCGGCTGTGCTGCAGTCGTCTCCGATGCATTCTGGCACTACAACAGGCTCGTGCGCTCGATCGACTGAGCGTCTCACTCATTTCTCACCGCGTCGGTCTAGCTGGATCGACGCGGTGCTACGTTTAAAAGTTAAGAATAAAAGTCAAACTTGTGTAAACGCAAAGCTCCAGCACTTTTTTAGAGTACTGGAGCTTATTGTTGAATTTAGTTAATCACGAAAAACGCCTTTTGTCAAGGGATGACTGTGGGTAACGGACCAGAAATACCGATTGTTTGAGCGTTATTTTCCAAAACCACGCGTCGATACACGGTTGATGTTTGCGAATAACGTTTTTTGGCAGAAACGGTGATGAGATTTAATCCGCGATCAAGATCCACATCGGCGACAAAACTGCCGTCTTTGTTCAAAAGAATTCTTTGGCCATTAACCTCCACTTCTGCTTGCTCAAAAACTTTACCGGTTACGCTGACCATAGCTGAATTGGTGGTGAGTCCGTCGATCGGCGCGGCGATTTCGATGGTCGGTGGAATTAAAATGCGGCGTACTTCAACACCCAAGTACACCAGAACCAAAGAGGCTACTAGTCCTAAAGCGGCGAAGCGGAAAATACGCGGGGTGACTAAAAAGCGTGCACGGCGGACTTTTTGGCGCGGTAAAAGTAGTGGGTCAACAAGATCACAGGTGCCGCGGGCGTCTTCAAACCCTTGCAAAAAGTAGCGCTCGTCTCCGCCCAAGTAGCGCACGTAACTGCGCAAAAAGTTGCGAGTATAAATTGGCTCGGGTAATTGGTGAAAGGCATCAGCTTCAAGTGCTAGAATAATTTTTTCTTGCACATGAGTCGCTTCCGCAATCTGAGCAACATTAAGTCCGCGATCGTGACGAAGCGCCTTCAGCTTTTTTCCAAAGCTTGCTCCGGTTTGTTCAACTTTGCGTACGGAAAAACCCATAAGCTAGTGCTTGGTTTCATCAATAAACCAATCTTGGTCTTCGTCCCCCTGCTCCTCTTTTTTCTCATTGGCCTCCGGAACTGTGATTTCCGGCGAGGGTATTTCTGGCTCGACCGGCTCATCCACCGCATCGGTCGCGTCGTCGAGCATCGAAGCATTTTCGCTCTCAAATGTTTCCTCGTCTTCTTCCGCTTGTCCAGCCGGTGGCCATTCCTTGATTAAGATTTCTCGCGGTTTGGCTCCTTCGCCAGGACCCACAATACCATTTTGTTCGAGTAAGTCGACAATGCGTGCCGCGCGGGCATAGCCGAGCTTTAGGCGTCGCTGCAATAGCGAAGTGGAGCACTTTCCGGCCTCGAGCACGACTTGGATAGCCTCTTCCAGCATTGGATCGGAGTCCTCGTCATTCATCATATCGAGAACAGTGCCGGTTTTTTGTTTTTCGGTGATGGTGTAATTGTAGTCCGGTTCACCCACCCGGCGCAGGAACTTCACCACCTTTTCAATTTCTCCATCAGAAACATATGGTCCTTGCAAGCGCTTGGGTTTGCCGAGTTCGGCCGAGGAATAGAGCATGTCGCCACGCCCTAGCAGTTTTTCCGCACCAGAGGTATCTAAAATCGTACGAGAATCGATTTGGCTAGCCACCGCAAAGGCGATGCGGGTAGGCACGTTGGCTTTAATGATACCGGTGATAACGTCTACACTCGGACGTTGCGTGGCTAACACTAAGTGAATACCGACCGCGCGAGCCATTTGAGCGATGCGCACGATCGATCCTTCCACTTCGTTACGGCAAGTGGTCATGAGGTCGGCCAACTCGTCGATGATAATCACGAGCTTAGGGATTTTGGCCTCGGCTTTAGCGTTGTAACTGTCGAGTTCGCGTGCTCCGAACTTGGATAAAATGTCTAAGCGCCGTTCCATTTCACGCACTGCCCACTTGAGAGCGTTCACCGTGTCGTCGACTTTGGTAATCGGCGGGATCAGCAAGTGTGGAATACCCGCGTAAACGGTCATCTCCACCCGCTTTGGATCGACCATGATGAACTTCAAATCATCAGGCCCGTTTTGGTAGAGCAAACTCAAAATAATTGAATGTAAACAGACACTTTTTCCAGAGCCCGTCGCTCCGGCCACCAGCATATGGGGCATCTTTTCCAATCGCACAACCCACGGCGTGCCAGAAACGTCTTTTCCAAGGGCGATGGAAGTATTTGAGAGGCGGCTCTTAAACTGCTTAGATTCCAAAATATCTTTGAGACAGACGATTGCCGCTGACTGGTTTGGGACTTCGACTCCCACAAGCGATTTGCCTGGGATCGGTGCCTCAATACGAATGGGGTGCGCGGCGAGTGCTAAAGCGAGGTCGTTTTGTAATCCCAAAATGCGAGCCAGCTTGACTCCTTCGGCTGGCCGGAAGGAGTACTGGGTAACGGTTGGGCCAATTTGTGACTCCCCCATCTCGACATCAATACCGAATTGCGAAAGGGTTTTCTGAATAATCTCGCGGTTTTTTACTAAGTCTCCAGAGTTGGCTTTGGAACTGCGGGATTCCAGCAAATCGAAAGGAATTTCCACTTTGCGGTGAGTTTTACTGGAAAGCACCTGCTCTTCAGGTTCTTTGGTTCCGCCAGAAACGGGAGATTTACGAAAGGCCGGGGCGATGGCAGGCTCCTCTGCTTCGTCTTCTGCAGGGTCCTCGTCCTCCTCGCTTACAGAATCCTCGTCGTCTACGGGCTGGACGTCGTCCTGCGCGCCACGGCGGTGCAACAGTTCTCCAAAGCGTCCGGTAACGTGGGTGTGCACGGTTAAGACAGAGCGCAATGAGGTGTTAAAAAGCAACATTAAGGCGACGAGTAGGAGAGAGGCGCTTATGACGAGTGAGCCCCACAGACCCGTTAAGGCAAAAAAGATTTGATAGAGCATGGCACCCACGTATCCGCCGGCACTGCCGAGTTCGGTAAGCGAACTTGGAATTTCGTTTCTGAAAGCGACGAGGTTTACGATGGCGTTAAATGAAAGGAAAAATAGTACGAGCCCAATGTAGTTCCAGGCGGAAAGCCGTACACGCTCAAACATGAGCGAAGCACCGACCAAAACGAGCGAAGCGGGCACGAGCAAGCGATCCCAGCCAAACAGAAGGGAGGCAAAACGATCGATCGCATCACCTCCGCTGCCGGCCAGCCCCACATACGACAAAAATAAAATGGCTGCCAGCGCAAAAAACAGAACAACGAGGATCCCGCGCTTGGTCTCGGGATTGAGATGCAGCTTGGGGGCCTCGTGTTCCTCTTCTTTTTTATGTCTGCGTCTTCGTGCCATAGGCACGGCAGATTTTACCACTAATTCTGAATCCGCTCCACGTATTCGCCCGTTTCGGTGTTTACGGCGATGGTTTCCCCTTCTTTTATGAAGATCGGCACGTGTACGGTAAGACCGTTGTCGACCACCACTTCTTTAGTGACGTTGCCGCCGGCAGTGTCTCCTTTAATGGCCATCGGCGAGGAAACGACTTTATATTGGATCTTTTTTGGCACTTCAATGGCAATGGGGTTTTCTCCATGAGTCATGATCATTACCGGCAACCCCTCTTTCAAGTATTTGACGTCGTCGCCGATCATCTCTGGCTGCAAGGTCATTTGTTCGTAGGAAACGTTGTCCATGAAGGTGTGGCCTGTTTGGTCGCCGTACAAATACTGCATGTTTTTGTAGGAGACTTCCTCGAAAGTGAGGGTTTCGGCAGATTTGAACGAGTTTTCTTGAATCTTACCGGTGCGGATGTTGCGGATGCGCGTGCGCACGAACGAACTCCCCTTTCCTGGGGAGACACGTTGAAACTCAACCACAATCCAGAGATCGTTGTTGAGGTTAATGACGGTGCCCTTTTTGATGTCGTTTGGTGATGGCATAGGTTGAATAAATACGAAATTCGAATGTCGAAATCCGAAATAAGCGGAAAATTCGAATGGAAAATGTTTAAAGATTTTCTTTTTCCTTTTCGAATTTGTTTGGTACTTCGGATTTAGGGTTTCGGATTTTTAAATAGTAGTCTTGCCGGGAATGCGAGGACGTCTTCAATCGACTTCGCTCCCGTGAGAAGCATGAGCAAGCGATCGACCCCCAGGGCGTTTCCGAAGGTCGGTTGGCGCAGGGATGGTAGCCCGGCAAGGAGGTCTTCGTCAATGGGGAACCGGGTTTTGCCCAGGCGAGACCGTTCGGCTGTTTCTTCCTCGAACCTGCGGCGCTGTTCGGCTGCGTCCGTAAGTTCGGTAAAGGCATTACAGAGCTCTGTACCTTGGATATAAAGCTCAAAACGCTCCGCGTACTTTCCATCAGGGGTGAGGCACGACAAGGCGGCTTGTTCACGAGGAAAGTCGTAAACAAAGGCTCCTGTGGTTGGGAGTTTGGTTTCAATTTGGGTCAAAAAGATCCGATGAAAGAGGTCAGACCATGTGTCTGTTGGGTCTGTTGTTAGGCCTAAGCGTTCACATCTGGCACGGAGTTCCTCGGCTGTGGCCCCGTCGAGTTCGACGCCGGAGGCAGCTTTGAAAGCAGTAGGAATGTGGACGCGCGCAAAGGGAAATGTCAGCTTTGACTCTGGAAATTGCTTGGCACAATGTTTGATCAAGGCCTCAGTTTCATCCATCCCAAGGTTGTAATCAGCCCCCTGTTGGTACCACTCGATCATGGTGAACTCTGGGTTGTGTTGCTTTGGGGCGTCGTCGACGAAGAAGTCACTATTACGAAAGACCTTCGTGAGGGTGAAGATCTTTTGTAATCCTGCACCAAGGAGCTTTTTCATGGAGAACTCGGGACTAGTAATGAGTCCGCCCGGATAGGTCGAACCATCCGCTCCGACGAGTGTTGTTTCGAATGGTGTGAGTGCCGGCGACATGTCTGGTGAAGCAACGAGGATAGGAGTTTCCACTTCCAGGTATCCGCGCGAGACGAAAAAGCCACGGATTGCCGCGTTTAGGGTGTTGCGATCTTCAAACAGTTTTTGTAAGTCCATAGAAACAGCGAAGGCGGGGCACAGTGGCCCCGCCTATCGGTTATCTCCCCTCCTTACCGATAAGGAGGGGTTGGGGGTGGTCTATTTTTGGACGAAGGGCAGCAAGGCCATGATGCGCGCGCGTTTAATAGCGCCGGAAAGGTCGCGTTGGTGCCAGTTGCAGACGCCCGATCGCTTGCGTGGGACGATCTTTCCGAAGGAAGAAACGAAACGGCGCAGAACGGTCGTGTCTTTGTAGTCCACGTCGTGGAGTTTGTTGACGCAGAACCAGCAGTGGCGCTGGGTGGAATTGGAATTTTTCTTATTGAAGGCCATAGGAGATTAAAAAGGAATGTCTTCGACTTTGATTTCGTCGTCCGGAGAAACGCTTGGTTCGTCTTGGCTCATGGGAGGAGTCATGGAAGGCTTGCCGGCGCCGGCTTGGGTGAAAGCTCCGGTTGATCCCGGTATGCCGCCCGGCGCGCCGAGCATGATCATGTTTTCCAAAACGATTTCCGTGCGATAGCGTTTGACGCCGTCTTGTCCCTCCCAGTCGCGGGTCTGCAAACGGCCGTCGACGTAGATTTTCTTACCCTTGGTGAGGTACTGGCCGCAGATTTCGGCGAGTTTGCCCCAAGCTACAAGGTTGTGGAATTCTGTTTGTTCTTGTTTGGCTCCAGCAGTGTCTTTCCAGGTACGGCTCGTGGCTAGTCCGAAGGAACAGACCGATTGGCCGCTCGGAATCTGTTTCAATTCCGGGTCGCGGGTCAGGTTGCCGATCAACATGACTTTATTGAGAGAACCTGCCATAGATTAAACGTTTTCGTTTGTGCCTTCCAAAATAGCGTCAAGCTTTTTGTCGAGCTCTTCCACGGTCATGTCCGGACCTTTCTTCATGGGAGCCGAAGAGGTTGGCGCAGTTGGGCCTTTGCGTTTCAAATCACGTTCGCCGCGACGCATGGCAAAGCCTTCTTCGTTGATTGGCGATTGATAGGCCTCGAGTTTGTAAACGCGTTTCTCCGCGCCTTCTGGGCGAGAGGTGAGCTGATGACGGAGAACGTTTTCGTTCAAGCGCAAGTCGTTTTCCAACTTGGCAATCACCGCACCCTCAGCATCAAATTGCACCAGCATGTAAAAGCCGTGCTTTTGGTGTTTGATCGGGTAGGCGAGCTTGAGCTTACCCAAGTTCTCGTCGCGGATGACGGTGGCCCCGGTGGCCTTAATAAGATCGGTCACTTTGGTGGCGGCAGTCTCGGCTTCGGCGTCGGTCATCACCGCCGGGATGATGTACAACAGTTCGTACTGTTTGATCATAGCTGGAGAACGTTCACATTTGGTCTATTTTCGACTCACGGAGCCTCGGCGTCTTCGTCGACGTATGGCGTATACGTCTCCTTGTCGCCACTCCGTTCATCGAAACTAGCCTCAAATCTGAACGTTCTATTATTCCGCCCCGAGTTGCTCGGGGAACCCTTAAGGGCTATGGACGAATTAGTAGCCGAACTCTAGCGAAGTTAGCCAAAAAGGTCAAGTCCCCCTATAATGCCCCTACTATGATTTTCTTTGTTTTAGGGTCACACCCAGAACTCTCCATTGCTGAGATTAAAGCTGTCCTTGGAAAAAAGGACGATAAGGGCCTCGTTCACGCGGGCGATGTTCTACTTGTTGATGAAGTAAAAACGTCGTTGCCTAATCTTCAGGCTCGTCTGGCTGGAACGATTAAGATCGGATCGATTATTGGGTCGCTCCCAAAGTGGAATAAAGAAGATGCCGCTGACTTAATCCGCTCGATGATGCCTTATGTGGAGGGACGCATTGAGTTTGGTGTCAGCGCCTATGGCAATCATATTTCTCGCAATGTAGAACCGCTCGGGCTTGAGATTAAAAAGAAGTTGAAGGAAGATGGATTCTCGTGTCGCCTCGTCACTAGCCGAGAGCCGGCATTATCGAGTGTTGTTATTGCAAAGAATCATCTGCTCACTTCTGGTGGTGAATATGTATTGATTGAAGCGAATGGGGAGATTTTGATCGGGCAGACAGAAACCATCCAAGACTTTGAAGCATGGAGTACGCGTGACTTTGGTCGTCCGGCGCGCGATGCGAAGAGCGGGATGCTTCCCCCAAAGCTTGCCCGCATGATGATCAACCTTACCGGTATTGAACCGGACGGCGCGTCGTTGCTGGATCCGTTTTGTGGATCCGGAACCATTTTAATGGAGGCGGGATTGCTCGGATTTTCTGAAATCGTCGGCGGCGACATTAGCGAAAAAGCGTTTAAAGATACGGACAAAAATTTACGCTGGGCTTTTGGCGAAAACCACGATGTGCGGTTGTATTTGTCCCCTGCGCAGGATTTACGTCTTGACGGTCGCGTGGACTGCGTGGTGACAGAACCCTTTTTAGGACGCCCGCAGCGCGGCGAGGAAACAAAAGCAGAACTAGAAACGATGAAGAACGAATTGACCGAACTGTATCTGAAGGTGTTTAAAAACATCCACGACTTCATGAAACCGAACGCTATGCTTGTTGTGGCGTTTCCTTTGTTTCGTACAGGATCAGCTATGACAAAACCGCTCCCCGGTTTTACCCTTGAGAAGCGGTTTGTCTATGAGCGAGAAGGCCAACGTGTGGCGCGCGAAATTCTCGTGCTCAAACGCGTGTAGTTACATGTCGTCCTCTTCATCTTCTTCATCCGCCTCGTCTTCGTCCTCGCCTTCCTCACCCATACCCTCCATCTCATCCTCGGTATCATCGTCGCTGACGAGTCCGGAGTTAAAGTCGTCGTCATCACCCATGAACATGTTCATAGATTTTTTCCGTTAGTTTTTAGCGCTGGTAACTATAATAAACTGAGAAAAAAATCGCAACTCGTGTCAAGCCCTCGGAAGACGCGGTGGTCAAAAATTCCTAAACCCCCACTTTAAAGTGACAGGTGTCGCCGTCACGCATCACGTACTCTTTTCCCTCTGTGCGTAGTTTGCCAGCAGCTTTGGCTCCAGACTCTCCCAGCTCTACAAAATCTTTCCAATTGATAATTTCCGCGCAAATAAAGGCTTTTTCAAAGTCTGTGTGAATGACCCCGGCAGCTTGTGGGGCTTTGGTGCCTTTTTCGATTGTCCAGGCGCGGGATTCTTTTTCGCCGCTCGTGAAGTAGGTGATTAGATTTAGAAGCTCGTAGCCTTTTTTGATCACCCGATCAAGGCCGGATTCGTTAAGTCCAAGCTCGGCCATAAACGCCGCCGCTTCTTCTTTGGGTAAGTCGACAAGTTCGGATTCGATTTTGACCGAGAGCGGAATCGCCAAACGACCAGATCCGAGTGGAGAAGTCCAGTTAGGATCAGCTGCCGAGGTTTCATCAACGTTGACGATATACAAAATCGGTTTGGCGGTCAGAAGGGACAAGCTTTTGATCATCTTTTTTTCCTCTTCATCCATCTCCACCGTGATCGCCATCTTTCCCGCGGCTAACACGGGCTGGATACGCTCAAGCAAGGCTAACTCTTTTTCTAAGTCCTTCGTTTTCCCTGCTTTCATTTTCGACTGCACCGTGCCAATGTATTTTTCTAAGGTATTCAAGTCGGCCGTAGCCAGTTCAATTTCAATTACCTCCACGTCGCGGATTGGATCCACGGAGCCATCGACGTGGGTGACGTTAGGATCAGCAAAGGCGCGCACCACATGGGCGATCGCGTCGACTTCGCGAATGTGCGAAAGAAATTTGTTGCCAAGCCCCTCCCCTTTGCTGGCGCCTCTGACGATTCCGGCAATGTCTACAAACTCAATCGCCGTGGCTACGGTTTTTTCTGATTTGGATTTAGCGGAAAGTTGATGCAAGCGATCGTCTGGTACCTCTACAATTCCTACGTTTGGTTCGATGGTACAAAACGGAAAATTCTCGCAAGGCACCTGTTTTTTGGTGAGCGTTTTGAAAAGGGTAGATTTTCCGACGTTGGGCAGGCCAACGATGCCGATTTGTAACATAGAATATGTATAGACGAGAGCGTTCGCTTTGATGTTTGGCGAGTATAACGATACGTCGGCGAAAAAGCAATTTTAAGACTGATTTATCCACTTGATTTTTGTCTGAAAACTTGCTAAGCTTGTCGGTACCAGTACGCTACATGCTCCAACATGTGGATATTTTTTTCTCAACCTATGGTTACGCGGCAGGAAGTACACGAAATTGTCGAGTCCAGCGCGAGCGAACAAGCGGACTTGTTCAAAGAATCGTTTAATCAACTCACGGATAGAATGGACGGGTTTGAACTAGGGTTATCAGATTTACGCACAGAAATGCGGCAAGGGTTTGCTTCACTCAATAAAACAATGAATCGCGTTTTAGATCTTCTCGGTGATCAAATGAGTGAAACGAAAAGTTTGAAAGGAAGAATGGATCGTTTTGAACAAGCCTATCCGCTGTCTGCGACCTAGACATCTTGACGTCTTTGCTGAGAAAGCGTATCTTTTCGGCACGTCATGGGCCGTTAGCTCAGTTGGTAGAGCGCTTCCATGGCATGGAAGAGGTCAAGAGTTCGAATCTCTTACGGTCCACCAAAAACACCCCGGCATTATGCCGAGGCGTTTTTGTTTTTTCTCGTAGGTTACGGGGTTGGTTGCTGGTCGTCCGGATTGGTAGCTGACGTTTCTCCAGATTCGATTGGCTCAGGAATTCCTTCTGTGGTTTGACCGGACTGTAGGCGTTCCAATTTAGTTTTGACAAGGGCGTTGTCTGGATTGACCTCTGCCACTTTACTTACTTGCTCAATCGCTTTGTCGATCATCCCCTTTTGTTCGTAAATGGCTGCCAGGAACCAACGGGCGTTGGCATAGGTTGGCTCGAGTTGTATGGCACGTTCAAGTTCAGCCTGAGCGAGATCGGTTTTTCCTTGGCGCAAATAGAGCAGGCCAAGCTGGAAGGCAACGCCCACGTCGAGGGGATTATATTGTTTGACCGCTTCCATTTTGGTGATGGCGTCTGCCAAGCGTCCTTGCAATTGGTAGACAACGGCCAATTGATAATGTGCTGGCGCGTAGTCGGATTTAAGAGTGATGGCTTGGGTAAAGGCCCCTTCGGCTTTTGTCAGATCATCGGTAATGGTTTGTTGATCTTCCGCGCTGACAGCCGTTTTGGCAGTAGTGGCTTTTGATTGGATGATTTGGGCGAAGGTGAGATAGCTTTGACCAAGGTTGGTTGGGTGTGTGGGGTTGGTGGGTTCCAACACACTGGCTCGCGTGAAAGCTTCCACGGCAAACGGTTCGGCGCTTTGGTCGAGCGAAGAGACCTCACGGTATAAGGATCCGAGTACGGTCCAATTGGCAACATTGTTTGGATTCAAGACCGTTGCTTGTTTGGCAGCATTGATGCTGAGTGCAGTCAGCTGGAGTAGCTGTTGCGACGTTTCTGAAGAAACATTTTCCTCCGACAATCCTTTTTGTACACGCAGCAAAAGTGCTTGAGAAAGATTGCGATAGTAGACGTCGGAAAGTCGATTGAAGGTTGCTGCCGTGTTAAGTCTCTGAATAATTTGGTCTAAATCTCCTGCAGAACGATCAAGAGCGACGGCTTGGGCAAAGGCTATTTCGGCCGCATAGCGCTGGCTGGTTATAAACAGCCCCGTTACGATACCAACGGCCAAGAGTACAAAGAGAAAAGACGACAGTAATCCCGCCCGTGGTGATTGGGTAAAGGAAAGCGATGACGACTTTTGCGCTAGATGGCGCACGAGTAACGCAGACAGCATCCAGAAAAAGAACAGGAGAGTCATGGTTGTGGAATACAATGCCATGGCCACAACAAGCGAACTCCAGGCGGCGAAGACGGCGAAGAGCACGCCGTCGTTATCGCTCTTGCGTCGGACAATATGATGCAGCGTCTTGGTGGCCAAAACGAAAATGAACAGCAAGAACAATCCTGTACCGACAAGGCCGATTGTTGGCAAGAGGGTAAGAATATGTGAGGAGGCGCGATCGAACGGTGTCGACCAAAAAGTCGTGGCGTTCAAGTTCGTCGGGCGAAAGCTGTTGAAGTCTTGCTGGTAGCTTCCCGGACCAGATCCAAAGAGAAGTGTGTTTCCACTAAGGGTTTGTTTGCCAATCTCCCAGCTCGTCTTTTGGCTCAGTGTAACCTCTGGAATAGCTCCAAGGTGAAAGGGGGAAGGAAGAAAAAGAAACAGCAAGGCAACGACAAATAGTCCCATTGGTAAAACAACGTGGCCGTGCGTTTGTGCTTGTTCCGTGCGTGAAAGCGCGAAGACAAATAACAAGGCGACGCCGACCAAGAGAATCACCCATAGCACCCAATAATCTAAAGCGATGAAAACGACGAGGGAGAGGGCGGTGAGAACGAAAGTGAGAATACGGGCGAAACGATGGAGAGAAATGGAATCACCAAGCCACGGCTTGTCTTGTAGAAGGAGTCCGTTTCCAAGAATGACCGCCCCAATAAGGAAAATAGCTGCCGCGTTTAATGTACCAATGGTGTTGGCGGCGGTGCCCGATTGCCCAAGTAGACCGAGTACAGGAACCCCGCATAGTTGTAGGGTAAGCTGGATGGCGACGAGGGTGGCGGAAGCAAGTACGGCGAGTAGGAGTCGGCGGGTGTCGTGTTGCTGTTCGTTATTGTTGCTTATGAGTAAGAAGAAAATGAAGAAAAATGCCGTCGTGAGAACGCTGGCGTACTGCTGTCCTGCTTGTCCAATCCAGGTATTGAAATAGCCGCCGGATAATTCCGCTGAAAGAATACTAGCGAGCAGAAACAGTGCCGGCACAATCACCACCAGGCCGCGTTTGATGGTGAGCTCTCGACGTGTGATGACACTGCCAAGCCAGGCCAGAGCAGACAAGCAGACAAAAAATGTCAGCAGTGTTTGTTTGTTAACTTCCAGCGGGTCGACGGTAAGCGGAAGGATGCACAGGGGGAGGAGAAACACGAGAGCAATCAGCAACCAACGCACTACAGGTTCGTAAGCACGCGCGAGGTTGCGAAAACGTGAAGCGGACGTTTCCATAATGAACAAGACGAATTATGAACGTTAATGCGATTAGTATAACACAACGCGGCTGACTTTGGCGGCGTTTCCGTGTTTTATGGATTGACAAAGATGAAAAAAGTGTTCTATAGTTTAATAGGAGGAGTCGCACATGCGTAAACTCATGGCTGCTGTCGCGGCACTCTGCGCGACGCTACTGGGCGATCAAGTTCCCTCTCACAGTGGGACTGCGACGAACGTGTCGCAGTGTCCGGTAGGGATGGTTCTTGTGCGCGACACGGAAGACACGTTCTGTATTCACGCGCACGAACCGTCTGTTCGTGGAAACTTCGGAAGCGATTTGCAGGGAGTGGCGGGTGCGATTCCTCCGAAGGGGGTCGTGATCACGTCTTCGCCTGGGGTCGTGCCCACCGTTGGCTATTCCTTCAGTCAGGCGCGAGCGTTCTGCACCATGCAGGGGGAGGGCTGGCACCTGGCCACGCTAAAGGAGTGGTTGAAAGCAGCCGGACAGATTGATGAAACGGCAGCGACAGCCAACTGCAACATCAGCAACAAGTCCCGTTCGCTGATGCCGACAGGCAGCTTCCCTCTGTGCAAGAGTTCTTGGGGGGCAGTCGACATGGTCGGCAATGCGTGGGAGTGGGCAGATCCTCGAGCGAACGTCAGTACGCAAGCTTTCATGAAGATGGCCGAAGGGTCACACTTCGTGATTCGCACGGCCGCTACTGGCGTGGTTCAGATGGACACCTTCACCTTCGCGCATCTGAAGCGTGATATCGTCGGTTTCGCCAACGTCCATGCTGGACTCGATCCGGACGGGACTTACGTCTTGTCTACGGAAGGTGCGGAGTGGGATTGGCGCAACCGTCCGATTGGATACCTCGCCTACCGCGACGGAATCGGTTCAGAGGGGAATCCGGCAAATGACCTGCCGGTCGAAGTCGTCCGCGATCCGAACATTCCTCGACGTGCCTATCTGCGAATCGCGGGTGATCTGGATGGGCAACCCATCACCGCCAAAGTCGGTGGTGCCCACTACCTGGGCATGCCGAAAGCCGTGTCTTACGGACATACGGCGAATTTCAAGGGTACGATCCTTGGTCGCTGTGTAGCCCCGCCCATCAACTAGCGCAACTTCATGCGCCGAAAAGACCGCCATCCCTCTCGGGACGGCGGTCGAACTTTTTTATGTTTTACGGGGTTGGGGCTGTGTCCGCGCTTGTGTCTGGCGCGGGTGGAACTGAATCGGTCGGTGCGGCATCCGTCGGAGTGTCAGAGGAAGAACTGACGGGGTCCGCTGATTCTGTTGGTTCAGTTGATGTCGTTGTGTCCGCTGTGTCTGTTGTTGGCTCAGTGGTGGGTGTGTCAGAAGGGGGTGCTGTGTCCGCCGACGTCTCTGACAGTGCCGGTTCTTCCGTCGACGTCTCTGACGGTGTGACTTCCGGAGTCGTGGTCGGCACCAATGCTTCGGACGGCTCGTAGCCGTTACGGTAAGCAATCACCAACCAATCAAAGCTAACGTCTGAAGATCCACCAGATTCCTGCACCGAGAATCCATTATTATCTTTTTCACTCACGTACAACGGATCCGTCGGACCGTTGGCAGTAACGAGTACGCGGATTTCTGCCACCGGCGAAATGATGTCGTTGAAGTTGGGATCGATATCTTCAAAGTCGATCTGTGCTTCGCCATTGTTGAGCTCGCTCGTTCCAGAAAGGGTGATGGTTGTTTGTGGAGACATGGTGGCAGTAACTGTTGCCGTGCCGCCTTGAAGGGTGTCGACTTCGGCAGTGTAAGTCTTTGTTGTAATAAATGTACCATCTTCCTCCACGCTCCAGTTGTCGGCAATACCAACCAATCGGCCAATGTTAATGATTTGATGACCGTTCAAGTAGAGGTCGCCGTCGAGGCTCAGTGAAGAAAGACTTCCACTGTGCGTGTCGGAAGCTGTGTTGACTGAGGCGGAGTCATTCACAATTTGGCCGGCACCATAGCGCACAAAGACTTGGATGGTTCCTTGGCCAGACGTAAGACTGCTGAGGGCTGTAGCGACGATCGCTTCCCCGCTGTTTGCTTTGCGGGCAAATCCAGGAGTGCTCGATGGGGTGAGGGCATCCCCAGGAGCGATTGGGCCGTTTTCATCGTTCACATGCAAAGGAACACGTCCATTCAAGGCCACAGGCTGTGGATGCTCGGCTTGCTCCTTAAGATCAGATCCAATCACCTGGATTGGCGAGGTGGAGATGATGCCGAAGGTTTTGCTTCCAGAAGCAGAGCTTGCCAAGGTAAGGATAGGTAGTGTTTTTTGGGAAGTGGCTCGCAAGATTTCTCCCGTAAACGCGTTACTTTCATTGGCTGTGTAGGTGATCGTTTGGTCGGAAAGGGCTACCACATCTCCAGCCGCAACGGAGCCGTCTGTTTCATACCACTCGGCAAAGTCAGCGGGGGCACCGCTACAAGCTACAATGTCGCGTGTTGCATCTGTGGCGGCGTCGACGTTGGCACCGGAGTGACACAAACCGTTGGTGGTTGCCGTACCGTTTAAGTTAACGGATGTGATACCTGTTGATGCGACGGCGAACTTTCCACTGTTAACCGTAATGGCCGTGTCCCATCCGTTGCCAATAACAATACCCTGTTCTGTTCCAGCGCCAGGGGTGGTGATTGTACCGATGTTTAGTCCGATCATTGTGCCAGCGGCCGGACCAGTTGTTGGCGCTGTGATATTAATTCCGGTTTCTTGTCCACCAGTAGTAATTGCGCCAGTGTCTGGGAAAGCAATGTTTACCCCGTTTGCCTGTACACTGCCGGTTGTTTGAGTGATGGCGGGAATTGTAGCAAGATAGCCGTTCCAGGTAATCGCTCCAGCAGCGGTGTTCTGCGTGATTGCTGCACCGCTGAGCGCGCTGTATGCCGTAAGTCCTTCTGTGCCGCCGCCTGAACGTGTTCCGCCTAGCGTGGTAACGACTGCTCCCTTGATGAATTGGTTATTGGCCCCTGTCAGGTTCGTCGACATGTCTAAGTTAAGACCAGTGAGGCCGCCGGTTTGCGTGGTTGCCCCTCCAAAGGCCGTATTCAGAAGAGTGCCGCTCGTTGTTCTGGCGGCAAGGCTGAGGAGCGTGTTAGACGTGACGTTAGTGCCCGTGAGTGTGAGTGCTGTGGCGTTTGTTGATGGGGTAATGTTGAGGGCGCCGTTGCCGTCGAAATAGAAGCCATTACCGGAAATGCCAATGTCCCAACCTGTACCGAGCGAGATCCCCGTAGAGTTAATGGTTCCTCCACCGGCGTCGGTAAGGGCGCCGATAGAAATGCCGTTTACAAAATCCGTTCCGCTTGTCGTGGCCGTAAAGGCGTCCACGGCCAGAACGGAATAGGTGTCACTACCGTTACCTGTATACGATGGCACAAGATGCAAAAGATTATTCGTACTATTGGTTGCACCAAAGGTGAGAGAAAGGCCGTCAACGTTTGCCGTGGTCGTGGCTTGACCAGTGTTGGTGATAGAGAGCATGTCGACAGTTGGAGCATCGGCGGCAGCGATATTGACGCTGTCAGAATAATCACCAACAACGGAGAAAAGATTGTCCCAGCGTGTTCCCGTTGCGCCAATATCGGCCGATCCCGCGCCAAGCTGCGGCAAGAAGTCATCATCGGTGCCAAGCTGAACCGTGCCAGAGGAATCGAGGGTGAAGGTGCCTGTGGAGACAATGGAGTTATCTAAAAAGTTGGTCGTCCCTGAAGCACCGGCGCTAAACCCAATATCGCTGAAGACTTCGCCGTCACCTTCAACGCGGAAGATGTCGTTATTTGCTCCTCCAAAGTCGTCTTGAAGGAGGATGAGATCAGCCGCAGCGGCTGTCTCGCCGGTGTCGATAAATAAGGCACGACCAGAGTCGTCAGTAAAGTTGCCGGTAGTAATTTTAAGCGCTTGGCCAGTGGTAAGCGAAGGCGCGGCGATATCGACGGTATTCGCCGTTGTTGCAAAACTGGCAGTTCCACTGATGAGGGATCCATTACCAGCGTGTGTTATAAGTAACACGTTGTCTGTGTTTGTTGCGCTGGTATTTCTGGCAAAAATTGCATCACCAAGACCGGCTTGAGTTACTCCCAACCCCCAACCAGAAATATCAACCGCGCCGGCCCCAATTGTCGACACGTTATCTGTAATGTTTACAACGCCTGTTTCTATCTCTAAGTTCGTTCCTGTATCAACAACAACAGTGCGATTAAACCCACCCACGGATCCAGAAATGTTTGTGTCGGGAAGTCCGGTGAGTGTTGCGTTTTGTGTTGCTGTAAGAAGTGATCCTGAGGAAAGCGCGGTAGACGTCGTGGAGAGGGCTAAGCCTGTGCCGGTGGTTAAACTGTTGGCGTTGTAGGTGAGACCGGTGGTGCCGGCACCAGTAAAGTTTTGTGTCCAGGTGTTGGTTGATTGGTTGAGGGTGAGGGCGGCGTCCAAAGCGAGGGTGTCAGACAGTTCCGTGAAGTCTAAACAATCCGTACAAGCAAAGTCTGCCGCCGTCACCGTGCCGGAGAAGTCACCGGCTGCGGCGAAAAGATTGTCCCAGCGTGTTCCCGTTGCGCCAATATCGGCCGATCCAGCACCAAGCTGCGGCAAGAAATCATCATCAGCGCCAAGTTGGACCGTGCCAGAGGAATCGATAGTTAATGTGCCATCGCTTGTGATGTCGTCGCCGTTCACGGCCAGATCACCGGCGGTGGTGATACTGCCCGTACCAACCGTGACGGCAAAGTTCGCTCCACCTACGGTCAAGTTGGCAGTTGTAACGTCGAGACCGTTGGTGGCATCCACGTTTCCTCCAAAAGTTACTTGCCCGGTAGAACCAAAGTTGAGCGCTCCAATGCCGGAGGTCGACAACGTAAATCCTGCAGTAGCAATGCTGGTGGCCGCGTCGAGAGTCAACGCGTCGCTCAGTTCGGCAAAGTCCAGACAGTCGGTGCATGCAAAGTCTGCGCCAGTTACTGTGCCGGAGAAGTCGCCAGCGACGGCAAAGAGATTATCCCATCGCGTTCCTGTGGCACCGACGTCTGCTGATCCCGCGCCAAGCTGCGGCAAGAAATCATCATCAGTGCCAAGTTGAACCGTACCAGAGGAATCGATAGTTAATGTGCCATCGCTTGTGATGTCGTCGCCGTTCACAGCGAGATCGCCAGCCGTGGTGATGGATCCTGTGCCGACAGTAACCGCAAAGTTGGCGCCGCCGACAGTCAAGTTAGCTGTTGTTACATCAAGTCCATTTGTTGCATCGACGTTTCCGCCAAAGGTGACTTGTCCCGTTGAACCAAAGTTTAACGCGCCGATGCCGGAGGTCGACAACGTAAATCCTGCCGTGGCAATGTCCGTAGCTGCGTCGAGAGTCAATGCGTCGCTCAGTTCGGCAAAGTCCAGACAGTCGGTGCATGTCAGATCACTGACACTTACCGAGCCGGCAATGGTAGTGTCGCCTTCGGCGTCGACACGGAAAGCTGAGGTGCCGTTGTTTGCTACACCAAAAAGCGTTTCGTTAGCAGCTGGTGCGGCCGGGTTTATATAGACAGACCCTTGATTAACCCCTGCACCTTGTGGATCTCCAGTTAAGACAAGATTGCCGTTGCTGGTGGCAACGGGAACAAAGGCGGAAGTGCCACCTGATTGTGAACTTGTGAAACCATCGAGCGCCCCGGCATTTAAGGCATAAGCTTGAGCCACAATCTTTTTTCGTGGCACCAAGGTTTCCCCGTTAATGGCCACTTCCAACCAGACGTTGGCGTTTTGGGTAAAGACCGTGCTAGCAATGGCGGCATAGCCATCGCCTGTGTCACCAAGATTTTCTGAAAAAAGTCCGTCAGTTAGCGTTACGGTTTGTTCCGTTACTGCCCCAGCCCCGCCGTTACAGGTGCTAGAGTCATTGGACCACAAACAGGTACCGGCAGCAGCGTCATCATAAAAAGCGAAGGTGATATCAGCGGTGGCGTCGGCAATCGGGTTACCAGCGTTATCAAGAATACGCCCCTGGTAGGCGAGAATAGCATTTGGTGAGGCGCTGAAACCATTTTGAATCAATTGCGAAAGCAATCCTACGATCGCCAGAACAACACCAAAGAAGACGATGGTGTTGCGTCTTGTATTGGTTGTGTATTGGCGGTCGATGAAGGGCATAGATGCTAGGAGTTTTGGTTTGTCTTTTTTTGCAGGGTCACGTCGATGGCAACTTCGTCGGCTTGGTGTGGATGCTTACTCATCACCGGATGCAGTTCTTGTTTTTCATACCCCGGTTTTTCATAAGTGGCGTAGTAGACATCAGGACCAATAAGGAGACTGTAGCGTCCTTTTTCATCGGTAATGGTGGACTCCAGTAACTTATTATACTTTGGTTCAAAGATGCGGACGATAGCATTTTTTATGGGGTGACCAGATTCATCAGCATAGACGATTCCCCAATCTTTCGGCTTTTTCAATCGTGATAAACGCCAAGAAAGTCCGAAGGCAAGACACTGGAAGACAAGTCCGGCAAAACTGAGCCACGAAGGCCGCACCGCGGCAATCATGAGTGCGAGCAGAACACCGATCGGTGCGATCGCTGCCATTAAGCGACGCAAGAAGCGCTTACGGCGCATGGCGGCGGGTTCGTGCTCTGGTCCGGTTCCGCTTGGATCGAGTGGAATGTTGGCGGCAACGCGCGCGCCGTCAGCTTTTACCAATACGTTTTCTCCATGATAGATGTCCAAACGATCACCATCAACGGTTTTATTTTCGGTCAACAAGCTTGGGAAGACAAATGATGGTTTTGAGACATCAAGACGGTATTCTCCCGGTCGGGTCAGAAAGAAGTAGCGCCCTTCCTTGTCGGTTACACGACTGGCGATGAGTTGGTTGTCTGGCAGACGATAGAGACGAACAATCGCAAGGTCGATTGGCAGCTTTGTTGCTGCGTTGTAGACCACCCCCCACGTTTTTCGTCGTTTACGGGCGAAGAACAAGAACGGCGAAGTGAAGATGTACTGCAGAAAGGGGAGTGCATTGAATGACGTGACCAATACTCCGGCGGAGAGGGCACCGAGCGTGATGGTGGTAGGAATGATTACCTCTGTGCCTGCTTGCACCTGTGGAATGTCTCGCAGGGTTTGCAGAGCTCCAGTTACGTTTTGAACAAGCGATCCAACAGCCCCAACCACTTGTTCCGGTAGCGGTGTTTCTTCTGCACCGACAATGGGCGGCACAATGTGTTTCGTAAGTAAGACATTAACCGTAGCAATATTTTTGCTGACGATGAACGCCCCGCTCGCCCCGTTTTCATAGCCTGCTTTGCTAGCCTCCACTTTGTACAAACCGTTTTTTGTATACCAGGCGAAGGTACCCACCGACCCACTAGTAGTGGGGTTCGTTTGCTTGCCAAAGGCGAAGAGGTTTGCAAGTGACCAGCTTCCGTTGCTGCTCTGTACGAGTGAAACAACAGCTTGCGCGACGCGATTCACTCGGTTGTCGATGACTTCGTACGTGTAGCCCAGGTCAATAACCTGGAGCACGAAGGCAAAGTCTTGAACGCTGCCATCGGCAAAAACCAGTCGTAGTGCAAGAGGAGTATTGCCGCTTGCCCCTGGTGTCGTAATCGTGGCCGCGTAAAAGGCCGCGAGATCTGTGGCGGTAACGGTATTGAGTAGATAGGCCGATGTGCCAATCGTCAAATAGATCTCGGAGACCGTTTGGTCAACAATGGCGGTCGTGGGGATGCGAATCGTCAGAGCCGAATCGGGAATGACAGCAATGGATCCATCGCTTTCCGCAAGGGTAATTGTTTCTTCGGCGACCAGAAACGAAATGTCCTCACGGGCAATGCCGGTTCCGGGTTCGGTTTCCGGGCCTTGGGGAATTTCCGGTTCTTCGGCGCATACGTCACCTTCGTCTATAGAACCGTCGCAGTTGTCGTCGACAAGATTACATGTTTCCGTGGCGCCTGGGTGGATGCTGGTGTTGTTGTCATTGCAATCAACATCCGCGTTGTAACCATCGTTGTCGACGTCTGTATCTGCACTTTCTGCGCACATATCGCCTTCGTCTACGACGCTGTCGCAATTGTTGTCGACGCTGTCGCAGATTTCGGTGGCTCCTGGATGAACCGCCGCGTCGGCGTCGTTGCAGTCAGGACCAACATCGTAACCATCATTATCGGCGTCGTTGTCTACGGGCTCTTCGGTACAGACGTCACCTTCGTCTATAGAACCGTCGCAGTTGTCGTCGACAAGATTACATGTTTCCGTGGCGCCTGGGTGGATGCTGGCGTCTGTATCGTTGCAATCGAGATCGGCGGTATAGCCGTCGGCGTCAGTGTCAATTGGCGTCTCTTCCTCTGCGCGAGGTGTGCAAGAGACAATCGCTCCCGACGCTTCGTTTCCAGCTGTGTCGTAGGAAAATCCGCCACAATAGTAGGTGGTGTCGTTAGAAAGCCCGCCCGCTGTTGTTGAAGTGTCGCTTGGTTCGCCGGTAAAGACACGCGAACCAATGCTCGAACTGGCGGGGTATCCGCTGGTTGAACAGTTGATTTTTACGCCGGCCAAGTCGTCATCAGACGGCATGGACCAGGCAAAGTCAATTGTGGTATCGCCAGCAGAACAGATAAAGCCGGAAATGTTGGCTGGTGCGGTGTCGTGTTCAGTTGTAAAGGACAATGGACCTTCGTCAGACGCGTTAAGACTTGCATCCTCACAGTGAATAAGGAAGAAGTATTCCGTATCTGGAGTAAGACCAGAAAGCCCCACACTATGGGAAGTTCCTGAACTGCCTTCAGATGCTGAACTGCCGTAACCGGCCGTCTCTCCATAAGAAACAGAACAGCTTGCCAATTCGTCGGTGTCCCAAACGATCGTAGCTGACGTTTCGGCTATGTCGATGACGTCGATGTTGCTGATAACTGGGGCGGTCGTGTCATCATCTCCCCCGCCTCCATCACAGTCGCTGCAACCGCCTCCGCTATGATTTAGGTTGACGACCAGTCCAACGTCGACGGTTCCGTCGGTCATGGTGGTAAAGGTGACAGTACTGGTGTCGCCGAATGTTCCCCCAATCGATAGAGAATAGGCAGAGACAGATGATGGATTGACGATTTGGTGTGACCCCGTGCCGGAACTGGTGGCATTAGTGCCGAGGCGTACCTCGACGGCGCTTGCGGGAGCAATCGCTCCACCATCGCCCGCACATAGGGTAATGGTGACCACGTCGCCGGCGACTACTACGGAAGCTTGCTCGGCTCCGGAACAATCGGCGGCGGTGGTCAGTTGGACGGCATCGTCAAGAATATCGACGTCGTCTTCAACAATCGTGGAACTATCAAAATCTGTTGGGAAGGTAATGGTGATCGTTTCGCCTTCGTTAGCCCCGCTTGGGGTGGTGAAGGCAAAGTCGTGGTTCGATGCTTGGCCTTGCGTCTGGTTGCTCATGGTGTCGGTGACGCCCGTAAGCGCCGCCGCCTCGGCTTCTGGAATAGCGTGAAATACTCCCAGGTTGACGAACAGCATCACCGAAAGACAGATGGCAGATAGGCGTTTGAGCAAAGATTGTTTCACACGTCTCAAGGCATCTTCTTAAAGCGCACATGTTTGGCGGTAAGGACGATAAAGAAAACGAGCGCTGCGGCGATGGTGATCAGTTGATAGGGGATGATCCAGAAGATCGTTTTTGCGGTAAATGGTTGCTCAGTTCCCGGTACGCTTGCAGTAAGGATTGCCTGATACGGTCCAAGACCAAAGTTTTTCCACTCTCTGACGATTTCCGGGGTACCGTCAGGGACTTCCGCTTTTTGCCAGGTCGTTACAAAGTTTCTTACAGAGCTTTGCAAGACACGTCCGTTGTCTGGATTCAGATTAATCTGTGTGCGTTCTTGTCCGAGCACGTTTACGATAGTGATCGATCCTGTTGGCGCGAAGACCGTGTCTCCGCTATTGCCGAAGCGGGTGGAAAAGACTTCTGGCAAATGGGTGGCAAAGTGAGGGGCAGAAAAAGAAAGGAGCGTGCCCTCTGTTTTGGCTTCGCCGGTGACGTTAAGAAAAACGAGCGAACCAATCTCGGTATTAATCGAGACGTCTTCATTCGGCGCGGTGGCGCCAAACAATAATGCCGCGCGATAGTCTCCGGGGTGTGCATCTAATGGTACCTGGACGGTGAAATGAACTTCGCGACTTTCACCTGCGCTTAAGACAACCCCTCCGTTGTTTAAGCGAATCCATGTTGCCATCGATCGGGTGTCGTTGGCCGGTTCAGTACGGGAGAAAACGGGGGTACCGCTTTCATCTGTACTAGCTGAAAAGTCACGGACAGAAAGGACGTAAGCTGACTCCGTCGCGCTCTCGTTATGGAGACGGATACTTCCCGTGGTCTCTGTTCCTGGAGCTGCAGAGAGTTCCAGTAACAGTGGCCACACACTTGTGGCACTTGCTGTTCCTGATGGCTTCAGGAGGGCAAGTACAAGTAGACTAAGGATTAAAACGTATTTCCTCCGCATAATCTTTCCCGCCGTACACTGTCGACGTGATGGTCGACAGCACGCGGCGGGGCAGGTTAATAGTTTCCGGTTGCTATGAAGGTAAGAGTCTGGCCGTAGGTGCCGTCGGCGGTAGCGGCATCATCGACGGATACTTTCAAGGTGACAAATCCTCTGTCAGCAAGGGCAGTCGTAGGAGATGTACCAATGGCCTGGGGTGTGGTGGTGATCGCCGTATCTTGTGAATCGAAGGTTGAGGTGGCGATTGTTGTGTCAGACGATCGCGCGCCATACTCTTCGGCACCAGCGGTAACTGCCGCATCGGCGACGTCGTCAATGTCGTTTGATCCCGTTCGCAGATTTCCGTCGTCAAAGAGCTGGACAGAATACCCATTTTCTGTGGCTGCGGTGATTTCCCAGCTCACTAAGGAGGTTCTCAGTTCCGCAGTGCTTAATGTGCCGAATGATGTTGTCGCTCCTTCGAGCAAGTACACGCTGTCACTGCTTCCGTCGATGACGGGAGATGTGCCCCCATCGGTTAGGCTGTCAAAAACGATCGTGGTCGCTGTGGTGCTAGTAATCTTTCCGAAAGCACTCACTTGGCTTGCGCCAACGTCTTGGATAACGGCCGCATACGCCCCTACACTAAATCCGACAGATGACGTGACTGTTGCGGTTAGTCCGCTTAGATCAGAAGTATCTGTTCGTGTACCAATTTGTTCAGCGTTCACCTGGAAGGAGAGAAGCTGATCTTCAACTCCGCCACGGTAACCCGCGCTCAACTGGTAGGACGCACTGTCCGATGGTCCGATGGCCGGATTGCCAACGGTGTCTCGAAGACCGTACGAGGCAGAGGAGCTGGAGTCTGAACCTCCGCTGGAAACTGTATCCCAATCGATTCGGTAATCAATTGAGCTCATGCTTGCTTGCACATTCGGCGCAAACGAAATAGCGAATATGAAAAAGGCTATGAAAGGCACGGAAACCTTTGATGAACACATTTTTTGTTTCATACTTCAGCTCATAGAGTATTTTATCAAAAAAAAGCCCTCGGGTCAAGTATTTTTATAGCTAATATTAGCAAATAAAATAATTTTTTGTTCACACAACTGTGGACAAATAGAAATTCTAATTAAATTAATGTTAATAACATAGATATCCACAGCATATTCTTATTTGTCAAGACCAGTCTTGCCAAGTTGGAATTATATATGTGAATAAGTTTGATAATAATGTTAATAACACAAATTGTTTCACGTGAAACATCCTTGCTTTAGTACCCATCCCACGTCCGGGGCAGACGTTGTCCTTGAGCAGAAGGCCTAAAGAAACAACCCAACGGATCGAGCTCAGAATTGCAGATATCTATCCTGTCTGTGTTCATTTGTTATGTTTGTCCGACTTTCAGCCCGTCGCTCGAACCGTTGGTCGGCTGTTCTGCTCTGCGGAGCAACGTCTGCCCCGTCCGTGTCCGGGTCGCCCCTTGCCCGTTCGCCCCCGGCCGTTCCGAGTACGACGGAGCCAGTGCGGCAGAACATCCTTTCCTTCAGAAGCGAGGATTGTTTGAGCGTACGAGGCTTATTTATCTTGTTAGCCGAGAAGCGAGTTCCGCAGCAAGGGATGTTCTGCCGCTACTGGCCCGGCGAACGCAGGATAGGCCGGACGGTTTCATAACCTCCTCTTTCTTTGACGGAACAAAGAAAGTGGGAAGGACGTTTCACGTGAAACAAAATAGCGCCACGTATTTGTGGTGCTATTTTGGTGGACCTGAGGAGAGTCGAACTCCTGACCTTTGCAATGCGAATGCAACGCTCTACCAACTGAGCTACAGGCCCTTAGATTAAGGTTTGTTCAAATGGGCGAACTACTCGGGCTTCGCATCGTCGGAGCTTCAGCGTACGTTTAGTACGCTTCAGCTCCTCCTTGCTCCAGCCCTTCGTATTTCATCCCATTTGAACAAACCTCGCCGTGGCGTCTCTCGTAAATTGTTTCACGTGAAACAATTTGGTCTTGCACGAATTTTTGGTGCGTGGATTTCAGAAAATGGATGAAATGCGCAGTCCTGGAGACGATGAAATGCCGAGGCATACAGAAAAGTACGGTGAGGTATTTCGAGTCGAAGGACAAGCAGTTCGCCAGTTTATGAAATCCATGGTGCTCCTGGAGGGAGTCGAACCCCCATCTCATCCTTAGGACGGATTTGCTCTATCCATTGAGCTACGGGAGCATGGATCGCAGAAATTGGCGAGCTACTCGTGCTTCGAAAAAAAGCTCCTCACCGTACATTTTTGTACGCATCGTCGCTTTTCTCCTCCAGCACTTCGTATCTCATCCAATTTCAGCGATCCACTTAGCATAAATTGTTTCACGTGAAACAATTTACTTGCGTCGTAAAATATAAGACTTCATCCAGAACTCGTGCAGGGCATGATATACTTGTGTAAATCATGACAAGCGGTTGAATAATAGTCGGATTTTTTCTTTGCGTCAATTATGACAGATTTCAATACCTGGCTTATTCTCGGTGGACTGGTGATTGCGACGATCGCTATTTTGCTTGTTGTCCTCCGCAGATCAACGAGTACACCTGATAATGCGTCGCAAAATATTCTTTTAGAGCTTGTCGAAGGATTACGCAGGGAATTAAAGGAGGTGAGCCATCAACAACGTTCGGAAACAGCAGAACATCTTGATCGTATTCACACCCAGTTGCACCGCAGCCAATCTGAAGCGCAAAAGATCATCCAAGAAGTTACAGAACAGCTTACTAAGATAGATTCGACGAACAAGCAAGTGCTTGACTTCTCTGCTCAGCTTCAGAATTTTCAGAATATTTTGAAGAATCCCAAACAGCGCGGGGTGCTTGGGGAGTATTGGCTGCAGTCATTGTTGGCCAATGTGTTGTCGCCGGATAGTTACAAAATGCAATATCAGATGGGCGCCGATGAGGCGGGAAATCAACTTATCGCTGACGCGGTTATTTTTGTTCGCGATCGTATTATTCCTGTTGACGCAAAGTTTTCTCTTGAAAATTACAATCGCATGATGGAAGAGAACACCAAAGAAGGTCGCGAACGACTGGAGTCAGATTTGAAGGCCGACGTTAAAAAGCGCATTGATGAAACATCGAAATATATTCAACCGCAGTTTGGCACCATGGATTTTGCTTTCATGTTTATTCCGGCTGAAGGGGTCTATTACAATTTGCTGAATGCGGAAGTTGGTTCATCGATCAATAGTATTAACTTGATCGAATACGCGTTTAAGAAAAAGGTCCTGATCGTTTCGCCGACGTCGTTCTTTGCCTATTTGCAAACGGTGCTACTTGGGTTGCGTGAATTGCAAATTGAAAAATCAACGCAGGAGATTTTGAAACGTGTTGATTTGCTTGGTCGGCATGTCCACCAATATGTTGATCTACATGATCGACTTGGAAAGAATTTGACGACCACCGTCAATCAATTTAATGCTTCTTCAAAAGAACTGTTAAAGATCGACAAGGACGTGTATAAATTGACCGCGGGAGAAGTAGGAGGGACGATGGAGTTAGACGACGTCGCACGACCACAGATTGAGGAATAGCTATGCAAGCGAAAGACTTGCAGCGAGCCTTGCGTGCCGTGGCAACACCGGAACGTAAGACGGCGAATGAACGTTATTTTAAGTCAGGAAAAGGAGAGTACGGCGAAGGAGATCGATTTTTGGGTGTCACTGTTCCAGACACGCATCGCGCGGTCAAGGCATTTTATAATTTGTCACTTCCTCAAACGCGAAAGGTACTTGCGTCCCCTTGGCATGAAGACCGTCTTGCGGCGCTGTTTGTTCTTGTTCATCAGTTTGAACGTGGAGACTCTAAAACACGCAAAGCAATTTATCAGCTCTACCTTTCTTCGATTGCCGCACGGGTAAACAATTGGGATCTGGTCGACTCGAGCGCGCCAGAAATTGTCGGTGGATATACAGAACATGGTAGCAAATCTGATCTCATCAAATTGGCACGATCCAAAAATGTGTGGGAGCGTCGGGTGGCGATGGTTGCAACCTTACAATTTATTAGTCATGGGGATGTGCACGAAACATTCCGCCTTGCCGATCTTCTTTTGCAGGATCAACACGATTTGATTCACAAAGCGGCGGGGTGGATGTTGCGTGAAGCTGGAAAAAAGGCTGGACAAAAGGTGTTGGAAACGTATTTGCGCCCGCGTTACAAAAAAATGCCGCGAACCATGTTGCGTTACGCGATTGAGCGGTTTCCGGAGTCGACTCGACAAAGGTATTTGGCAAAATAAAGAGACGCCCCTTGCGGAGCGTCTCTTGTTCTTTATTTCTCGAGTTTGTTGACGGCCAGGGCCATGCGCGATTTGAGACGAGCCACGGTGTTGGCTTTCAAAATCTTTTTGCTGACCGACTTGTCCATTTTCTTTCCGATCTCGCGAACAAGCTTCTTAGCTTCCTCGATCTTCTTTTCCTTCAACGACACTTTGAAGTGGCGGCGGAGGGAATCGATTTCATCGAGCACGGTTTTGTTGCGCTTGCCGCGGCGGATGCTTTGGCGAAGAGCTTTTTTGGCGTTTGGGAGGATTGGCATAATGCGGAGAGGATATAGGAATCGCTTTATTATGTCAAGAACTTGGCTACGGTTAGATCAACAGCCAATCCTGCTTCAATCCCCCCTGTTTTCATGGCCAGATCATAGGCAAACAATGCCTCATGGGCAGCTTGGAGGTCTTCCAGGCGGAAACTTTTAGCTTGTTGGAGGGATTTTTGTGCTACAAATGGGTGGATTCCCATGCTCGTGGCAAGTTCGTCTTTGGTTGCCCGTGGGTTCTCGGCGAGTAGCGAGCAGGCTCCTAAAAGGATGCGGACTTGGCGGGTGAGCATAGAAAGTAGGTGGTGATCTGATGCTCCTGAGAGGCGTTCTTCTTCCAACAGCCGCAGAGCGGTTTTGTGGTCTTTGCGACTGACCGCGTCGACGAAGTCAAAAATATGATCTTCAAATGTTGCGCGAACCGTTTGTTCGATTGTTGTATTGGATACGGTTGAATTAGTACCAGCACAGAGGGCTTGAAGTTTCTGCAACTCGCCGTCCATGCGCCACAAGTCCGGCCCGACGCGCTCGACGAGCTTTTGCAAAGCGCCGCTCTCAAAGGTGAGACTGAGTTCTTTGGCGCGGTCGGTCGTCCACTTTGTTAGCGCAGAACCTTCGAGCAACGGAAAAGGATAGGAAAAAACGTCCGCTTCTTTTTTGAACGATTTGAAAATCTCCCCCGCCTCAACTTTTTTGGGTTCAGCTGTTTCCCAAAAAATAACGATGTTTTCTTTTGGGGTTTTTTTGAAACCTTCCACCCAATCTTCAGCCTCGGCTTTTTTGGTGGCTACAACAAGATCGCGCACAATCGTCATGCGTTTCTCCGCTAAAAATCCCGAGGATTGCGCTGACTGCATTACTTCGCCGATTTGCGGCTTGTCGGAAAACTCCTGAAGGTTCATTCCCGAAGGATCAAACTTCTCCACAAAGCGTTTTTTCATTTCGCGTACTTTCTCCCGTACGCGAAAGCTGTCGTCGCCGTAAACAAAAATTAACATAGTTATTCCAGTTCTTTCATTTCTCCCCAACTTTTTCCGATCTTAATGTCAACTACCAGTGGCACGTCGAACGAGGCTACGCTCTCCATAATCTTTTTCATTTGTCGACCAACGCGCTCGGCATCTTCTTTGGTAACTTCAACGACGATTTCATCGTGTACTTGTAACAACTGTTTGGCGTCGACGCCATCTTTTTTGATCCATGCATCAATCTCTCGCATAGCCATTTTCATAATATCTGCCTCCGTGCCTTGAATAGGCATGTTAACGGCCATGCGTTCAGCTTGGGCGACGAGCATCCCAACGCCAGTGTTGATTTCTGGAAAGTAGCGCTTGCGACCGAACATCGTCTCTACCCAACCGTCGGCATGGACTTTGACTTTGAGGCCGTCGATGTACTCACGGATGGCGTGGTGAATTTCAAAATATTTGTCGATGAATTGTTTGGCCTCAGTTTGGCTCATCCCCGTGGCCTTGGCCAAGTTGCGCGGGCCCATGCCGTAGAGCACGGCGAAGTTGACGGTTTTGGCGGCACGGCGCTGTTCGCTCGTTACCTTGCTTTCCTCGATTTCAAAAATCTCCGCGGCCGTGCGCTTGTGAATGTCTGCCCCGTCTTTGAAGGCGCGCAAAAACGATTCGTCTTTGGCGATCACTGCGGCCAAGCGCAATTCAAATTGCGAGTAGTCGGCGGCTACGAGCAGGTGGCCCTTTTCGGCAATAAATGCTTTGCGCAATTGGCGGCCCTGCTCTGTACGGATAGGAATGTTTTGCAGGTTGGGGTTGATGGAAGAGATACGTCCCGTGGCTGTGCCGGTTTGATCCCAGGTTGTGTGGATGCGTCCGTCGGCAGCCACGAGGGATGGCAGCGAATCGACGTAGGTCGAGACGAGTTTAGCCAGTTCGCGATACTCCATGATGAGCGGCACGATTTCGTGCTGGTCTTCAATCTTTTCGAGCTCATCGATGGCGGTGGAGTATCCCGTTTTTGTGCGTTTAATGCCGTGCGTCGGGATCTCCAGTGTTTCGAACAACACGTCCGCCATTTGCGAAGGCGAGTTGATGTTGAATTCGCGGCCGGCAGCTTTGTGAATTTTTTTGGTGAGCTTTTCAAGATCTGCGTTCATGGTTTTGGAAAGATCGGCAAGAAACTCTACATCTAGTTTTATGCCGTCACGCTCCATTTCGTAGAGCAACGGGAGAATCGGCATGTCGATTTCATTCATCACCTGAAACAAGTCCTCACGCTCCAAGTCTTTAGAAAGTTTTTTGTACAAGGTCACGATGTCCTCGTCAGACTCGACTGGGCGGCCCAACCAGACCTGGGCAATGGTCGGCAATTCGTAGCCGCGGGCGGTGGAGTTCAGCAAGTAAGCGGCGATGCGAATGTCGAAGAGCGGGCCAGAAATAATTTCCCCGCGGCGATGCATCTCGGCCTTTAGGTCGTAACCGACAGTAACGCCATCAATCACTTGCGGAGCAAAGATTTTTTCTTCCTCCTGTTCTTTTTGTCCTTTGGCAAACAAATCGCCTTGCGCGGCCGTTTCGTATTTTTTGATCAGCGATCGAAAGCCGAGCTCACGGAACTTGGTGAACAAGCAGGCTTCATTTTTTGGTTTTGTCTCTGCATCGCCCAACGTGAAATCTCCCAGTGGTACGTCGCGGACGATCGTCACTAAACGCTTCATTTGCAAGGCATGCTTTTCGTTCCCTTCAAACTTGGCACGCCATGCAGCTTTGATTTTGTCTGGTGTTTTTTTGATTGCTTCTAAAATGCCTTCCACCGATCCAAACTGAGCGATCAGTTCTTTGGCGCTTTTCTCGCCAATGCCGACCACCCCAGGAATGTTGTCGGAACTGTCTCCGGCTAGTGCCTTATAATCAATCAACTGCTCAGGATCAAATCCATACTTTTCGCGCACCGCATCGGCATCGAATGTTTTTGTTTCAGAAACACCCTTAATGAAATAGATGACCGTCGTGTTGTCGTCTACCAACTGCAGGGAGTCTTGGTCGCCGGTGACAATCAGCGTGTGCACCTTATGCTTTTTGTTTATCTCGGCCACGGTACCCAAAATATCGTCGGCCTCAAAGCCTTTTTTGGAAAGCGAAGGAATGCCGTAGCAGGTCAAAATTTCTTGGATGATCGGAATTTGATCGTAGAGTTCCTGCTCTTTTTGCACACGCGTGGCTTTGTAGGCTTCAAACTCCTTATGGCGGAAGGTGCCGCCGGCCAAATCCCAAGCCACAGCCATGTAGGTGGGCTTCCAGTTTTCGAGCAGCTTTTCGATGACCAGGGTGAAGCCGTAGGCGGCATTGATGACCACCCCGTTTGGTGTGGTCATGGTTTGCGGCAAGGAATGCCAGGCACGGTGCAACAAGGCGTTGCCGTCGAGAATGAGAAAGGTTTTTTGATTGGGCATAGCTCGCCCTAGTTTAGCATGAAATGAGAAGCGCCGGATCGTGCAGAAACGCACGACCCGGCGGGAACCCCGGAGGCAGGGAGACGCAGGCCGGAGTAGACCTGCTATTGTTGTAGGTTGAGAGGCCGGGGTTCCGAGGGGGAGAGGGACTAGGAGTGGCTCGTCGCTGCGATTACCTTGCTGCGAGTGCCTGCAGAGATGCTGCATCCCACTGGTGGGTCGATCCGACCCAGGTTCCGGAGATGACGGACTCGAGTCGGGACAGGGGGAATACTCGGACTTCGAGTCCGGGGCTGAACCTTGTGTTCCACAGCTTCGCTTCGACAGCCTGCTGTTTTCCGGGTTCGTCGGACAGCTTCACGAGTAGCGTCGTGTGCTGGAGCTCTCGGTGGGTTGTCGTGCCGCGTGCGACGTGTGTCGCTGCTGCGCAGAAGCACTGCACGTGTTCGGCGAGGTCGTGGACGATCTCCCGCATCGGCGCTTTGGAAACAAACGTAAACAGAATGAGCTGCACGATTATCCTTTGGTGGTGCGGTGGCCTGAACATCTTCACGTGTGGGTGCTCAAGCCAACGAACCACGCCGGCGGCCGGGATTGTACCGGAAAAGTCAGTTTTGATCAAGGGTCTTGAAAAACTGACTGCCTTTTGTTATTATCGCTCCGCAAGTTGAATGCGCGTCTGGTAAGTGAAATCTTTGAAAATGGATGAGATACGAAGTCTTGGAGCAAGCAACGGCTGAGACGTACTAAACGTACGACGAAGACGTTGCGAAGCGAAAGACGAGTAGCTCGCCATTTTCAGGGATTCCAACTACATGGCGGCTATAGCACAATGGTTAGTGCACTGGGTTGTGGTCCCAGCTATGAGAGTTCGATCCTCTCTAGTCGCCCCACGAAAGCGCCTCCCCACGGGGAGGTGTTTTCGTTTAAAAAAGTTCGACCCGCTCGGCGAGGGGGCCGGGCGGGGTTCAAGAAGGGTATTGGGTTTTGGGCACGGGTTCGCGAAGGATCGTGAGCTTCGTCTCGTCACGCGCACTGATGACGTAGACGTAACTCCAGACCCCGTTGAAGTTGCGGGGACGATACAGCCGGGTTGACCCGGCGGTACGGAAGAAAAAGTACTCCTCCCCTTGGTAGATGGCGAGGCCGTAGCCTTCCTGTAGCGCTTTGGCACAGAGGAAGGTGTCCGTCTTGCTCGGCGTCGTGCTCAAGCAGTGGGTCTCCGTCGGGGACGGTCGACGGGCATCCACGGACGGCAGCGCGGCACCGCACCACTCCAGGATGGCTCCGAAGACGACGGTGAGGGAAAGAAAAGGGACGATTCTAAGGAAGGGGATTCCGGGCATGGCAGTTCGACTCCTGGGGAGCCATACTACCCCTATGCACAGAAGCGTCAAGACCACTCGTCTGCTATACTTGATGCGAAAACAAAAAACCGCTAGAGTGCGGTGTCATCTGTTTTTTCTTGTGCCCCGGTAGCTCAACTGGATAGAGCAAGTGGGTTCTAACCATTAGGTTGGGGGTTCAAGTCCCTCCCGGGGCACCAGAAAAAATAGATCATCCTTCCTGTGTTTTTCTGTGCCACGGGAGCAAGCCAACAGTTTGGCTTGCGTAGGGACTTGAACGGCGGAGCCCTATGCCGGCACCAGTCGGCATGGCGAGCCGGTGGCTAGGCCGAGGGTCGCGGCTGGCGACCCGAGAGCCGAAGCCAAGTCCCTCCCGGGGCACCAGAAAGAACGGATCATCCCTTCCCGTGAAACTTTTTATGGACGTCGCGGAGGGTTTTGTCGGTGACGTGGGTGTAGATTTGGGTAGTGGTGATGGAGGCATGGCCGAGCATGGATTGTACGGCGCGAATGTCGGCGCCATTGCGCAACAAGTCGGTGGCGAAGGTGTGGCGCAAGGTGTGTGGGGTGATTTTTTTGGTGACTCCAGCGGCAAGCGCTGTGCGTTCCACAATGCGTTGAATGGAGCGCGGGGTGAGTGGGCCAGCATTCACGCGTCCGCGTTTGGCACGGTCGTGGCTCACGAACAGAAACGGCGAAGGATCGGTGCGCTTTTCTACATAGGCCTTGATGGCCGCGCGGGCGGCGTCGGACAAAAAGACCACGCGGGTTTTTCCGCCTTTGCCGCGCACGGTAAATTCGTCGCGTTTTAAATTAACATTGTCGATTTTCAAATTGGAAAGTTCGCTTACGCGCAGCCCGGTAGAAAAGAGCGTTTGCAAAATGGCATTGTCGCGCACGCCAACGATGCCGGGTTCGCGGCCTGCAACTTCAATCATCCGTTTGAGTTCGTCGTCTTCCAAAAACTCTACTTGCCGAGATAACTGTTTAGCCAGCTCGATTTTTTCCGGTGCCAAACAGTTCATATCGCGCTTGGCACAGTATTTTAAAAACGAACGCAAGGCGATCAAGTGATAATTCTGTGTGCTGGCTTTAACGGTTTCCTTCTCTCGTCCTTGTACGGATCGATTAAGCCACAAACGAAACTGTCGCACGTTGTCTTGAGTAATGTCCTTAAGCGACGTCGCCCCCGCCCACTTGGTGAATCGCTTTAAGTAAAAGTCGTAGTTTTTGGATGTCTTCGCAGAACGGCCTTTTTCAATCTCTAAGTGTTCTAAAAATTCTTGGATGAGTTTGTCGAGAGAAGTCATAATAAAAACATTTTACGACGAATGTGTTGGTTTGACAAAACCCATAAAATCTGATAGATTACGTCTATTCCACTGAAACCTATTCAGTGCGGATGGCCAATGCCATCGGTTTTGCACGCGTGTGCACTCCGATGGATTTTTTATCAAACACGGTGGGGCCTTTTAAGAGATGGGTGGGGTTGTCAGTTGGTTAAGTGATCGGCGGAGTCCGTCGGGTTAATCAAAGAATAGGTAGGAGGTCTTTGGAAGTACAGTTTTATGACCCACCGTAAACCTTACGTCTTTTCAACGTATAAACAACGTACTAACAACGTAATCTTTACACATATGCCCAGAATCGACATCATCGTACCTATCGCCCTCCATAAGAAAATAGAAACATTTATGGAATACTCTGGTTTCCAAAGCAAGGCAGAGTTTTTCAGACACGCCGTCCAAACCTACTTGAGTCAAAACGAACGGAGCAAAGAGGCAAGGAAGATAGGGGTGAATCTGCCTCTGTCGGCTTTTTGACCTCTAAAAGGTACTAAAAGGGTAAATTATTGACATTTTGCCCCAAGTTTTGTATACTTACCCACGTAAATCTTATCTGACGTTGGCCTTGGATTGGGGTTCAGATCCCTTGTCTAGGACCCTCGTGACGTACGGCTATGCTCGATGTGAAAAAGAAGCAGAAACTGATTGAACAGTTTCGCACCCACGCAACTGACACCGGAAGCCCGCAAGTCCAGGTGGCTATTTTGACCGAAGAAGTCAAAGAGCTCACCAAGCACTTGAAAGACCACAAGAAAGATTTTTCTTCCCGCCGTGGTCTTATCAAGAAAGTTTCTGAGCGCCGTCGCCTCCTCAAATATTTGGAGCGCGAAGACAAGAAGGCCTGGAAGAAACTCAAGGACGATTTGAACCTCAAATAATTTTTGGAACAACTGGCGGTCGGTTTTCGACTGCCAGTTTTCCTCATAATCACACCCATTTTATGATCCGTTATTCTGATCAGCGCGTCGGCGTATTTATCGACGTGCAAAACATGTATTATTCCGCCCGTTATTTGTACCAGCGTAAAGTGAACTTCGCGAACATTGTTGAAGAAGCGATCGGTGATCGTAAACTGATTCGCGCGATTGCTTACGTGGTCACAACAAAGACCGGGGACGAAACGCCGTTCCTTGATGCACTGCGCAAACAAGGTATTGAGACAAAAGAAAAAGAATTACTCGAGTATACCTCTGGTCAAAAGAAAGCGGACTGGGATGTAGGTATTACGGTCGATATTATCAAGATGCTTGATCAACTCGATGCTGTGGTATTAGTTTCTGGTGACGGCGACTATGTGCCGCTCGTACAATTTTGTCAGAGCCGTGGACGACAAGTGGAAGTCATCTCTTTCCGTGAGTCGACTTCAACCAAGCTCGTGGAAGCCGTTGATGGCTACACAGACATGTCTGCTGACCAGAAAAAGTTTTTGATCGGGCCGGCTATTCCTGCTCCTACTGCCACGCGTGGCAAAGGAAAGCGACAAGAACCCGTGCGAAAAGAAGAAGAGATGGACGAGGTGATTGGTGGTGGTGTTTTTGAATCCGTTACCGATGAAGAAGCCCCGGAAGACGCGCGCGAAGATCGCCGCGGTCGCAAACTCACCTTCTAGTTAACATGTTACGTACGACGGATTCTCTTTCGTTAGAGTCCGTCGCGGTGACCGGTTAATAGTAATTTGTCCTGCCGAGACCGTAGGGTCATGATGCGTTGTGCTTCGTGATTCCGAGCTTCGGCAGGACCACAAACGTATGCCCAATGTCCAAACGTTCTCCCGCACCTGGGGAGGAAAAGAGTTAAGTATCGAAGTCGGTCGTTACGCCGCCGCCGCTGGCGGAAGCTGTGTGGTGCGTTACGGGGACACTGTGGTGCTTTGTACCGCCACCATGAGTAAAGAGATTCAGCGCGAAGGGTTGGACTTCTTCCCGTTGATGGTTGAGTACGAAGAGAAGTTGTACGCCGCTGGTCGCATTAAAGGTTCTCGTTTTATTAAGAAAGAAGGACGCCCCACCGATGAGGCGGTTTTGGTGGCTCGTTATATTGATCGTGCCATTCGTCCATTGTTTGATTACCGCATGCGCAACGACGTACAGGTGATCGCCACCGTGCTCGCCTTCGATGGCGAGAACGATCCAGATATTTTGGCGCTCATCGGGGCGTCATGCGCTCTGCACATTTCCGACATCCCATGGGCTGGCCCTCTTGCTGTTTCTCGCGCCTCACAGGCTGATGGAGAATTTGTCTTAAACCCGACGTATGCCGTGCGTGACGCTTCGAAGTTGGACTTGTCCGTGGCTGGAACAAAAGAACGTGTTCTCATGGTGGAAGCGGGTTGTGATGAAGTTGATGAAGACACCATGTTGAAAGCATTTGAATTTTTGGAAGTATCTCTTGCCACGCCTATTGATTTGATTGAAGAGGTTCGGAAGGCTGTTGGAAAAGAAAAGGTAGATGTCATCTCTCCAAAAACAGAAGACGACAAGAAAAAGGTGGAAGCGCGCGAACGCGTTGTGGCCATTGCTCAGCCGTTCTGTGAGAAGCGTATTACGGAATTGTTCTTCGGTGCGCCGAAAGCCACGAAGTCCGAACGCGCAGCTGCGAAGAGTCAGATCAAATCAGAACTGAAAGTGTATTTGGCCGAACAAGGAGTTGATCCGGCAGAAATCAAATATGGTACCGATGCCGTTTCGGACTTTGTCGAAGCGGAAGTCACCAAACAGATTTTGCAAAATGGCAAACGTGTGGACGGTCGTGGACTCGACGAGATCCGTTCTCTCTTTTCGGAGGTCGCTGTGCTTCCGCGCGTACATGGATCTGGTCACTTCATGCGTGGCGAAACGCAAGTGCTTTCTGTTGTCACTCTCGGCGCTCCTGGCGACGAGCAAACACTCGACGGCATGGAACTCGTTGGTAAACGTCGTTTCATGCATCACTACAACTTTCCTCCCTATTCGGTGGGTGAAGTGAAACCGATGCGCGGCCCGGGTCGTCGCGAAGTTGGACACGGCGCGCTTGCAGAAAAGGCTCTGGAGAAAATGATTCCGGCCAAAGCGGATTTCCCGTACACCATTCGCGTAGTTTCCGAAGTCCTCGGTTCCAATGGATCGAGTTCGATGGGTTCCACCTGTGGTGCCACCCTTGCTCTTATGGATGCCGGTGTGCCAATCAAAGAACCTGTAGCTGGTTTAGCTATGGGTCTTGCTTCTACACCAGACATGAAGCAATGGAAAGTCATCACCGATCTACAAGACTTGGAAGATGGTGAAGGTGGAATGGACTTCAAAATTACAGGAACGAAAAATGGCATTACCGCCATTCAGCTCGATACCAAAACGATCGGGCTCACCCATGACATTGTGGTAGAAACCATCACCCGCGCCAAAGCCGCACGCATGCAAGTTCTTGGAGTAATGCTGCAAGCCATTGCTCGACCGCGCAACGAATTGTCACCGTTCGCTCCACGCATCACCACGCTTATGGTTGATCCGTCGATGATCGGTGCGATTATCGGACCTGGCGGAAAAATGATTAATGAAATTATCGATACCACTGGTGTTACCTCGATCGACATTGAAGACGACGGTATGGTGATGATTACCTCTGTCAATGCCGAGGCGGCACAAAAGGCTTACGCCTGGGTGAAGTCTTTGGTGGCGGTGCCGGAAGTTGGCACCATTTACGAAGGTAAAGTTACCAAGATGATGGACTTCGGTGCCTTTGTGGAGATTATGCCGAAAAAAGAAGGACTCGTTCATGTGTCAGAGATGGCTCCCTACCGAGTTGGCTCTCCAAGTGATATTGTGAAAGTGGGCGACAAAGTGAAAGTCAAACTGTTTGAAATCGACAGTCAGGGCCGCTTAAACTTGTCCATGAAGCAGGCTCCGGGTAACGTATACCCAGAAAAACCTGCTTCCGCCCAAACGTCAGATGACAAACCGGCTTCCCGGCCGCCGATGCGTCCACGCAACTAACATGGAACGACTGAATATCCCATTTAAATCAGGAAAAACAACCCGCCCTAACCGGCGGGTTGTCTCGACGTCACTTGTCCTTGCCGGTGTCATCCTTTTTGGTGCCTTCGCCTTTGTGCGTTTGGTTTTGGGACGCAGCACTCTTCTTGCTTTGGCGCCCTATGACGCAGAAGTGATTGATATTGTTGGTCGGTCTTCCCTTTTGTCTGTTGCCGAACATTTTGGAGAGGTTCCACTGCTTACAGATCGCCCCATCACCCTCAACGCGATCCTTGCCGACACGCGTGGTGAGGCGGAGTTGATCATTTTATCTAATGGGGAGCGCGTGTTGGCCTATCGGGGCCAGGTTTCTAATGCGCAAAAGGCTTTCTATGAAACTTTGGGGGTGTTGGTTGAGGTCCGTGGCGGCACTGTTTTGCTTTCCTCGTCAACAAACGCGCGTTCTCAGCTCAAGGAAGGACGCGTACATATTGGCTTTTCGAGCATATTGCCAGGCTTTTTCGGCTTTTTTCGAGACGGTGGCAAGCAGTATGGGTTGTATATGAACGCGAAAGGGGTACGAGCGGGTTTCGTGACCTTGTTCGATCGGCGGTTGCCTACGCTGCCTGCCGCAACGATCGCATTTACGCAATTTTCTGGAGAAAATCAAGCTATTTCTTCCTATATTGCTGCGTTGTCTGGTTCGGGCTTATTTGAGGCTATGCATACATTGCTTTCAGGTCGTAACGGAAGTTTGCTTCTTACACATGACGATCAAGGAGTCGGTTATCGACTGACGATCGAGGAGCGTGTTGACAGTGAGGTTTTAACTAAGTTATTGCAGACTTCCGCCGCTCTTGCCCATCCGACAACAAAAACCGTGGCTTTGAGAGATGGTTCATATGTTGATGAGCTGGAAGTTGACCCTTCAACGGTTGTCATGAACGTCGAGGAGCGTGAAGATGGGGTATTTATAACGGCAGATCAAGGAGATATTCACTTGCGGGCCCGACAAACAGCCAAGGAGACGACCATAACCAATCGCGATGGCCTTCTGGAGGAACCAAACATGAACGAGGAGCTGGTTCTTGCTTGTGGGGCAAAGGCAGAAACGCTTGTCTTGCCGGAATCACTGGCGAATGTCGTTACCTCGACGGCGACCACAACGGATAAGACCGCGAGTCAGCTGACGAATTTCAAAGAATTGCTTATTTTAGACAAAAAGTTTTCCATTTGTTGGTAGAGTGTGGATAACTGGTTGTATAAGTGGATAAGATAAATTTTGTGTTCATCAAATCGTTCGTTGAAATGTATATCCTGCTTTACCTTACTGTTGATAAGTTAACTTTTTTTCTTTAGTTAGCGAATATACTGATGTTGACTTTTTGTGTTCAACAAGGTATAATGATCTCTGTCAGTGTTGTTCTTTTCAATACCCCTGGACTCAGGGGAGGTTTTCCGAAGTCCCCACAGGGCGTGAATCTTTTACGTCCGTAACTTCGGGAAATATCCTGCTTCTCTACTCATCTGTTCTCTTGACCGTGTCCCAACGAAAACAGAAACCAAATAAAAATGAGACTAGGTTAGCCTCACTATGTTCCCCATAATGTGGGAACCCGAGGTAAAACCAAGATTTGGTAGAGAAGGTAGTTCCTTCGCTCAATGGTCGAGTTCACAATGTGGCTGGTACTGAGTAATGTGGTTCAACGTTGGACCCCATCACCCAGTATCAACAACATTTCATGAATTCCCAGAAGAGCCGCTCGTCAAGAGCCCACCCGAAAAACTTCATTTGCGGGCCAGGGCTCTTGTATCTTTTTATAAAGCCGATATACTTGGTTTACGAAGCCCGTAATTGATCAGAAGTAAGCCAAAATTTATGAAATCCTCTCTTATTGAAGAAATGAAAACTCTTTTGCTTGCCGAGAAAGCAAAATTGGAAACAGAGTTGAATAAATTTGCTCACCGTAATCCTCAGGCGGCAGAAGTGGATTTTGACGCAAACTTCCCTAATCTTGGCGACAAAGAAGATGAAAATGCCTCGGAAGTTGCCACCTACAGCGACAACCTGTCGCTTGAAGGCGAGTTAGAGAAGCAGCTGCGCGATGTGCTCTCGGCGCTCAAAATGATGGACGCTGGAACCTATGGGGTTTGTAAATACTGTAAGCAAGAGATTTCGGAAGCACGTTTGCGCGCTCGGCCAACGTCGAGCTCCTGTATTGATTGCAAGAAAACCTTGACCCAGGAAGCGTAATCTATGCGCCGATGGGCATTGTTGGCCTGCCTGGTTCTTGTCGCCGATCAACTAATGAAATTTTTTGCCGTGCAGCGACTCCCATCCGATGGGGGTCGTTTGCGTTCCATTGTTGATTTTGCTCTTCACAAGAACTATGGCATTGCTTTCGACTTGCCGATTCCAAGCTGGATCGTGATCCCGTTTACGCTCCTCATCATCGTTGGCGCAGCCGTTGCTTTGTATCGATTTCGACGTGATACTCGTATCACCTCTGCGCTCGTGTTTATTATTCTTGGCGGCATTGGTAACCTCATCGATCGCCTCGTCTATGGATTTACTGTTGACTACATCATCCTATTCGGCCGCAGTGCCATCAATTTGTCTGACTTGATGATTTTGGGAGGTGTGGTTGTTCTTGTTGCTCGGACGCATAGGCGTGAACAGACAGGTTAGCTCTGACGCTCCAAGAATTGTCGGTAGCATGCTTTGCAGAGAACACGTCGATCGGGGAAGGTTTTATTTTTTGTGATTTGTACATCTTGCTTGCATGCATTGCAGACGGTAGTTTCAAACACTCCCGAGTTTGCCTGAAAGATAAGATCACGCACCCGGGCCATGAAGTGGCGGTTGGGAGGGGCGATGTTCATTTCTTTGTAGAATGCGATTTCTTGTGGTAAGAAAACAAAGCGGCGTTCAAGTTCGTGATCGTAGATGGCTTGTCCGATCCAGCCGTTCATGAAGTCCATCTTATCGGGAATATCTTTTGTTTCACGTAACACGGAATTCGTGAGACGATCTTCCCCGCCCGCGCCCGCGGATTCCGGTGGATAGTGCAAAGCCTTAAGCAACTGTTCGTCGTCGGTGTCCGCCAAATAAAACAATGCAGCACCAGAGTCCAAGAATCGCGTGGGGGAAAATCGTGCTGGAAGAAACTCTCCATATTCGCCGTGCTCGAGCATGCGTGTTTTGATCTCATCGAGCTTTTGCCAATACGCTTCTTCGCTGTACTGCTTGTTGAAAATACAAAAGCGTTTGCGTTGTAAGCCGACACACCCGAAGCAGTCCTCGCAGTTGTAACAGTGTATGCTGTATTCCAGGTTCTGCGATTGCACGGACAGAAAACTAAACTTGATGCTGGAAGAACGCGAGCCGGTGGACGAAAGATAGCTATTGCTTGATCCAAACCAGGCGACGGTAAAGGCGTTGCCTTCCGAACCGTCGAAGTTTCCGTAGCCGCACCAAAACTGATCGCGGCAGTCACTATTAAAGTAACACTGCTGACAGTTGGTGGTGCGTGTTAAATACTCGCCGCTCGAATCGATGGCGGATTCATTAAAGTTCTCCGGCCACACGCCGTCTTTTTGGATCAATGCGGCAAACTCTTTTTTGAGTCCCTTGACAGTTGCTCGGCTCGTGAAGTCGATCGTAGACAATCGCTGACGGTACTCCGCTTGCGTCAACTGTTCGTTTTTGAAGACGAATCGCTTGTTACGTTTATTGGTCGCCATAAAACAGTCTTCGCAGTTGCGGCAATCAAAAAGAAACTGCACATTAAGGCAATCGCGTGCGTGCTGAATATAGCGGCCGTTATGGATGCGTTCGGAGAAGAGCACGTTATATGAATCACTAATGTTTCGCGATTGATAGACTTCTGCCGAGTGCTCGGTGTCGGCGGCGTTGACGGAGAAAAAAGAGTTTTTAGACTTGCAGGCATTCATGAAAAAACTATTTTCATCGCCGGCAGAGATGGTGCTAATGGAGTTGATGGGTGGAACGAGATTGCGAAAGGCAGTGAAGGGAATATTCATCTGCAAGTCATGGATCGTTTCTAGTACGGATTGCTTCGGATGATCATCTCGGCAGATCGAAGAAAAGTCTTGTGAAAACCAAGCCGCGTCGTCGATGACTTTAACGCCGCTTCCTGGATGGCTGGAGGTAATCATCGGCTTGCCTGTTTGCGCGTCTTTGTTATTCCACCATTGATAGCCCACGAAAAAGCTGGTGAGCAGTTTGAGACGCGTCAGTGGACTCATGGTTGATGGTGGAACGGAAAACTTTCTGCACCAAGCAAGCTCTTCCGCCGTGAGCTCCCAGGCTTCTCCCGTCAGCGCGCATTGGCGCGAGCCAGGTAAGGTTTGATCGAGAATCGTTTTTATTTTGGCATCAAAGTTTGGCGTTTTGCTCATAAGGTTGTTTTAGGGGGCAGTCGATTGTTGGTGTTCCGACGGATAAGGATAAAGTAATAGCCGCGCTCGGTCAACTGTAACTGACAAAGAATAGACGAAAAGTCTAAGAGTTTGACTTTTTACAAACAAAAGTTTACTCTTGTGTCGTCGGGAAGTACCGACGAAATATGGATATTAAGCAAACTCTTGAACAATTTGGGCTGGACGGCAAGAAAGCCGAGGTGTATTTGGCCTCTTTGCAACTTGGCTCGGCTTCCGCTCAGGAAATCGCCAAAAGAGCCGGACTTAAGCGTCCGACGGTTGTGGAAATCCTCGAAGGGTTGGTACGCCGTGGGCTCGTCAGTTTCGTGACCGAAAAACGTACCCGCTTGTTTACGGCCGAGCCGCCGCGCAAACTCTTGGCAACAATGGAGGAACAGGCGCGCCAAGCCCGAGCCATTCTGCCGGACTTGGAAGCAATCTATGGCACCTCGCGCACGCGGCCGAGCGTGAAATTGTATGAGGGGGTTGAAGGGATCAAAACCGTTTTTGAGGATACACTCTCAAATCGAGATCGTTGTCTTAAGGCGATCCTCTCTATTCAAGACATCGACGAATTTGTTGGGAGCGAATGGTTTTCCGACTACACCAATAAGCGGATTGCCTCCGGTTCGGAATTGCGGGTGATTCGTTCAGAAGAAAAAGAGGTCGGCGACAAGTATCCGTCGAGTAAACACGATAAGCGAACGGTGCATTTAGCTCCTAAAGAGATGGTTTTCACGTTGTCGGTCTATTTGTATGACAACAAAGTCAGTTTGATCGGCACAAAAAAGGAACACTTCGGAGTGATTATTGAATCTGAGGAGTTCCATCAAACTATGTCACATTTGTTTGATGTTCTGTGGCAAGTAACGCGTGTGGCTAAGGCTGTTGATTGACACCTTATCACCTCATCGGCACGTCGCTCATTTCGCCGACATGATTTTTCATAATGTTTTGGCGAATCGACTGTTCGTCCCCTGCGCCGTTTGCCAAAAGCCACATCAGCTTTACTTCACAAGCAACAGTTGTCATGTCGCCGGCGGGAATGGCGCCTGCCTCAATAGCGTCAATGGCTGGTTGGTCGTTGACTTCTTTATAGGCATTGCCTCCCAAAAACTTCGAGGCAACGATAATCGGAATTTTTAATTCGTTGACCGCGCGGCGAATAAAGGGAATCAGCGACCATTCGCCAATAGTCGGCACTGATCCTGCTCCATGCGATTTCAGCACCATGCCGCGGCATTGACCGGAAGCGATAAACGTCTCCAATAATCGCGGTTGCAGTCCTGGTGTAAGGTCAATGCTTAAAATGTTTGATTGAAAGTGCGGTTGCAAAGAAATCGTTGAGTCGGTGGAAGCGTGGCGCACCACGGTCGTATTAAAATGAATGCCGGTGCTGGTGATGCGTCCAAGTTCCTGAAAGGCGGGGGACTCGAAAGCGCGAAAGGCCGACTCACTGACCTTCATCGAACGACAGCCACGCAAAATAACGTCGTCGAATACAATCATCACTTCCGCCAAACGGCGCTCCGCGGCCGCCGCCGCAACTTTAATCGAGTTTTCAAAGTTGAAGCGTGCGTCGTTGCCGTACACCGTGAGTGGTAACTGCGATCCGGTAATGATGATGGGCTTGCCAAGACTTGTTCCAAAGGCCAGTGTTAAGGCAGAAGCAGTGTAGGCCATGGTGTTGGTGTCATGAGTAATCACGAAGGCGTCAAAGTCGTTGTAGTGATCGAGAATATAAACCGCCAACCGCGCCCAGTCTTCGGGATTGATGTTGGTACTGTCTTTGTTGTCGATAATGTCGATTTGCAAATCAGCAACGTCTTGCACGCGCGGAAGCAAAGAAAGAATAGTGGCAGCATCAGCTGGTACAACGGCCTTCTTTACAGGGTCAACAACCATCACAATTGTTCCGCCGTAACCGATCACGAGAATTTTTTTCATAGATATTTTTTCTTCTTCTTCACTACGCTCGAGTCCTTCAAGCGCATTGAGGAGGGCTGGACGTGGAGTGCCGCGTCCAGCGGAAGGTCGGTCAGATTTTAGGTGTTTTGATTTTGTGTTTTGGTCCGCGCCAGAGTTCCTCGTACAGAGCGTAGACGTCTGCTGCGCTTCGGGTACGGAAAAAGTAGAGGTCGTGGGCGAGCATCTTGAGAAACTCAGATTCCCGCAAGATCACACGCATCATACGGTCCTTTGCACTGGTGACGAGCCGGTCTCGATCGGCATGGACAGCAGTCGGCGTAATCACCCCGCGCGCCCTGCGTGTATCACGAATGATTGCCTCAGTCTCTGCGAGAGAATCACCAGCATCCCTGGTGGTCGTCTTCTCCCCGCTGTAGTGCTGACCAAGGTATCCTGAAATCCCGATGCAGACGTGAGCGAAAACGAGGTCCTGCAGCGCGTCTTGCGGCCAGCTGTTAATTACCGTTTTCCAGCCAGCCTTTGACAGACTCTCCCACTTGATTTCTCCTCCGACAGGATCGATCGAGACGCTGCGTAGAGCGTTGGGGAGAACCTCAAGGACAGCGACCACATAGCCTGCCTGATGATAGGCAACCGTGCGGTCACGAATGAGCTCCAGCTCCTCTGCCGTTTCCGGATCCGCGGGTTGTACTTTTTTGTTCTTCCGCCGTTGCCGTTTTGCGCCGGGGAACTTCAGACGGTGAACAGTCATGGTCACTCCAGTTTTGGTGGGATCGATTTCCCTCCTCAACAAATTCGATTTTTCGAATGCGCTGAGGAAGGCTGGATGCGGGAAGGCGCGTCCAGCGGGGCAGGGTCAGTGAGTCGACTGCGGAGGATTGGGCGGGGAGTCGGGGAGAAGTCTGGCTTCGATGTTTACAATCAGGTGTGTAGAGTCTAGTGCTACTGGATCTTCTTCATTCGTCTTTGTGGGAACACCGCAGTCATAGGCACTTTTGGGTTCGATGGGAAACAAAAGCGGATACAGTTCCACCTCCCTTTTTTTCTCTCTGACTTGTGCCTGCCACCAGACTGTATTTGCTGAATAGTTTCCCGCGAGATCGCCAATTCTGGAGGTCATTTGTTTACGTCCGGCGGGCGCGGGATGGATAAAGACGCCGTCGATGACTTTTTTCAGAGCTTTTTCGGCCTCGTTGATCACCACCCGTTCATCAAACAGTTTGACCTCGAGAGTGTAGGCGAATGCCTGATACGTAGACCGTGCATAACACAAGGGCCAAGGAAGCGCGTGGACGATGTAAACCTCAAGATGGTAATTGGGCATGAGAGCTCCTGTCTGGGTGGTGTGTCTCGCACCGTTGCGAGAAATGAGTATTTCAAGTAAACTAAGAGTGGCCAATAACACCTTGTGGTGCTAGTCATCACCATTATGTACGCAGAACTGTTTCAATCGATCGGACTATCGCAAAATGAAGCCAAAATCTATGAGGTTTTGCTTTTAGCTGGGGAGTCGGGGGTGGGGGAAATCGCTACCAAAGGCAAGATTCATCGCAGAAATGTCTACGATGCCCTCCAACGGTTGGTGGAAAAAGGCTTGGTCTTCCCTATCTTTCAAAAAGGCGAAAATCGCTATTCGGCCGTGGGACCGGACAAGTTGATGGAACTTATCAAAGAGAAGCAGACAATCCTCGAACATGCGTTACCGGATCTGCGCAAGATGTACGACACGGAGGCGCCGCAAGAAGCAGCGTACATTTATCGCGG
>CAZPQJ010000003.1:0-91308 GCA_964588955.1 uncultured Gammaproteobacteria bacterium
TCCTGTTCACAGAGAAGTGCGCGACGTTTGAGCTGTTCGCAGGCGATAAGCGTCGAACCGCTTCCACCGAATAGGTCGAGAACGTAATCACCTGGCTTAGTGCAGCGTCGCAATGACTTTTCGTGAAGCGTTGGATTCTTGCTCGTCGGATGTTCGTAAGAAGACGAGGCGAGCCGCTTCACGAGCCACACGTTGAGGAGATCAAGTACGTCGTCGATAAGCTGATTACCCGTACCAACTTCCTTGTTAAGAACTTCGTTTAGATTCATGACGGAGGGCGCGAGATACGGCTTCCCACGTGTGGCGTACACGCACGGTTCGCTGACCTTGTTGAAGGCAACGCCCGGCGTAGGATTTGCGTTGTCCTTGAGCCAAATGCAGACACGCCGGTTCGTCAGTCCGAATTCTCGGAACAGTTCCTGCATGAGATAGATGTAAGACTCGTCGCACCAATAGAAGGCGTGGACGTCATGCTTCGCAACGGCGAGCGCGTTTTCCATCGTCTTCCTGATGAACGCGCGATAGTCTTTGTCGCTCAGACTGTCATTCGTCTTGTGGCCTCCGTACTTCCCAGCCGTGCCAACGCCTTTGTCGTAAGAAAGGCCGATGTTGTAGGGAGGATCGCAGGCAATGAAGCTCACGTCTCGCTTGCCAACGAGTAATGCGACATCTTCCGCCTTGGTCGAGTCTCCGCAGAGCAGACGGTGAGAACCGAGAACGTAAAGCGTTCCGGGTTTCGTCACGGGTTTCTTGATTGCGGCGATCTCCTTCACCACATCGAACTCGTCATCTTCAGTCTCAAGCGTCTCGTCCCAAATGTTGGTGATGTCTTCGCTGTCGAACCCGACGTCGAGTAGTAGATCGATATCGAATCCTTCGGCGAGCTTTGACCAATCCCAATCGCCGTGAACGCGATTGCTTGTCAGAAGATACTGGTCGTACTCGGACTGCGTGAGCTTACGGTTCGGAACACGTACTTCGATCTCCTCGTTCTCACGTCCAAGGAGTTTCAGCACAGCAAGCCGCTGATGACCTGCCAGTACCTTGTCATCCGCGTCGATGACAGGGATCTCAACAAGATTAAATTTCTTGAGACTCTTCGTGAGATCCTCGACCTGCTTCGGACTCATGACGCGTGGGTTCTTGTCGTTCGGAATAAGGTCTGCGGCGCGCCGCTTCTCGGTGCGCCATGTGAGTTTTGTCATAAAGATGACGTTAAGAATGAATAGCGGGAAAAAGAAAACGCCCGCTCTGCACGGAACGAAAGCAAAAAATGCTTTTCGTCCTGTACAGAACGGGCGTTGCCGAGGCGATGCCTCTCGGGAATCAATGATTCCGTCTATCGCTTACGCGAAATTCGCAAGACTCGTTGCCGCAAGGGCTAGAATCTTCAATTGTTAGTCGGTTTTTACATATAGTGGAATGCCTTGGGGTGGCATGACGACCTTGATCTCGCGTCCCTTGGCGCGTAGATCATTGATCCGAGCCATGTCCTCTTCCGGAAGGGGAAAGAAGGCTTCAATGCGGTTACCTTCGATCTTGAAGGATTCCGTGAACGCCCGCCCGGCTTCGCCGTTCATCGCGGACTTGTGCAGATGACGCGCGAGGCTTTTCGGGTTGTTCGCCTTACGGCGGTGAAGAGTGAAGTCGGTGACGAGAAAGACGCTGACCGTCTTGCCGTCATCCTCGAGGCGGATTGTGGTCGGTCTTTCCATAGGTATTCCGCTCTCGCCACTGACTGCCAGTTTGTCGGTGAACGAAGACGTCGCCGCCCTGATTTGTAGCGATTTGTTTAGCGATTTTTTCTGCTGCTTTCTGCGTGGGAACGACGACGGTGTCGCGGGAAGCCTTCTCCCGGCGCACGCCCCAGCCGTCTTCACGCTTCAAAACGTGTTGGTTGGCCATAAAATAAATTAGGAATCATGCGACTATGATACGCCCGGCATTATTTAGCTGTCAACGAGTTCAACAAACATTGAACAACATTTGACAACGTTGCTCATCCTGATCCATAATATTGCCGTATGCATCCCATCCAAAAAGCAATTCTCGATCTCGCAAAGACTCGGAATATAGCCAAAATGACGCTCCGTGACCTTGGATTGGCGGTCACTGGCAAGGAGGAATTGCCCCAGAAGATGAAGTATCACCGTGAGAAGCTGATCGAAGCGGGACTTTTGCGGGTTGTCCACAATGGCGAGACGATTGAGCCCGTCGAATCTCGCGGCGCGACACCGGGATTCGTACAGATTCCAATCCTTGGCGCGGCTTCCTGTGGTCCAGCCCTTGAAATCGCTCAGGAGAGCGTTGAAGGCTATCTCGTCATGTCCGAGAAGCTCGTACCAGCCAATCATGATGCGGTTTTTGCCCTTCGCGCCGTCGGTCCCTCGATGAACCTCGCGAACGTGAATAACAAAACGATCGAGGACGGCGACATCGTCCTCGTGGATGGGAATGTCAGACAGCCATCGAACAACATGTATGTTCTTTCCGTCATCGGTGACGCCGCCAACATCAAGAAATACGTAGAGGAAGGAAACGGCCAAATCGCTCTCGTGTCCGAATCCACGGAGGATTTTCTTCCCATCTACATCCACCCAGAAGACGATTCGAGTTTCTTTATTAACGGAAAAGTAATCGACGTCTTCAAGAAAAGGACGAAGCAGAAACAATATGCACATCGGCCATTCTGAAATTGTTCGCTTCGCTGACGATAGGGTTAACCTTAAGCGCGAGGACGTAAAGGAATATCGCGATCAGGTGAACCGTCTGCGCGATCGTCTTGAACAGCACATAGCGGAAAATCCCGCCTTCGCTCTGCGGAAGATGCTTCTTTCCGGTAGTCTCGCAAAGGGCACAGCACTAAAATCTATCAACGACATCGACGTTGCCGTGTACGTATCGGAATCGGACGCACCGGCCACAATGTCCGAGCTGATTGCAAGCGTGGCGGGTCGGCTTCGCACGGCATTTCCAAATTTCAAGCCCGAACAGGTCGTGCAGAACTCCTCGAACATCACAATTCTGTTCTCTGGCACCGGATTGAAGGTCGACATTGTTCCCATCCTTTACGATCAGGATCCTGATTGGAAGGGTCACATTGTCTATGAGAACGGGAATAAGGTGCTCACAAGCATACCGATGCACCTGGATTTCATTCGTCGCCGGAAGGCAAAGCACGAACAGCATTACGCGCAGATAATTCGACTTTTGAAGTATTGGGTTAAGTATCAGAGGTCGAAGAATCCCGAATTTCGCTTCAAGTCCTTCATGATCGAACTGTTGGTCGCCCACCTCGTGGATCGCGGCCTCGAACTCGAGGACTACCCGGAAGCTCTGGCGAATATATTCGCATACCTTGCCACGGACGCCTTCCGTACCGATATCGCATTCAGCGATCACTACGATCCGACCGATTGCCCGGAGTGTTCTGACCCTATTCGCATCTGGGATCCGGTGAACCACCAGAATAACGTGGCGAGTAGGTACACCACGGCACAGCGTGAGGCGATTATTGACGCTGCGCTTGAGGCTGGTGACGCCGTAGACTCAGCGCTCCGCGCCCCAACCAAAGCAGAGGCACTCCGTTACTGGCGCAAGGTCTTTGGGCCAACTTTTGACGCATAGCTATGTCTTACTCAATGACCCGCACTGCCATCGAGGCATTCACCGTTACGCATGCTCGGCACATCGCCGCAAAGGTCGCGACCGACCTTCTTCGTTACACCCGTTACTACAAAAATCCTACGATCGAGTTGATCAATAAGTACGAAGAGGAACTGGTTGCGCTCTTGAAGGCGGATTACCTGGACTACGTTATTTATGGGTACAAGCGTGATGGTAAGTGGGTCGAAGCCCTGCGTTATCACGCGCTTCCCGGTGGTACCCTGATGACCGACGATGATCCCGGAAAAATTCGCCCAGGAACCGATGTGCCAGGTGAAAATTTTGGTTCTTATCTTGTAAGGAATAGCCGCTGGGACAGCCTGCCGAAGGCGGAACAAGACCGCTTCGACGCGTCGCTTCCATTCTCGCGTAACGGTGTTCCTGAGCCCGAGCTGGTATCCGGCCGTTGGTCGCAGGATCACACTTATTCGGCACAAGGCCGTGGCATTACTCGAAGTACGATAATCCGCTAACTATGGACACAGAAATTGATGATCTCTTTGACCGTCGAAGTTCCTTCCCAGATAGCGACGCCTCGACGAGATTCGGCCAGCTCGTAGGAATCGACGAAACCAAGAAACGCCTCATCGGTACCTTGGGTATTTTAGTGAATCCGCAGGGTGTACGTGATTGGGCGAAAAAGTTTCATAAGAAGAGTTCTTCGCTTCTCGACCTCGTTGAACGCCGACCTCCGCTGGTGATTTTGGCTGGTGATGTAGGTACAGGAAAGACAGAGCTCGCAAGCACCGTCGGTGATCCCGTGGCACGTCAGGAAGGAGTTGAGATCACTCTGTACCCGATCAGTCTGTCGACCCGTGGGTCCGGCATGGTTGGAGAAATGACAAAACTATTAAGCGCGGCTTTCGATGAGGTTGTGAAGCGAGCGACGGAATTAAAGGGGTCAGGAGCAAAAGCAAAGGGTGCCGTTATTCTTTTGGTAGACGAGGCTGACGCTCTCGTGCAAAGCCGCGAAAACGCACAAATGCACCACGAGGATCGCGCGGGGGTTAACGCGTTTATTCGCGGCGTTGACCGTCTTGCGGAGCGCCACCTTCCCGCAGTTGTCATCTTGTGCACGAATCGTCTGTCCGCCATCGATCCGGCTGTCCGACGTCGTGCCGCCGAAACTTTTGTATTTGAGAGACCTAACGAAGAGCAGCGATCGTCAGTTCTTAAAAAGCCCTTGGCTGAGATTGGCTTCTCTGAGGAAGAGATTGCTAGCATCGTGACCACCACGGGCGTCTCTGGGAGTCGTGAATATGGCTTTACTTACTCGGACTTGACCCAGAGGCTACTTCCTTCAATCGTTTTGGACGCCTACCCTGACCACGCGGTCGTCTTTGACCGTGCTTTGGAGATCGCGTCTTCAATCCATCCCACGCCGCCTTTTCAGGAGTCCAAATAACGCTATGCCAAATCGAGCAAAAGCACAGTCAACTAAAGACGGCAAGACCTTTCTCAAAGAACGTTTTATTGACGTCGAGAAGGTGTTTGTAACAAAACTGAAGGCAGATCAACGTGCTATCACTCATGATGGAGCCCTGGGGGACACCACAGAAGATTCGTGGATTGAGCTTCTTCAGCGGTATCTTCCTTCTCGTTATAAAGTTGCTAAAGCTTTCGCGGTGGATCACTTGGGAAATACCACGCAACAACTTGATTGTCTGATTTTTGATGCGCATTTTACTCCGGCACTATTCGGAAAGGATAAGAACCTGTACGTTCCAGCAGAAGCTGTTTACGCAACTTTTGAAATTAAACAAACGGCAAATGCCACCCATCTGAAAGCGGCGGCAAAAAAAGTTGCGTCGTTGCGTGCGTTACAACGCACATCTGTTCCTCTTACATACGGTAAAAAACAAAACCCGGCGAAAAAGCCCTTCCCGATCATCGGCGGTCTGATCTCCATGAACGCGTCGTGGAAAGGTGGTTTGGGATCAGCTTTCTTGACTCAGTTCGACTCGTTGAAAAAAGAAAAATCTCTTGATCTTGTACTTACGGCGGAGCACGGATTTTGCGACCATCTTACGCCCGCCAATGAACGCGAGGTTGTAACAGGACCCGGTTCCTTACTGCGAGGATTATTTCGTCTGCTTGATAGTCTCAGGTCTCGGGCGTCGGTAGTTGCGATCGATTGGAAAAAATATGAGGCTGTATTTGAGGACTAGCAGAGATCCGGATTTTCGTTCTTCAGAAATACGAAAAACCAATGATGCTCACCATTCTTGATCTGCCGTGCCTTGAGTTCGCCGTTCCGCACCTTCTTGGCAACAGTTGTATGGTGCCAACCGAACTTCTTTTTGAGATCGTCAGATGATAACCAAATATCGGACTTACAAGCGACTTCTCCGGGGATCACGCCTTCCTTCACGGCCTTCTGACAGACCGGGCATTTGATCCCGAATTGGTCATACCAGCCCTCATCGTTGAACATGTGCTGCGAACACACAGCGCATGAGTAGGTACCCTGACCCGTAACGGCAAATCCATCAGGCTCTTTGAGAAGCCGCTCCTTCCACTGTTCCATCCTTACATGAACGTCGAGCAAAGTTCGGTAAAGTCCCAGGAGATTTTCGGAATACTCCAACGCTTGATCGTCAGTTAAATCTTGGTCATATTCTTTCTTCCAAAGTTCTTTGAAGGATTCGATCTGTTCGCGTTTTGTGCGCATAAAATCAGGGTTAATTTTAACTTGAGACACACCCCGTTTTCGTGTCTCATTTGTCTCATTTTGCCATGTGACCCGGGTGCTCGCACGACCCCCTAAAAAATCGCTCTGGGGGTTAAGGGAAATCAAGTTCTGTACCCGCCCGGGGAGCCAACAATGCCTCAGCAGAAATGCTGGGGTTTTGTTATGGTTTTGAGGCTACCTCAGGTGGGGTGAGAACTGGTATGCTTCGGATGTATGAAAAAGAGTTTGATTGTTGGATTGTCTTTACTCGGCCTTCTTGTGTTATACGCCTTTGGAATGTTCGGGTGGGAAATGTATGTACAAGCCACGCAATTGCCGCGAGTTGAACAAGAAATGGGAATTGATTTGGGAACTCCGGAAGTCGATGGCCGTGAGGTGATTCAGTTTGTTCGAGTTGATGAAGATGGAATCGCATATCATGCAGGTGTACGTAAAGGTGATGTTCTCAACCAGTCATCGTTAGCTGAATTTGTGAATGCGTATCTTGATGCTCAGCGATCCTTTTCATTTGTTGTTTTACGCGAAAATCAGAATGTGACAATTGTCATAGAGAAAGACACGCAATAGGTAAAGAGGATTGTTTAATATCAAATCAAATCTACCCCTGCGAATTTTTGGGATGCTGATGTAGTCCCCATAGTCCACAATCGCGGTTCTAACACGCTCCACGACGCGGAGCCAACAATGCCTCAGCAGAAATGCTGGGATTTTGTTTTAGCAAAATACATGTGGTAAGTTGATTTCGTATGAAAAAATCTTTAGGAATCGCCGTGGGTGTTGCTGTCGTTGCGCTGCTGGCGGGAATCATTGGCATTATTGTGCGCATCGTCCCTGATGCTATTTACGTTCATGACGTCACTGCAGACGATTCCGCGTACCTTATTCTGTACAAAGATACCGTTCTTACGTCTTATGGCGATATGGTCGCGGAGTCTGTTGTAGAGAATCAGGACGGCGAGATGCTTGTGTTGAAGTACAAAACCCCTGGCGAAAAGGGTGGAAATTTTCGTCGCGTTCTGAATATTACTGGTGATACCGCGGCGTTAGACGGCGTGGAGTATTCGCGCGTGTCTTCTTGGAATGTGTTTCAGCCGGCGCTTTACCAAACGCCGTTTGCGTACTTTTTGACGATTTTTTTGATGCGATAAAAGCTGAATCGAGGTGAATTATAGCGACGCTCGTTTGTGGGTGTTGTACAAAATAATAAATTCAGTATGAACAGACGTTTTTTCTTTTCTGTCGTGGATATTCTCGGGCTTTGCGTCGTTGTTGCGGCGGTAACATTAGCATTTGTGAATCACGATCAGTGGATGGGATTCGTGCTCATTGCGCTTGGCATTGTGTGTATTTTTAGTCTTCTGCCTTTTGGCATCAAGTTGAAGTCCACTGTCCCCGACGTGCTTTTTGGAATCATCGATAACGGGATACTGGCCGTCATGGCGATTTTCGGTGGACATTTTGGCGGAATCGCGGGAGCGATTCTTGGTGGGGTTGTTGGCAACGCCATTACGGACGGCATCGCGGGAATTTTTGAGGGATACATTGCTGAAAAATTTGATGGTCAAGACGTTGCAAATCATCGATCAATGCTAAAGTCGGCTGTGGGGAAAATGGCCGGGTGTCTTTTGGGTGCTGGTACCGTTTTGGCTGTCGTAAGTCTATTGCCGTTGTAGACCAGCGAAAACGGGAGGATCTTTTGTGTTAGAAATGTTTCCTGGTTAATGAGAGGATAGTGGTCGTTACTGTTTTCGCGGGGGGATAAAAACATGCGCGTTGTTGATAAGTGAGGTAAGATATATCCATATCTATCATTGATCTGTTGCTGCTTATGCCTATTGCTCGAATGATGGCCGCGGGTGTGCGGGTAAGCGAACACAGCAAAAATACGCGCCCGGGTCGCCGGCAGTTGACTTGCGCTGCCTGCGGGGTGCATGCCAAGCCTACGCGCCAAAAAGTTTGGAAGGATGTACGTGTTTTTGGTCTTCCTGTGTTTACCTGGAAGCGTACGTTTGTAGACAGATGTCCGTCGTGCAAAAAAGAGGTCGCTCGACGCCGCGCCGTGTTTGTGGAAGCAGCCCTTTGGTGGTTGCTGTAGGGGTGTTGAACGCGTGATTTCATTTATTCAATTTTCGTTTATTTATGCAAGGCTTCACTACCAACATCGAAAAGCTGACGAGCGAAAACGATAACTTCCGCAAGGTCTTATATACCGATAAGAACAGCCAGCTTGTGCTTATGTCGCTGCTTCCCGGAGAGGAGATTGGCGAGGAGGTTCATGACGTGGATCAGTTTTTGCGTGTGGAGACGGGTATTGGAACCGCGGTTTTGGACGGCGTTACCCATGCGATTGCCGACGGAAGCGTGGTGATTGTCCCAGCGGGGGTCAAACACAATATTATCAACAGTGACGCTGGTGCGATGAAGCTGTACACGTTGTACATGCCTCCCCACCATCGTGATGGAGTGGTGCACAAAACAAAAGCAGAAGGGGAAGCGGATGAGACAGATGTGTTTGATGGAAAGACGACGGAATAGTAAACATGATTTGTTGCGGTCGCGTAAGAAATGTTCATTATCTATGAAACAGAAGCGTTCTCGTGAGTACTTAGGACTGATTGTCGCCATCGTTATTTCTGAACTCGCTGGAGTCGTTGGATCGCTGTTTACGACGCGAGCCATTCCAACCTGGTACGCCGGCCTTGTGAAACCCGCTGTGAATCCGCCGGGGTGGGTGTTTGCGCCAGTGTGGACCGCGCTCTACCTTTGCATGGGTGTGGCGGCGTTTTTGGTGTGGCGCAAGGGGTGGGGGAGTCAACAAGGAAAGGTCGCTCTTGCCTTGTTTGCTGTCCAGTGGGTGCTAAACGCGGGTTGGTCGATCATCTTCTTTGGCCTGCACAATCCCCAAGCAGCGTTTATGGAAATTGTGTTGCTCTGGATAGCGATCGTGGCAACCATCGTCGCGTTCGCGCGCGTACATAAACCCGCGGCTTGGCTGCTTGCACCGTATCTTGCCTGGGTGAGTTTCGCCACCTATCTCAACTATGCTCTTTGGAAGCTCAATTAATATTCTAGATGCCGTTGGGTTGTTTTTGTTGTTAGCAGGGTTTGTGATTGGCCTTGGGGCAGTGACAGTGATTGACTTGCACGGTTTTCTTGGACGCAAATCTTCTTATTGGACAGAGGCAACGGTTCGAACGCATAAGGTGACAAAGCCGTTAATTTGGATTGGGATTTTGCTCGTTGTTGCGGGAGGTGGATTGTTTTATCGCCACGAGGCATTGGCAGGCATTCCACTTTTTCACACCATTGTTGCCGCCGTGCTGGTGGTCAACGGATTTTTCCTTTCCTTTGGCGTCAGTCCTTTTTTGCTGCGACGGGAAAAAGAAGGCCGAGCAGGTGAATTGCTGCCTGCGTCTTGGCAAAGAAAGATTACGATCAGTCTTCTTATTTCTGACTTCGGATGGTGGTCGTCTTTGGTTTTGCTTGTCATCTATATTTTGCAGCCTTGATGTGTATGATGAAACCACGCAAACACAAGACCGTTCTTGTCCGTGATCGTATGCAAACAGGCTATCGCTATGAACTCTCCGCACCGGCGGGGAGAAATTTTGATCCGGAATTTACCCCAGAGTTAACGCCGAAAGAGATGCTTGCCCTGGGCGTTTTTGGCGGCAAGTACATGACCGATTGCCAAAAGGAGTTTCCTAAAAGTTGGTTTACGCGCGCCAAACTTTCCGCTGTCCATAACGACCATCTGAATTACTTTCATCAGCACGCCAGCCAGCCCTTGCGGGTTTGGAAAGAGAAGGGTTGGATCAATCAACAGCACGATCCTCGCGGCTGGTTTCAATGGTATTGTCGTTACTACATGGGCAGACGACTTGGTGTTGAAGACGAGCGACAAATCAAGCGGTGGAAAGCTATGACGCGCCACATTGCGCAGGTGAAAAAACAGTGTCGCCCTGGCGACCTTACGTGCCGTCCCGCGCAGCGCCAAGCGCTTCTGCATTGGGCTTATGATAGTAGGAAATGGTAGGTTTTGTTCTGAACAATAAACTGATAGAATTCATGCATAACATATCTGTGAATATCTCTATGCTTCCTATCAACGTTGGTTTCGTGCTTATTGCCGCGGTGGTCGCTTTTGTCCTCGGGTTCATGTTTCATGGCCCGATTTCCGGAAAGCTCTGGATGAAGCTGGCGGATATTCATCCAACCGGCAAGGAAAAAATGTCCGACATGTACGGCAAGATGTTTTGGAATTTGATGGTTAATGTTGTGACCGCTGGAGTGATGGCGATGATCTTTGCTCTGGTGTTCACTTCCTCGCTGATGGGTCCGGCCACCTGGTATCGCGGAGCAATGATGGGAGGGTTCTTGTGGCTTGGCTTTCTGCTCACCTCATCGTCGATTGAAGTCATTTGGATGGGGCGCCGTTGGAAGTTGTGGCTCTTTGAAGCCGTGTGTTCGTTCATCACCATGGTGGTGATGGGGATGATCCTTGTCGTGCCGTTGGCTGTATAGAATTTTGTCTTTGTATGACACACAGCCTGCCAACAGACTTGCGCCAAGCGCTTGCTTCCACTCCGGCGGCACAAGCGGTGTGGAACGATATAACGCCGCTCGCCCGCAACGAGTGGATTTGCTGGGTGACTTCTGGCAAAAAAGAAGAGACCCGAGGTATTCGTATTGAGAAAGCACTTTCCAAACTCAAAGGTGGCATGCGCCGACCGTGCTGCTGGGCCGGTTGCCCACATCGTTAATAATTATTTATGAACTATTCGTTTATGATCAACAAAAAAATCTTCACGCACAGTTTAGGTTATTCCGTTGGCGCGATCGCCTACATTGCGGTTATTGCTATGCTCATGCGTAACGCGGACGCGATATTCGGAAGGGGAGAAGAAACGATTTTGATTCCGGTTGGTGTTCTTCTCCTCCTGGTGGTCTCGGTAGCCACCATGGGGATGCTGGTGTTTGGCAAGCCACTCACACTCTACATCGACGGCAAAAAGCGCGAAGGTGTTGCTATGGCCGCGTGTACAATTGGACTCATGGCTGCTTTCACTGTTATCCTATTTGTCATCATGATTTTGGTACGCGGGTAATCTGTAATGCGTGAAGTATCTTGGTAGAACGCCTATGCAAAAAATTACGCCCCACTTGTGGTTTGCCACCCAGGCAAAAGAGGCTGCCGAGTTTTATGCCTCCATTTTTCCAGAGTCTCAGGTGACGCACGTGAGCACCATTAAAGACACGCCGTCTGGTGATTGCGACATTGTTTCATTTAACCTGTGGGGCCAGTCATTTATGGCCATTAGCGCCGGGCCGCTGTTTACCTTTAATCCTTCGGTGTCCTTCATGGTCAATTTTGATCCTTCACGCGATCCGGAGGCACCCACCCGGATTGATGCGGTATGGAACGCGTTAGCGGAAGACGGCAAGGTGTTGATGCCGATCGGTGTCTATCCATTTAGTGAGCGCTACGGCTGGGTGCAAGATAAATTCGGTCTTTCTTGGCAGGTGATTTTGACAAATCCAGCCGGTGAGCCGCGGCCGACGATCATTCCGTCGCTCCTGTTTGCTGGTAGTGCTTGTGGCAAAGCGGAAGAAGCCACGAATTTTTATTTGTCTGTGTTCAAACAAACAAAGCGTGGAACAATTGCTCGCTATCCAGCTGGGATGGCTCCAGATAAAGAGGGGACGGTGATGTTTACCGATTATCAATTAGAAGGACAATGGTTTGCCACTATGGACAGTGCGCGTACGCCGGAAGCGGTGTTTAACGAAGCGATTTCGTTTGTGGTTCACTGTAACAGCCAAGAAGAGATTGATTACTATTGGGAAAAACTTTCGGCTGTGCCTGCGGCTGAGCAATGCGGCTGGTTGAAAGACGCCTACGGAGTCTCTTGGCAGATTGTGCCCACCCTTATGGAAACGTACATGAGCCAAGGCACGCCCGAACAAATCGCCCGCGTCACCCAAGCTTTCTTGCAAATGAAGAAGTTTGACCTGGCGAAGTTAACGCAGGCCTATGAACAACCACAGTCTTAAATTGTCGAATGTATTTTCTATGCGTCACCACGTGAGACCCCTACACTTGGCCTGTATCCTTTCGACCGTTGTGCTTCTTGGCGCGGGTTGTACCAACGGTACATCGTCGACGTTGAATAACGACGGGGTCGGTGTGACAGAAAATGACCGAATTGCAGCTGGAACAACCATCAGTCGTTCAGACGCCTTAAGCCAATACTGGTATCAAATCGCTCGCAAGGTCAACGGAACCGCTCCGATCGAAGCCTACTCATTTGATTCAGGAAATACCTATACCCTCGACGCGGATATTTCCTACGGTTTTGTCGACGCGTTGTATAACGGGGCGGGAGATGCGTTGACGTTTACTGCCGAAATTGATTCCGATGGTACGGCGACCGGAACAGACGATTTTGGCAACATGTGGGACTTTACTTTAGACATGGAATCACCAATAGTTGAAGATGCCGTACAGTCATGGGCAACAGAAAATGGGTATACGATCGAGTAGAACCCCTGCGGATGTTGCCGTCATAAAGCGTATACGAGAGATCGCCACGTTTCTTAAAGCGGTGAGGGAAAGATGAAAAGCAAGAGCGCACCCGACGAGCCGGAGCGGCAGGCCAGGTGGCTTGCTCTTGCTCCGCGCGAGTGCGCGATGTGGATGCGTGTCAGTCGGGTGCGGTTGTGACAGCGTCAGGTTCGATGTTCGGATACCCACAGCGATCAAGCGCTTCCAAAACCACGTCGTAGAAGGGCGTCCAGGCCGAGACTGAAGGGTCAGAGCTCGCGCTGGTACGTGCTTGTGAACGTTTGATGCTTTCCCGCCAGCGAGGATCGGGATCGAGGGCGAGACGCTTGATGATCTCGTCAAGCAGGCGATAGCTGTTGGTAGCGCTGAGCATGGTGCCTGCCAGTCCTTGGTCGCCTTCGGCCCAAGCAATATCCAGCAGGGCGATCAGGAACGGATCGTGGCGAGCTTCTTGCGCTGCGCGAGCTTCTTCGGAGAAGAAGAGCTCGTCCAGAACAGCGTCAAGCTGTTCATCCGAGAGAGTCTCGTAGGCCGCGGCATCGCGGATGACCATGGCGGCGTAGTTTTGGTAGTCTCGCGACGCCGAGCTCTTTAGTTCTTTCATGGCGTTTTCCTCTGTCTTGAGCGTTTGGAATCAGCACCGAGTCTCTTTTCCGAGACAGTTTAAGATATCTTACCTGAGGTTATTTGGCAAGGGGGTTGATTCAAACGGTGCGATTTTTGCTATACTGAAAGCACGTTATGGGAACACACAAAAAAGTTTTGCTATTTGGTTCGATGGGTGCTGTTCTTTTTGTGATTGGTTGGCAATTGGTTTTGTCGAACTCAACGGTGATTGCCGAGTCGGTCGATAGCACGCAACCGCCCGCTGAGTCGGTTCCAACGCTCGACACGGTGGCGTACGACGCCAAGTTAAATCAACTGGCGCATGTTGAAGTGGTCGATTCGACCGATCCGACAGTGACTGCTCCCGAAGTGGTCGGACCGACGACCGAAGAGGCGGTGGAAACACTCTGGCCAGCCGAAGCGGTCTATCCCAACTACGGCGCCTTGTTGCCCTTTAATCGCATTGTCGCTTACTACGGCAATTTTTATTCGCGAGGGATGGGCGTGCTCGGCGAGTATTTGCCAGACACCGTCGTTGAAATGTTGAAAGGGGAAGTGGCCAAGTGGGAGGCGGCCGACGTGACCACGCCGGTGATCCCGGCGATTGATTATATTGCCGTGACCGCTCAAGCGAGTCCTGGCAAAGATGGCATGTATCGTTTGCGCATGCCAACGTCGCAGATCGACAAGGCAGTGGCTATGGCCGCAGAAGTTGATGGGATTGTGATTTTGGAAGTTCAGGCGGGATTAGCAGACGTGATGACCGAAGTGCGCCTGCTCGAACCATATTTGCAATTGCCACAAGTGCATTTGGCGATTGATCCGGAGTTTGCCATGGTTACTTCGGGGCGTGCGCCAGGAACGGTGGTGGGTACGGTCGACGCTACGCTCGTGAACGAAGCGGCTGCGTACTTGGCAACGTTGGTGCAAGAACATCAGTTGACTCCAAAAATCCTGGTCATTCATCGCTACACTCAAGCGATGGTTACCAACGCCGAAGCCATCACTCCGCTACCAGAAGTGCAAATCGTCATGGACATGGACGGTTGGGGGTCGCCAGGATCAAAGATCAACACCTATCAATCCTTCTTGTTTCCTGAACCCGTGCAATTTACCGGTTTCAAATTGTTTTATTACAACGACGCTGCCCGCGTAGGAGCGCGGTTGTTGACTCCGGAAGAGATTTTACATCTCACCCCTTCGCCGTCATTTATTCAGTATCAATAGTCCGTTGCCGCCAGTTCCAGACAAGCAAACAGAGGATTGAAACGGCCAGCATCACCACATCTTCCAAAACGCTCCCCCAGGTGAGCGGCCGCGCCAAGAAAACGCCGAAGCAGCCACAGACGCTGATGGGAATACCGCGCAGAAGCGTTATTGTTAACATCACCACAAAACCTATGTGGAGAATAATCGCCGCCCAGGAAGCCAAGCGTTCTTGGAAAGCCAGCAGCAAGGCGAGCCCAATGCCGAGCTCGATGAAGGGGAGAGTGTATCCAATCAGCGGATAGATGATGGGAAACGGTCCAAGTTGGTAATGCGAAAGGATCGCCACAAATCCCGGGATGTCGAGCAGTTTGCCGAGCCCAGTGGCTATCAATAAGCAGCCCACGAATACACGGGGAAGGTGTAGAAGAAATGCGAAACGTTGAGAAAACATATTTTCCATTATCCTCTTTGGTGCCGTCGCACGCAATACTTTGAGCGCGAAAGGTATTTTGCTATACTTGAGTCAAATATTTTTATGGTGATGGGAAAGGTATCTACGATGTTTAGTTTGGTCGTCTTTGCTGTCTGCGTCGGATTCGCCGCTCGTTCCGCTCACGCGGCGGAAGGGTTTATCACAACCTGGCAAACCGACAACCCGGGAGTTTCCGATGACAATCAAATCACCATTCCAACGAACGGCGGCGGACCGTCTTTTAACTACACGGTTGATTGGGGCGACGGCTCTACCAGCACCGGTCTTACAACAGACGCAACGCACACCTACGCCGACCCGGGAACGTACCAAGTCACGATTACTGGCAGTTTTCCGTATATTACCTTTGCTTTCGGCGGCGACGCGCAAAAACTTTTGTCGATTGATCAATGGGGAGATAATGTTTGGACAAGTTTCGACAGCGCTTTCGCTGGGTGCACCAATTTGACGATCACAGCCACCGACGCGCCTAATCTATCCGCTAGTCCAGATCTTACCTACATGTTCCGTTTGTCTGGATTAACGAATGAGGATTTGAATAATTGGGACGTGAGTCGGATTTACAACACCATCGGAATGTTTCAAGACACCCCTTTTAACGGCAATATTACAGGTTGGGACACCTATCATTTTACCAATATCTCGGCGATGTTTATTGCTGACACGGCGTTTAATCAAGATATTAGTGAGTGGGACACAGACACGGTGGTAAACATGAATGGCTTATTCAGCGGAGCTACCAGTTTCGCGCAAGATTTAAGCAAATGGAGAATCGGCAACGTCACCGACATGGGTGACATGTTTACCAACGTGGACATGGGAGCGGAAAACTATGATGCTCTGCTTGCAAGTTGGTCGCAGCAATCGGTGCAGTCGGGGCTCACATTTAATGGTGGGCTGAGTGCTTATTGTGATGCGGAAGCGCGAGCGATTCTTACTAGCACGCCTCACAATTGGACGATAACGGATGGGGGAAATTATTGTTTGAGCACCGTCACAGCTCTCCCGTCTCGTTCCACGATTCAAGACGCGGTGTATACCTTTAGCGTGAGCGCAGCGGTCGATGCTGCCTTTGAAGCAGAGGACGGTGCCTATGTTTCCGATGAACCTGATTGCGCCGCCTGCGACGTGGTGATTGATCCGGTCGGTCACACCTTAACGTTTAACGGTTTGCAAAATGGCGATGTGTTGGATTTTTATTTTACCTTCGCCACCGACGACACCGAAACCAACGCTTTGCATGTAGGGCCAACAACGATCGGAACATCTTCGAGCGGGGGAGGGCGGCGAAGTAGGACGAGCTTTCAGCCGACGTTGGTCGATGTCCAAGAACCTCCAACAACAGGCATTTCTCCCTTTGATGGTTCGGTGGAGGATTTGACCCCGGTCGAGCCTGGTATGTTCGTGCGCGGTGAGCATTACGACACGGTCTATTATCTTGATGATGCCTTGCTCCGCCATCCGCTGTGGAACGCGCAAGTCTATTTTACCTGGCAAGATTCTTTTGACACGATTATGTGGGTAACCGACGCTACTCTGCCGACGCTAACCCTTGGCGATCCGCTGCTGCCCAAAGCGGGCACGGTGCTCGTAAAATTGGAAAGTGATCAACGTGTCTACGCGATCGGTGCAGGCGTACCTTCACCGTTACGGTTGATCGCCGATGAACAAATCGCCATTAATACCTTTGGCAACGATTGGGCAGATTATGTGATAGACGTCGCGCCGACCTTGTTTGAACATTTTACGAGCGGCGAACAGATCACGCTCGGGGAATCTATCGACAAAACGCAGATGAGAAAACGTATGACGCTCACAGAACGTAGTAGCTAAAACAAAAGCCCCGCCGGTTGGCGGGACTTTTTGTTATTGATGTTTAGGTAGCAGAGGCAGCGGGTGTGGGAAGCACAATTGGCTGCGATTGCGTGATCGTCATCGGTTCCTCCCACAAACGTTCACCGTTGCGCAAGGCACGCGCGGCGTAACCGTTTGCCACGTTACAGCTATTGTGACATTGCACCGCATAGCTCACGTACGTGGGGTAGCTGTGCTTGTTTAAGTACCCAATCGTCCAGTTGGTCGAACAGACCAAGTCGGTGGCACAATCGGCACTGATGTTATGCAACTTGTAGTGGATTTGGAAGTATCCAAGGGCGGCTCCGTGGTCACCAACAACGTCAGAGATGTTGCTGGACTCAATCCAGAGCATTCCAAGGAGAGTTTTGGCACACTCCTGACTATAGCCGTTGGCTTCACAAACTTTCAACAAAACTTCCTGCACCGTAGGTACGTAGACCTCTTCCGGTTGGGTCACAACAACGGGTTCCGCAACATCAATCGTGGTCGTTTGCGCCAAAGCTGTTTGGCCTTGGAGGATTTGCACGAGCACGAGGGCCGACATAGCGGTCTTCATCCAGGTACGTTTCATAAGGTGTATAGCTAAGGCTTAAAACAAACGACCGCTTTGCTTGCGGCCGACCGCCCAGGATATCACATTTTGGGGGATTTGTCAAGGCCTAGATGGCCATAATACTTGTACAGTTAGCCAAATTCTTACGTAAGAAATAGGCCGAAAACAGTCAATCTTAGAACAAGTTGCCAGTAAGCGAAGGGGATGTAATAATGAAGCCATTCTTTAAACCATTTTTATGAAAACCTGCATCACCTGCGGTATGCCGCTTGAAGGGGAGCACGCTGACGCTTTCGCTGCCGACTTGCCCGAAGGCCCCATTTGTTCGTTTGATTACGAGAACGGCGCCATTAAACCAGCCGAAGCGATTTTTGAAGGCGGCGCGGCCTTCTTCGTCGACGCGGTCGCGGACGGGGATCGTGCTTTGGCAGAACGACTGACACGCAAGAACATGAGCGCTCTGCCGTACTGGCAAGCCCATCCTTTTGCCGAGTTGCAGGGCGACATGGCCAGCGATGAAGAATTCGCCGCCGCCATGGCTCGGTTGTCATAGAAATAAAAACACCCTTGATCTATTCCAAGGGTGTTTTTATTTGTTAATAGCCAAGATGTTTGAGTGCTGCTTCCGTACGGTGAAAGACGAGCTGCTGTTTTTCTAACAACCGAAATCCCTTACTCTCCTCCAGATGTTTTTGTATGAACGGGCTCACGCTGGAAATAAGAACATCTTTGCCCTGGGCGTGTATTCCCTCAATGATTTCATCTAAGATGTCCACGCCGTCGAGATCAATAAAGTAAAGCTCCCGTAAACGTAGGACGATATGTTTGTAGCCGTTTAATTTAGAAAGGCGTTCCAAATGCGCGCGGCCGTTGATAAAGGCGAGCTGACCTTTGATGGAATAGACAAGCGTTTGAGCGTGTTCCGGAATGTTCGTGATGTCATCACTGGTAGCCTTTTTGAAGTCCTTTCGCTCAGCGTCGTTGATGATGAGATCAAACTGACCGTGAGATAGACGTTCAATAAAGATCATGAGCGTAATGGCGGTACCGAACAATATTCCGACGATTGGGTCAAGATAAACCGTTACCAACGCCACTAAAAGTGAGATGCCAAAGGAAAGTTTGTCGCGGCGGAACATGCGCACAAAATGTTCTCCCTCAACCATGCGTATTGCTACAAATACCAGGATGGCGGCAATGACCGCCAGGGGAATGTAGGAGAACGAACGAAGAAAAACGAGAGAGATAAGGGCGATGCAGACACTGCTGATTCCGGCTGACACGCGGTGGTCGGCTCCGCTTTTAATGTTAAGCGACGTGCGTGCCAGCGCCGCGGTGGCCGGAATACCCCCCATAAGGCCAACGGCGATGTTCGCCAGAGCCAGGCCGCGCATTTCTTTGCGTTCATCGTGTTTGGTTTTGGTCATACCGTCGGCAATTTTCGCCGAAAGCATTGTTTCTAAAATCGCGACAACGGCGACGGTAAATCCTCCAATCAGTAATTGCTCATCCCACTGCCAGTGCGGAGGAATAAAGAGGACGGCATGGAGGTTAGAAAACTTTTGCCCCAGAGTCTGTATGGTAAGGGGAATCGTGCCGTTGGCGGTGAGGTATCCGAACAGAATACCAATTGGCGCGAGCAAAACAGCTCCCGGGATTTTTGGTACAAGACGCTGAAGAATGAAAAGTCCCACTAAAAAGAAAAGAAAAACAACAAACGTTGTCCATGATCCGGAACCGAGGTGTCGCAATGACTCTAAAAGATTTTCAACGAAGCGTTCGTGGGTGGCCAGTCCAGATATTCCCGTAGCAAAGTTTAATTGCCCTAAAGCGATGATAATCGCCACGCCAAGGGTAAAGCCATGCATCGCGCTTGCCGGAACAAATACCAAAAAGCGTTGCAGGTTGCCAAGGTAGGCGAGCAAGATAAATCCTCCAGCCACAATCGCAAGAAGGGCAAGGCTTGATTGGCCGTGGGCGATGGCATAGGTGGCTAGCACACCGGAAAGCGCGCCCGTTGGCCCAACAATATTAAAGTTGCTTCCGCCAAATAGGGCAGCGATAAGTCCTGCCCAAATGGCCGTCAAAATGCCGATCGTTGGGGTAGATTGAGAGGCGACGGCAAGGGAAACGGAAAGGGGAATGGAAACAAGGGAAACGGTCAATCCGGACTTCCAGTTTTGGCGTACGCGTGTGAAGATGGTGTGCATACAACTCGCTTAACTCGTAAAAACGTCGGTAGTGTACTCCTGGTTTTGCGGATGATCAAGAGAATGCGAAATGCTAGTCGTTTTTGTTAGCAACACAATGCGGTTTGACGTAGGTTCATTATTTCTGTTACAAGATGGTGAGCTTGGAGTGTCCATGTCTGTTCGAGAAGGTTCTGTGCTGGCCATCTGCGTTGCAACGGGTGCTGGCAGGCCGATGATCTCTGTGAACGAAGTCAAGGCTATCGCTGGGGCGGGACTGGAGGGCGACCGTTACTGCGTCGGTAAGGGGAGCTTCAACAAGGGCGAGGTGGGTCGTCGACAGGTAACGTTCATGAATGGGTCCTTCATCGGCGGAAGTGGGTACATCTTCGGACAGACGCGTCGCAACATCTGCGTCGGCGACGTCGAACTGATGCGCTGCATCGGCCACGAGTTCTACGTCGGAACGGTATTGTTTCGGGGTACCAAGTACTGCGAGCCGTGTTCGCGTCCCGGAACCTTGCTCCGCCTTCCCGTCGCGTTCGATGAAGCCTTTCACGACACCGGCGGCTTGGTCGCCGAAGTGCTCACGACGGGGATCATTCGCGTCTTCGACAAGGTGTACCCGCCGTCCAGGAGCTACTGACCAACGTGTCTCGTTAGCATTCTCTTCTCGCCCCGCGCGGCATGAACACACAGTTCTGCCGCGCTTCGTCTTTTCTGTCCAAGCCTCAGTAAAACTGCTAAACTGAAATGACAAAATACTTCTATGCAAATGAATAAACAGAACTGGTTGGCCGGTTTAGGAATCATAGCTGTGTGCGCGCTTGGGGTTGCGGGTGGGTATGTGGCGTATCAAACACAGATGCCGACGACGATAATTGAAGACAACGCCACAGAAAACACCACGCCGACGACGGCAGTCAATCAACAAACCGCTAGCAAATTGTGCGGTGATGGGATGTGTGATGCTATCGAAAGCGCGCGTGGAATTTGTCCAAAAGACTGCACAACGAAGGATGCCGCCTCGGGCTTTACCAACGGAACGGAAGCGAACACTTATTACGTTGTCAATCCCACGTCGGGGAGCAAGCTGTACGCCTGGGTGATGTATCCAAGCAGCAAAGAAGGGGACACGAGTTTGCCGCCGATTGTCCTTATCCCCGGATCGACAGAAACCAGTGACGGTTTTACGGCGGGGGAGCGAAAAGACGCCCAGCCAATCGCTGACGCGGGTTTCGCCGTGTATGCCTTTGATCCTGAAGGGCGCGGCAAGAGCGAGGGGGAGGAAGACAATAATGGATCTATCGGCCAAGATGGTTTGGGCGAGATCATCAATTTTGCCTCCGCCCAGCAATCGCAACAAGCTGTCGGCGTGATCAGTTTCTCTTATGGCGTGACCATGGCTACAGGCGCCTTGGCACGACATCAAGATTTACCCGTAGCATTTCTCATCGATTGGGAAGGGCCGGCGGATCGTAACGACACTGGCGGTTGTGACGCCGATGACACGGGGCACATGAAAGATGTGGGCTGTACTAACGAAGCATTTTGGAAAGAACGCGAGGCGATCAACTTTGTGGATCAGCTCACTGTGCCGTATTTGCGCGTTCAGTCACAAAAGGACCACTCGCAGCCAGACACCCTTTCTGCCGTACGTATGGTCAATGCCGCCGTGGCTGGAACCAGCCCGTGGGTACGATTGAACGATGGCAAGGTCGACGCTACCTACAGCGAATCCGCTCCGCCGACCATGCTACCGGAAACATTTGATCGGGTCGTTATGAAACGTCTCGGTGCCTACGCTCAAGAGATGTTCGCTCTTTAGTGAAGCGAAGGAGGATTATGGTTTTTCACCGCTTACGGGAAAGTAAAACATTTAAACGCGTGACGGCTTGGACCAAGCGCCATGAGCGGCTGTGGATTCCGCTCATGCTCGTGGGTGGACTCTCTGCCGACGTCATTCAGTTTAGCGCACTCAACATTGAGGAAAAGTTCGCCATCATGGGGTTGTATTTGGTGGTGTCCACCGGCACACTGCTCTTAATGTTCTACCCCAAAGCAGGGGAGACGCGCGGATTGCGCAGTTTGCGTTTGGCCTCGCCGTTCGCACATCAATTCGCCGTTGGTGGTTTGCTCTCCACCTCGTTATTGTTTTATTGGTTTAGCGGAGACATTTCCGTAAGTTGGCCAATCATTTTGTTGGTAGTAGTGTTCATGCTTTCCAACGAATTTTTTCGTAAGCACTTTTTGCGTCCTACGGCGCAGGTTGGTGTGCTCATGTTTTCGTTGTTCTCGCTCACTGCCGTGTTATTTTCGTTTGTTTTCAACTCGCTTGATCCGCTGGTGTTTTTCTCCGCTGGTCTAGCTAGCTTAGTGTTCATGGCGGTCTTTACGATGGCGTTTGCGCGTGTTGGTCAACTTGCCCACCGACGCAAGCTCATGTTCTCCACAATCCTTGTTGTTTTTGGACTCATGAACGCGGCTTACTTTTTGAACATCATTCCTCCGATCCCACTTTCTATTCGTTCTGCCGGTGTCTATCACACCGTGGTGCGTAACGGTCAAACGTACGATTTGAGCGGGGAACCAGAAACCTGGTGGCAAAAACTTCTTCCCGGCCAAACGATCCATGTTCGTCCGACAGAATCGCTCTATGCCTACAGCGCCATTTTTGCTCCCGCGGATTTGTCCACGACGATCGTTCACGAGTGGCAGTATTACGATGCCTCGACTAAGGACTGGAAGACGGCAGCAGTGCTGTCGTTCTCCATCAGCGGTGGTCGAGACGACGGCTATCGCGGGTACAGCAAAAAGTCGCACCTCACTCCCGGCAAATGGCGGGTCAACGTAAAAACCACCCGCGGGCAAGTGCTGGGTCGTATTCCGTTTACGGTTGTAACACAAGAGGTGCTATAATTGATTTCTATGATCGTTGGATTATTACATCGCCGCGGAGTGAGAATGTTTGTCGGTCTTTTGCTGTTCGCCTGCGTGTTCCTTGCCGGGTACGCGATTGGTGCGGGCAAGGTGTCTGTTCCTCAAGTTGTGTCCAATGATCCTCTCGTCGAGATTGCTTATTCCGGAGGATGGATCGATGATCCTGGCAGCGCGGTCGGCTTTGTCCGTTTGTATCCAGACGGCACGCTGTCTACGATTACTCGTGCTGGAGATGTGAAATCCACCACCACGGTCGATCGAGCCAACGTCCTCCTTCTCCAACAGCAACTCGACGATCTTGATCCGCAGTCGGCCTTTACCAAAAAAGATCGAAGAATGTGTAGTAGCTTTACCGACGGTGTCGACACGGAGATGCGTTTGAGAACGTCAGACGGCCAGGAATCCTCTTATTCCGATTGTGACTATACGTTCAACGTTGATGATCCGTTTATCCATTCGGTGTACCGCATTGTTCTCGGGTTTACGTTTGAGACTGCAGACTAGTTTCTAAGTTTATCCTATGTGCTTCTCCGCCACCGCCAGTTTTGCCGCCGCCGGAACGCTGTCGATCGCTGGCATTGTCGCGATGAAATACGCGGGCAAGTCGAGCAAGCGCTGGTACGCCGCCATTCCGCTGTTATTTGGCATTCAGCAGGCGATTGAGGGCATCGAGTGGTTGCTGGTAAAACCAAGCCCAACCTGTAACGCCTTCGGCTACGGGTTTTTATTTTTCGCCTTTTTGTTGTGGCCTGTTTATATTCCCTTTGCTGTTTGGATGATGGAGACGGTGGCTTCGCGCAAGCGGTTGTTCAAAGGAATCACGATTTTAGGAGCTGTTAGCAGTTTCGTTTTACTCGGTGCCTATCTTACCTACCCGTTGACCGTAAATGTGCTTGGCCATCGCTTGGATTACGCCATCGCTGTTCCTTGGCAAGCGGTGGGTGTACCGATATATGTGTTTTGTGTTTGTTCGGGAGTTTTTTCTTCACGGCGATATGTTCGGATGCTTGGTTGGTTAGTATTGGCAGGGTTTGTATTAACGATGTTTGCGTATCGGTACGCCTTTACATCCGTGTGGTGTTTTTTCGCTGCGTGGATAAGTATGCTCGTGGTTTTTGATATTTATAACGACAAAAAGATAAAAGCATAGCCGCCCCGAGTGAGGAGCGGCCGAATCGACGCGGTGAGGATCTGGGACTGTAAGCGTTGGTTATTAGCGAGCACGCGAAAGCCAGTCGTTGCGGCGGAGGATCTCGCCGTTAGCGTTGGCGAAGATCGGTCCATAGTCTGATCGGCCGGTGCGACACGTCCACATGGTTTCATCCGGATCGTGAATGAAACCCAGCAGTGTTTTCACCGCTTGCTGCCGACGTCGTTCGCGCAACAGCCAGTAGAAGAGACCGTTGCAGACGAACGGTCCGGCGCAGCCGCTCTCCATGATGCCGAGTGTTTCTCCCGGCAAATGGAGAGATTCAAGAAGCGTCTGCGTCATCCAGCGATGCTCCCAGCGGAGATCGTGACAGACGAGCGTTTCTTCGTCCGTGCCGACGAGCTTGGTGGACGGCAGGTTCCCATCCACATCCTTGAAAGTTCCCCCGCGGCGAGCCATCCGTTCCACGCCGATGAAGTGATGGTAGCCCTCGCCGAGGCCGAGGATGTGTCCGTACCTCCCGATGTCGATCTCGAGGCTCTCAAGCGCGTCCCAACGGACGGACAGGACGCGATGTTCCCACCCGAGTTCTTCCGCGAGGATGGTTCCGATGGTGGTGCTTCCGTTTGTGAAGTTTCCCCCAAACGGTTCGAAGGTGATGACTAGATTCGGCTTCGCTTTCTTCATGAGACTGCTCCTAGGTCGAGCGGAATTGAAACAGATTTTTCTTTGTTTGTCAATCCGCATTGTGTTTGTTTGTAATTGATGAAATACTATTTGTAGCCGCTTATTCACTAAACGTGTTTTATGCAAAAGATTGTCAGTTTGTTGTTCGTCTCGGCGTTGTTCCTTGCCGGTGCGGGATGCGTGAGTGGAGTGAATACAACGCTTAATACGTCCGCGGATGTAAATACAGACGCACAGACAGGCGCGGGTTCAACCGACGCAAATTCTGCGGCCAACACGGGCGCCAGCGCGGGAGCCAATGTTTCCGGCTCTGCCGACATTAAGGTACCTGTCCCAACCCCGGCGGTAACGATTGGTAACGCAGTGAGTATTAAGGGCTACGCTTTCGATGTGGCCACTCTCTCCACTACGGCAGGCATGACGGTTGTTTGGACCAACAACGACTCCGTCGCCCATTCAGTCACGGCCGTGGATGACTCCTTCGACAGCGGTTTGATCTCTGCTGGTCAAACCTATAGTCACACCTTTAGTAAAGCCGGGACGTTCGCCTATTACTGCAAATACCACCCGTCGATGAAGGGGGTGGTGGTAGTGAAATAGTCATTCGCTATGGCCAAGAGACCGCTGCCATCCTTTGCCCTGCCGCTCGCTGTAATGCTGGCGGCGGGGCTTTGCGTTGGCGTGGCATCATTGACGTGGGGCGTACTTTCGTTAACAGAGCATCGTGAGATTTCACTAACGGGCGCGGCATCTGACGAAGTCGCTGAAGCCGGTACGACCGTTGAAACGCGTCTAGAAACAGACGAGGTCGGATCTGTCCTTGTGCAAGTCACGTTGCCAACGCGGCCGCGTTTTGCCGAAGGAGCGCCGGTGGTCGTAACCGTGCCGACGTTTTTTACGCCAGATGTGGAAGGTTTTCATCCACTGCAAGGATTGGATGATGCGGGCATTATTTCGTTAACCCTTATGTATCCAGGGCGATCGGACGGTGCGGGGCAGGCGAGTGATGGGGAAGATGATTTCGGCGGAGCAGATTCTCTCAAAGCTCTCCGCGACGTGATTATGTTTGCTCTTGGGAAAAAGACCAATACTAATGGAAAAACTTTGGCTGAACTTTCCGCCGTGCCACCACTCTACTCCGACGTCGGCTTGTACGCCTTTTCGCATCCAGGCATTGCCGCTACGGCTGTGCTCGCGACCTATGCGGATGATTTACAAGGAGTGAAGTTTTTTGTGGGCAGAGAAAATCCTACTCTCGATTTACTCTCTACCATGGAACTTGGGCATTGGGAGTCTGTGGCGGGGAAGAAGGTGGCTATGAATAATGCGCTTTATCGTTATTCAGAAGATTATCATTCGACCTCCATTGATTTGGATTATCGATCGGTGCAATTTGATGCCAAGCAGGAGGTGCCGTTTTTTGATCTGAACGGTAACAAGAAAATTGATGACAGCGAGTATGTCTTGGGTAAAGAAGTGCCACGCATGTTTGGGAAGCGCTTTTATTCTCGGGCGTTGCTGCACGCGCTCGAAGATAATGGTGCGCTCACGGCAAACACCTGGCCGAAGGATTTAGCTACGCCGCAAGAGGCGGATGCGATTTGGCCGAGTCGAGAATCAGTTGGATATTATTCGGCGTTATCGGCGTTAGATGATTTGTATGTAATGCTCGTATTCGCGCAAAGTGATCACGTGCAAACGCTTAAAGACAAGCCGCACGTGCACCAAGCGTTTGATGGTTTTACTTCTGTTGGACGCTGGGTGCGTTTGAATCCAGATAAGAGTTATGTATTGGCGGTGGATGCTAAGACTGGGGCTCAGTATGTGGAGCATCCAGCCAATGTGCAACCAAACGACTGGCTCTTGTTAGATGATTGGGCCTTTGTAAACGCCGGCGCGTCGAGTCAAACCGTGCCGTTGGCGGCCGTTCTTGAAATGGCGGATCGTGCTTACGCTAATCAATGGTCGGATGACTTGGAAGAAATCATTGGCCGATAAATTAGATAGAATCGTTTGTTAAACAACTTTTTCTCCTTCTTTCTCCTATTTTCTCTGTTTCTTTGCTAACCCGTTCTTGTTTGGGGGGTAGAGATAGTTGAGACCGGTCTCAACCGTGCTTAACTCCTAACGATACTTATGAAGCAAATGAAGTATGCCCGTCGCGTGATTGCTGCCGCGGCGTTGATTGCCGCGCTCGGTGTGGGGGCGTTTGGAATCAATGCCACGCTTGCCGCAAGTAATGGAGAAAGCGATCGCACAACGCTTGTAGAAGCCATTGCTGAGAAGTTTAACGTCAATGTTTCCGATGTCCAGGCGGTATTCGATGAACATCATGCTCAAATGCGAGCCGATTTTGAGACTCGAGAAGCAGACCGCTTGGCGCAAGCGGTAGAAGAGGGAAAAATCACCCAAGAACAAGCGGATCTGATTACAGATAAGCGCGCGGAGATCGCCTCCTTCCGTGCTTCACTTAAAGACATGACTCCTGAAGAGCGTCGGGCAGCCTTGAAAGACGAAAAGGCAGAAATTAAAGCCTGGGCAGAAGAAAATGACATCCCGTTGAACGTTTTTCTTCCAGAATCATTCGGTATGCGTGGAAACATGCATGGAAAGGGAATGATGGGACACGGCATGATGGGAAATCGCTAGCCTTAATTTTGAACACAAACCCGCGCAACAAAAGCGCGGTTTTGTGTTATACTAAGGCGATCAAAATATCATTCTATGAATAAGCGTCTTTTGTCCGTTTTTGCCTTTGTGGCTTTTGTCCTTCCTTCCGTCGCGGTTTTGCCACATCCTGCTTTAGCCGCCGGTTGGGCAGAAGTGGATTCTCCAACTTCAGAAACCCTATTTTCTGTCGATAAATACGGCGATCTTATGATTGCTGTAGGGGCAGACGGAACGGCTATTTATAGCGAAGACGAGGGGAAATCGTGGGATGAAGGCGATAGTAATACCTCAATTGATTTGTACGGGACCACCATCTTTACCAGTAGCAAGGCGGTAGCAGTTGGAACAGATGCAATGATTATGCGTACAAGTAACGGTGGCCAATCCTGGAGCGAGGCCTCAATTGATGGATTAACAAGCGCGCAAGAATCGTATGAATTTCGTGCTGTTTACGCAGTCAGTTCGACGGTTGGCTGGGCAGTCGGGGCTCATGGAATGATTGTTAAAACAGAAGATGGGGGAGCGACGTGGGAAGCAATTGATTCGCCGACTTCGCAAAGCTTGAACCAGGTTGATGCCGTGAGTACATCGATTGTGTGGGTGGTTGGAGAAAATGGAGTGATTTACAAAAGTACGAACGGCGGAAATTCTTGGAGTAGTCAATCGTCTGGCACCTCAGAGCACCTTGTCTGTATTTACATGTACAACAGCTCGATCGGCTATGCTTCCGGGGATAACGAAACCATTCTCAAAACGACCAATGGTGGATCGGATTGGGATCAAATCTACGCCAGTGAATTACAAAATGGAGAAACGGTGATTGATCTATCGTTCGATTATTCTGAAAATGGCATTTTGACCGGTTCTGAGGGAACACTGTTGCGAACGGAAGATGGGGGAGATAATTGGAGTGAGGTTGATGAAAGTGTTTCTGAGCCGTTGTTAGATGTCATCGATTCGGCAACGACCACATGGTGGGGGGTTGGGGATAATGGTACCATCGCCCGCTATGACGCCGCGGCTCCCGACGCGCCCACGAATTTTGATGTTAGCGGCGACAATTCTAGTGTCTCTGATTCCACTCCGAAATTTACTTGGAGTGCTTCAAATGACGACGAAACCAGCATTGACTACTACGAATTCAAAATGGACTCTGATTCTTACAAAAATATTGGAAATGTCACTACAAAAACGTATTCTACGGAGCTCGATAATGGCAGACACACGGCCTACGTGCGTGCGGTTGATGATGCGGGAAACACGTCATCTGCCGCGAGTGTTACGTTTACCGTAGATGCTGACTCTTCTTCCAGCCCTTCTGGCAATCCAGACATCGCTAAGATCACCCCTACCTCCGCAGTCAAAAATGAAACCGTCACCTTTAACGCCATGATCGAAGACGATGACGGCACCATCGATTCGTGTGCGCTTTACGTTGACGGGGATTATGAAAAGGCCATGAGCATCAAAACAGACATGGCCTATACCACCATGAAGTTCACGGCTACAGGTTCATATTCGGTCTACGCACGCTGTATCAACGACGATGGTGATACCGTGAGTGGATCAAGTACGACCGTGAGCGTAGTGAGCGATTCTGGATATGCCGATCCGGGAGATTTGATCAAAATTACCTGTTCCGGCAACGTGTATGTGAACGATCCTTGCACGACGGTCTATTACTATGGTTATGATGGCCGCCGTCACGCTTTTCCGAATGAAGCAGTGTTCAAAAGTTGGTTTAACGACTTCGACGATTTGGTTCAACTGACGAGTTCCGCAATGGCCAATATTTCATTGGGCGAAAACGTCACCTATAAACCGGGAGAGCAGCTCGTGCAATTTTCCACCTCAACCGTCTATGCGGTTTCCTACGGAGGGATCTTACGGCCAATCGCTAATGGCACCATCGCCAAGTCCCTTTTTGGGAGCAATTGGACAAGCGAAATTGCCTGGGTGAGTGATGTCTTCTTCGGTAACTACCGTATTGGTTCGACGATTGAAAGTAGCGCCGACTTTTCCATTAGTGGCGTTCAAAGCGTTAGCAAAACCATTGATTCGACGTTCTAACGTAGACTTGATGCGTTGCAAGACCAGGTTCTTTTAAGATGGAGTAGTGGGCAGTTCATTTTGTATAGGCAGGAGTCTCTACTCCCGCCATGTTGTTAAGATTATCTACCACGACTGGATGGATACCTTCCGGTTGGGTTGTTTTATGGATAGATTCGGATTAGGTATGGTTTGTATAGCTTTTGTCTATACAAAACACCTCCCAACACGCACCTGTTTGAAAAACGAGGTGCTGGAGAGGGCATGCTTCTAACCTACTTGGCTAGGTATATCGTAGAAGACTATTTCGCGACATCCCTAGCACATCTGTACGATACCGATTTAGAAACAAAGCGGGAGTCTCTACTCCCGCCTATTCAAATCAGACCAAACCGGTTTTTCTCTTAACAGGATTCCGCCCGATGCCTACATCACTTCCCCAATTTGATACACAACTTTTCCAACTGGTCCATCGAACACAACCTCCTCGCCAGCCTTGTGTCCAAGTAAAGCTAATCCAAGAGGGGAGTTATGCGAAATGCGGCCGCGCGAGGGGTTAGTTTCGAGTGAGCCAACGAGCTCAAATGTCATGGGTTTAGCGTTTACAAACACCGTCACTGTTGATCCTAAGCGAATTGTGCCGTCAGCAGATCCCGATTGAATAGGGATCGCCATTTTAATTCGCTCTTTTAACGATTCAATCCGCCCGTTAATGCGTCTCAGCAACGCTTTGGCATTTTGATAGCCAAAGTTCTCAGAAAAGTCTCCCATTTCTGCCAATCGCCGTACTTCCGCCACAGTTTCCGGTCGTTGGCGCTTTTCTAGATCGATCACTTCTTGTTTAAAACGTTCAATCGCGGCGGAAGTTAAATGGCGGTCTTCTGGCTCGGCCAAAGCCGCTCGATCTAACTCGCCTTTGCGTGTAGGGATGCGCATAGATGATCCTTATGATATCCTAAAAATATCCTATGATCAAACGTTATCTCCCGCTATTTCTTTTTTTATTCTGTCTACCGGTCAGTGCTGCGCGCGCACAAACATTAGATGCTGCTTCAACCCCGGCATACTTTATCGCGGAGCTCACTTCCGATGGCGTGTCGACGACGCAATCGATTGCTGGCATACAGGAAACAACCACCGTTTACAAGGCGACAATCATTAAAGGAGAAGCCAAGGGTACGCGCATCGAAGTGGAGCAAAGTGATCTTTTTGCCGCTAATCGTGCCCTCAAGGTCAAGTCCGGTGACAACGTGGTGGTGATTCAATCCATTGATGATTCGGGTTTGCCCTCCTATCAACTTGTTGACGCGTATCGCGTTCCCTCCTTGTGGTGGATGGCAGTACTGTTTTTTTTCTTGGCCGTTCTTTTTGGTCGGCTTAAGGGCTTTTCCTCAATGATTGGCTTAGCCGTCAGTGCATGGATTATTGTGGGACTGATTGTGCCAAAGATTGTCGCTGGAGCAGATCCGTTGCTTGTGAGTTTGCTTGGTTCGTTGTTGATTGCAACAATTTCGCTCTTTTTGGCACATGGATTCACGAAGCGTACCACGGTGGCATTTGTTGGAACGGTTGTGACTTTGATTCTGTCCGCGGGGCTCGCTGTGGCTGCTGTTCGCTTTACACATTTGTTCGGAATGGGGAGCGAAGCGAGCTTATTTGTGATTGGTGACTTGCCGGGAATTAATTTGCAAGGATTGTTGTTGGGTGGCATTATGCTTGGGCTTTTGGGGGTACTTGATGACATCACTACCGCTCAGTCTGCCGTCGTTGATGAGCTTAAGCGAGCCAATCGTCAGCTAACCTTTCGCGAACTGTATTATCGGGGTCTGTCTGTCGGTCGTGAGCATATTGCTTCGCTCGTGAACACGCTGTTCTTGGCTTATGCGGGAGCTTCGTTACCCTTGTTTCTGCTCTTTTCGGTCAATCAAGGCCAGGAGTTATGGATGATCTTCAATAATGAAATGATCGCTGAAGAGATCGTGCGTACCCTTGTTGGCAGTGCCGGTCTCATCCTTGCCGTACCGATTACCACCGCCTTGGCGGCCTATATTTTCCGCCATCAGACGGACAACCCTAACCAAAATCATCCCTATCATCATCACTAATGTCTTATGTTGTTTGAAACGGGCGAAGATGTTCTGCATTGGTACGACAAGGAGGAACGGGTGTTAACCCCTGCTTTTTTAGAGACGATTCCTTGGGATAAAGTCAAAGAAACTCCACTCGCGCCAGAGTTGGCGCCTGTGTTGCGCTACATGCGGGACATTGAAACATTTACTACCATGTATGCCGACGAGTTGCGGCGCACACCCACAGGAAAAGATCCCGTGGTCAAGCGGTTTATGGAACGGTGGGAAACAGAGGAAACCTTGCATGGCGAATTACTTAATCGCTTTTTGAACGAGGCGGGGTTTGTGACGCCTAGTGATTGGAAAGATCAGTCGTTTGCCGCTATTTCGCCGGAATATCGACGTAGCGCCAAGCTGACGACGAGTATTACCAATTTGGTTGGCAAAAACTTTTCCGCCGTACACATGACTTGGGGGGCGATTCAAGAGCTCTCGACGCTTTCGGGATATGAGCGTTTGTGGCATTTGGCAGAGCATCCCGTGTTGGAAAAGATTTTGCGAGCGATTGTGCGCGAAGAGGCGCGCCACGCGTTATTTTATTGGAGTCTGGCTCGTATCCGTTTGGCAGAATCGAAGTGGCGCCAAGAGTTGGCCAAGTTTTTGGTCAACCATTTTTGGACGCCGGTTGGACAAGGGGCCAAGCCTAAGGCCGACACGGATTATGTGATTAAAACCGTCTTCCAAGGCAAAGAAGGATTGGCGCTTATGGACAGTCGCGTAACGAAGCGCATTCAACAATTGCCAGGATTTGATCACTTCACCAAACTGACCGAACGCATTGCTGAGGTCGTCGGGGGCGGTTCGCCCATCGAGAACTTGCAGCCGCTCATTCCCGTATCGGAATAATATGGATCAACAAAAAATAGACGAGGCAAAAAAGCAGCTCTCGCCGGAGCAGTACACTGTTTGTTTTCTGAAAGGCACGGAGCCGCCGTTTTCCGGCAAGTATTATCATAATCACGAACCAGGCATGTATGCCTGTGCGGTTTGCCACACTCCGTTATTTTCTTCCGACACCAAATTTGATTCCGGTACGGGTTGGCCAAGTTTTTACGACATTGTCGAACAGGGGAACGTGAAGCAGATTGCCGACGATACGCTTGGCATGCGCCGCACAGAAGTACAGTGTGCCACCTGCGGAGCGCATTTGGGTCACCTGTTTAATGATGGTCCCGCGCCAACGGGTCAGCGCTATTGTATAAACTCTCTGGCGTTGGACTTTGACGCTAAGCCGAAATCGTAACGCGCGAACTCCCTCCGCGTCCGAGACAGAGGTTGTCCTTGAGTAGAAGGCCTAAAGGAACAACCCAACGGTTCGAGCTCAGAACAACACAGACCTGCAAGGTCTGTGTTGTTTGTATCGCTTATGTGACTTTCAGTCCGTCGCTCGAACCGTTGGTCGGCTGTTCTGCTCTGCGGAGCAACATCTGCCCCGGCCGCTTTGGGGGGTTCGCACGTTACTTAATAATAACTGGCGCGGCGAGTGGTGGATAAAGAGCAGGATCAATTGTGCGTTCAAAGCAGACGCGGCCAGCGGCGTGATCCCAGTTTTGTCCGTAGGGGTAGGGGGCGCTGAGTCGACTGTCTGTACCATGGACCGTCGCTTGGTCGAAGGTGGCGCAGAGGCTAAAGGTAAGGGGAGCGCTCGTGCTGTATTCATAAGCGGCATTGGTTTCCGGATCTATGGGGGAGGAAAATCCATTAAGATCACTTCTCAAATCATCCAGCGTTGCGGGAAGCTTTTGCTTTTGCTGATAGTAGTTAGTGACTTCGTACTGGATGTTGGAAAGATCGTTGACACGTTGGTCGTCAAAGCGCACTTGGCGCTGCATGGCTGGCGTGCCTACCAAAAGGAATCCTCCAACAATCGCTCCCACTAAGACAATCACCGAGGTAATCCCCGCCATTTTATACACCTTGGTTGCTTGCTTCGCTTCGTGTTTAAGTTCCCATAACTCGTACCAAAATACGGCGCCAACCGTCACCAGCACTGCCAATACTTTAAGAATGAATCGGGCGGTGATTTCCCCATTCAGGAAATAATTTACCAAGGTCACCAAATCCACGATCATGGCAATGGCGGTGGCGAATAAGGTTAAATACAAGAGCCATTTGCGAATAGCGCTTTCCGTGCCGGGTTCTTGCTGCCGTTCTTTGTTAATAAACCAACTGATCAGTAGGTAGCACGGCCAAACAACAATAAGCGCGGCCATGGCTCCACGAATAATATCGAGTGAGCCGACGTAGTAATCATTTAACGCGTCGGGAAATTTCACGTTCACGTATTGAAATAACAACGTGATAAAACTAATCACACCAACGTAGAGAGTGACAACGGCCAAGAGGTGGGAAAAGACATCCTTGGCGGTGGAACGGGGGAGAGATTTCATAAAAAAGAATTAACGAATGACGTAATGGTTGATTTTATGATATCATAAACGCCGTATGCAGAGGAGGAAGCCGCGCGTGAAAAGTACGCTCACATCTATTCGTCGAAAGTCATTTGGCGAACGTATCGCGGACGCGTTGACCAACGTGTTTGGTACGCTTGGTTTTTTTATTGTTAACGCGCTTTTTTTTCTTGTCTGGATCGTCCTCAACACGGGATTAGTTCCTGGAGTGAACATTTTTGATCCATTTCCTTTCAACCTGTTGACGATGTTCGTTTCCTTGGAAGCCATCTTTTTGTCCGTTATTGTGTTGATCAGTCAGAATAAGGCGGCAAATGTGGCCGATATTCGCGAAGAGATTGATTTTCGCGTCAACGTGTATGCCGAACAGGAAATTACCAAGATTTTACGTATGTTGGAGGTTGTGGAAAAGCATTTAGAGATCAAAACTCGCCGTGACAGAGAGTTAAACTCCATGAAGCATAAATTGAATATTGAACGAATTGCGGCGGAAGTCATGAACGAGCGGCTGAAGATGTAACCCTTGTACGAGGGTGGGGGTATGGATAACAGCATTATCCATTTTTTATGACAAAAAATGATTTTCAGAGAAGTGTGCTCGCAGGTGCGGTGGGGGGAATGATGATCGTTGTTATTACGGGTGCGGCGCTTATCCATAATGTTGGTGGTCTGGCAGACCGGCTGGCAGGAACACGTACAACTGGCGTGGCTGTGGCTTCCGGCGACGTGTCTGTTACTGCGTTAGACGTGTCTGACATCGTGGCGAAAGTGAATCCGGCCGTTGTTTCCATTGTGATTTCTAAAGACGTGCCTAAGCTCAAAACAGTCTATCGCAATCCGTTCGGTGGAGTTTTTGGCAATCTCCCATTTAATTTTGGTGTACCAACGCAAGAACAAGATGGTACGGAAACGGAGCATAAAGAAATTGGTGGCGGTTCCGGATTTTTGATTTCGGCTGATGGATACTTAGTCACGAATAATCACGTCGTTGAGGATGACACCGCAGACTATACCGTTTTTACCATTGATGGCAGCCAATACGACGCCAAGGTAATTGCGCAAGACAGTGATCTCGACATTGCTTTGTTGAAAATTGAAGCCACGGATATGTCGTTTCTGAATTTTGGCGATTCAGATGCGCTTCGGCTTGGGCAAGCGGTGATTGCCATCGGCAACGCCTTGGGCGAGTTTCGTAATACTGTTTCCACGGGGGTCGTTTCTGGCTTAGCTCGGTCAATTACCGCCGGAGATCAGTCTGGCCAAGCGGAACAGCTTGATAACGTGATTCAAACCGACGCAGCAATCAATCCAGGAAATTCTGGTGGACCTTTGTTGGACTTGCGCGGCAATGTTGTGGGTGTAAACGTGGCCACTAGCCAAGGGGGAGAGAATATTAGTTTTTCTTTGCCGGCCTCGTTGATTGCCCCGGCAATCGAATCGATGAAAGCAACCGGGCATGTGGTACGGGCCTATCTTGGTGTGCGGTACGTGCCGGTCACGGCGGCGCTGAAGGAGAAAAATAATCTTTCCGTTGATTACGGTGCTTTGGTTTTGCGCGGTGCCGATGATACCGAACTAGCAGTGATCCCTGGTTCACCGGCAGACAAGGCGGGGATTGTGGAAAATGATATTATTCTCGAATTCGATGGACAGAAAATCGACGAAGATCATACGCTGTCCTCGATGATTCGCGCCAAAGGCGTTGGCGACGTAGTCTCCTTAAACGTTTTAGACAAAGGCACAGAGAAAACGGTTAGCGTAACCTTGCAAGAAAAACCTGCTACTCCATGAAAAAACCTGCCATAACATTTCGTGAAGCCGTTTACGCCGTGGTCAGAAAGATTCCCAAAGGGGAGGTGATGACCTACAAAATGGTTGCAGCATTAGCTGGCCGCCCGAAAGCCTATCGGGCGGTTGGCAATTTGTTGAATAAGAATTATGATGAGCGGATCCCGTGCCACCGCGTCGTCCGTTCCGATGGCAAGACAGGCGGCTACAATCGCGGAGCTATTAAGAAACAGATGATCTTGAAACAAGAAGGGTATGAATTACGACCAAACATCTCTCGATCTCCACAGAAAGCATAAAGGCAAAATTGCTTTAGCCCCTAAGGTGCATATTGAAACGCGTGAGGATTTAAGCTGGGCCTACACACCGGGCGTGGCTGCACCATGTTTGGCGATTCAGAAAGAGCCTTCGCAAGCTTGGGAACTCACCTCGCGCCGCAATTGGGTGGCAGTCATTACTGACGGTTCAGCCGTACTTGGGCTTGGGGACATTGGACCGCTCGCTGGATTGCCGGTGATGGAAGGTAAAGCGGTGTTGTTCAAAGAATTTGCCAACGTCGATGCCTTTCCGATTTTGCTCAATACGCAGAACGTCGATGAGATTGTGGAGACGGTAAAACGTATTTCCTTGTCGTTTGGAGGAATCAATTTAGAAGATATTTCCGCTCCACGCTGTTTTGAAATTGAAGAGCGTTTGGTGGAAGCGTTAGATATCCCTTTGTGGCATGATGATCAGCACGGTACGGCGATTGTGGTGTTGGCTGGTCTTATTAATGCCTTGAAGCTGACGGATCGCGAATTTGCCACCGCCAAAATGGTGATTAGCGGCGCGGGCGCGGCGGGGGTAGCCATCGCAAAAATTTTGTTGAGTCAAGGCGCGAAAGATGTCATTGCTGTCGATAGTAAAGGTATTATTTCTTTTTCGCGTGCAGATTTAAATGAATCGAAAAAGCGTCTACTTGTGCTCACTAATCCCAATAATGTTGATGGTTCGCTCGCCGAGGCGCTTAAGGATGCGGATGTGTTTATTGGTGTTAGTGCTCCCGGCATTGTCACTGAAGAGATGGTCCGTTCCATGGCGCCGCAAGCGATTGTGTTTGCTATGGCGAATCCTATCCCAGAGATCATGCCAGATGTGGCTAAATCTGCCGGCGCGGCGATCGTTGCTTCCGGGCGCAGCGACTTTGCTAATCAAATCAACAATGTTCTCGCGTTCCCAGGCATGTTCCGTGGCGCACTCGATGCTGGCGCAAAAAAAATCACCGACGCGATGAAATTAGCGGCAGCAAAAGCGTTGGCCGAATATGTCCAAGAACCGACGCCTGACCACATCATTCCCAACGCGCTTGATAAAAACGTCGCCTATGTCGTTGCTAAAGCTGTTCAAGCGGCTGTCTAAAATGTGTTTGATAATTGCCGGGGGCGGCTGCTTGCTGCTGTTGGCAATTTTTTTACTGACGTCTGTCATGGTTCCCTGGAAACGGATCGTTGAATTGAGTGACGCGCCATCCGCAAATTACACCGTTGTCATTGTTCCTGGAGCCAGTGTTCTTAGAAACGGTACGCCATCCGATGTATTGACTGATCGATTGTTGACCGCGCTCGATTTGTATCAGGCGGGTAAGGTGAAGACCTTTTTACTTTCTGGCGATCATGGTCAAGATGGTTACGATGAAGTTAGTGTCATGCGGGACTTTTTGCTCGATCGCGGCGTACCAGGCGAAGATCTATTTCTTGATCATGCTGGCTTTGATACCTACGACACGCTCTACCGAGCGGTACATATTTTTGGTATCACCCAAGGAGCGATGATTGTTACGCAGCGGTTTCATTTGCCTCGGGCGATGCTGATCGCCGACGGATTGGGAATGTTTGAAACCACCGGCGTGATTGCCGACCGTCAGACGTACCTGAAAGCATCCGTATTTTCCGCCCGTGAATGGCCAGCGCGGGTTAAAGCATTGTTTGATGTTATCTTCAAATCTAAACCGAAGTACTTAGGCGACCCCATCGACATAACTGGCGACGGAAGAGTCACTTGGGATAAGTAGACTACACGTCTACCTAAAAGCGAAGCGGCCCCAAGACGAAGTCTGTTGTCAACGTGGATGGCTGGTGCTAGCCTTTGGTGAGGAGGTCTCTCATGCGTGAACAGGAAACTTCCCTCGGCGATCTCATCTCGAGCGTCTACGACGAGTTCCTCGCACTCTACGGCGACGAAGAGCTCGCCGCCGTCGCCACGGCGCAGGTCATCAACGAACTGCTTGCCAGCGAGGAGCCTGTCGTCTACCACTACGGCTCTCAACAAGACTTCACGAGTTGAAGCCAGCTTTCCGCCTCGGTCGCCCTCTCGATCGAGGCTTCCGCTTTTTACGATGCTAAGCAAGAAAAAGTCGGTTCTTTTTTTCAACGACCAAATGATCCTGAACCATACGAGCAATCATGGCACGCAGCCAGGCATCGTCTTGGTGCGGATCAAAGATTGGATCGATGGCGGATCCAATGTTTTTGATCAGTTTTCCATTGATGGACTCTCGCACCAGTTTTAATATCCTCCCGCGATAAATGCGGTCGGGATATTTTTTGTTACGGTAGATTTTTTCGTTGGACTTTTTGATCATCGCTTTCGGTGTCTTGATTCGACCAGACAAAAACTTGTTTGCGGCTGGACACACCTCCCGCAGAGGACAGTTGGCGCAGTCAGGCACTTTTTTACAAACGCTGGTGGCAAGGTCGAACAAGGCTTGGGGGACGAGATCAAAGTCGTTGCCTGACAAAAGTTTTGTCGATTGCTTGCGAATTTTTTCGTCGAGCAACGGATCTGGAAACGTTACGCCCAGCAACAATCGGTCGAGGACGCGGCGGATGTTGGTATCAATCGGCATCACGCGCTCCGCTCGTGTAAACACCGCTAATGCCGCAGCAGTGTACGGACCAATCCCTTTATAGTCTAGCCAGTCGTTAACAGTTTTTGGCTTTCCAACTTTTCCGCTTAGTATTTGTTTGGTACTTCGAATTTCGGATTTAGTATTTATATGTTGCCGCGCAATATCCCTCAAAGCGAGTGCTCGTCGATTATATCCAAGCCCCGCCCAGGCTCGGATCACCTCGCTGTTCGATGCCTCCGCCAATTTCGACCAAGTGGGAAACTGTTTCAGCCATTTTTTGTAATACAACAACACCCGCGGCACTTGCGTCTGCTGCAACATCATCTCTGAAACAAGAATTTTATACGGATCCCGTGTCCGTCGCCATGGCAAATTTCGTCCGTTTTTCTTGTACCAGGCAAGTAACTTACGGTCGGTGAGCATAGTGGACAATAGTGTATCAATCTGTTATGTTTTACGCACTATGCAAGTTAAACGCGTGATCATCATCAACGACTGTTCCGATGCCAACGCCCGTTTGCGCATTGAATCGCAAGTGGCTATGGCTTTTCCTGGCGTGCCGACAACGTTTTATGCGGCTGAGCCGTTTGCCACCTTGTCACTTAGTTTCTTGCTGGCGGAAAGTGAATTTATGGCGGGCGATGTTGTGTTGTTTAACGCTGCACCGCGTAATTCGAGCGATACCCACGTGGACAATCGCGCCGGAGCAATGGTATTCGTTACTCTCAAAAATGGCGCCGTTTTGGTTGGACCCAACGAGGGATTCTCGCTGTCGCTCATCCAAAACCAAGTGGAAAAGATTGAAATGAAAAAAGATGACGATGGCAACAAATCTGGCTCACAGTTTCGTTCCGCTTATGTGTTCCCCAAGGCTGCGGGAGAATACGCGCGCGGAGAAGGAGAATATGAAGTTCAAGATCTGGCTAGCTGGCCGTGGAATAATGCGGCGATAGAACAAATCGTCTGGTTTGATTCATTCGACAACATTAAAACGTCGTCGACCAAGAAGCTCGTCGACGGACAATCTTACACGGTGCGCTTTATTCGCGACGGTCGCTTGCTCGGAGAGATGAAATTGCCGTATCGGGAAAAAATGACTTTGCTCGCTCCGGGAGAGCTTGGACTCATTACCGGTTCAAGCTTTGGTCACACTGGCATTGAAGTGGTACGCCGCACTGGCATGGTCGGCCTCACTCGTACGCGTCGGTATATTCACGAGCAATACGGCATTGAGTTGTTGGTAGAAGATGAAATCCAAATTTTCTAAATCGATGTCAAAATCAAAACGACCCCCGAGAGGGTCGTTTTGCTACTTGGTCTTTTTTGCCGCCGCCTTCTTGTGGCGAATGGCAGCCGCTTTGCGTCGTCCGGCTTCCGCGACTTTACGTTCGGCTTTCCAAACGTTGCGCCCCTTTTTTCTCATGCCCATAGTGGTCCCGGTAAGTTTGATTAAATTGCCAAATCATGATATCGAATATGTAAGACTAATGCAAATGTATGATGGTATTTAGCGTTCGAAAAGGGGATTTAACAAAAGAGAAAGGGGATCTGCTCGTGGTTAACGTTTTTGAGGGCTGGGATAAGACAGCTGGAGCTACGGGTGCTGTTGATAAAGCCCTAAAGGGCTTGTTGACAACGGTCGCTCGCGAAGATCAGTTTAAAGGCAAACTTGGTGAAGTGCTATTTTTACGCACGCATGGTCAGATTCCGGCTAAACGTGTGATGGTGGTCGGGCTTGGAAAAAAAGAGGAGTTTTGCGAAGAAACCGTTCGCGAAGTCGCTGCCGTGTCACTGAACCAAGCAGAAAGAATTGGTGCCAAAACGGTTATTTCTATTTTGCACGGTGCGGGAGCGGGAAAACTTGCCCCAAAGATTTCTGGAAAAGCAATGGTTGAGGGAGTGCGTTTGGCCGCTTACACGTTTGACGAATACAAAAAACAAAAAGCAGCACCAAAGGTGCAGGCATTCTCGATCGTCTCAAACGATGGACGCGATGTTGCACAAGCGGCACTCGGTGTTCAGGTTGGCGAATTAAATGCTAAAGGAACCATGCTTGCGCGCCATCTCGTTAATACGCCATCGGGTCACATGCAACCAGCCACACTTGTGGAAACGGCTCGCCGTATTGTACGCGAAAGCAAAGGAGCCGTAACGATGAAGGTGTACGATTACGCCGCACTGAAAAAAATGGGAGCTGGTGGTCTTCTCGGTATTTCGCAAGGCTCGGATCATCCGCCGGTGATGGTGCACCTTCGTTACGCTCCACGAGGTGCCAAGAAACATGTTAGCCTTGTCGGCAAGGCGATTACCTTTGACTCCGGTGGATTGTCGATTAAACCAGCAGAAGCCATGTACACCATGAAGTGCGATATGGCCGGTTCTGCGGCCGTGCTCGGCGTGTTTGATGTAATTGCTAAAGAGAAGCCAAAAGTAATTGTTGATGGCATCTTTGGAGCTTGTGAAAACTTGCCATCTGGTAAGGCAATTCGCCCGGGCGATGTGGTCAAAACACTCAACGGCAAAACCATTGAGGTGTTGCATACGGATGCTGAGGGGCGGGTAACATTGGCGGACACACTCGCTTATGCCGCGCGCTTGAAGCCGGATGCGATTGTTGATTTGGCTACCTTGACTGGCGCCTGCATGGTGGCGCTTGGTGAAGAAATTTCTGGCGCTATGAGCAACAACAAAAAATTGGTTGGTAAAGTACTTGCCGCGGCGGAGTCGGCCGGGGAGAAGATGTGGGAGTTGCCGCTGGAAAAAAACTACAAAAAGGAGATCAAGTCAGAAGTGGCAGACTATCGCAACATCGCCGGACGTTGGGGTGGAGCGTTGACGGCTGGATTACTGTTGGAAGAATTTGTTGACGGCTTGCCGTGGGTGCACCTCGACATCGCCGGCCCTGCTTTTGCGGAACGACCATTGAATGCGTATACGTCTCGAGGTGGATCGGGGGCGGGAGTGAGGACACTGTTGGAGTTTCTTCGAAGTTATTAGGGAAATCCGAAATTCGAAGTACCAAATCCGAAACAATCGGAAAAAGGAAAATCCCAATCGGAAAACTGTTTGGGACTTTTCTTTTTTCCGATTAGAATTTGTTTGGTACTTCGAATTTCGGATTTCGAATTTAACATCCAGCCTACGCCGGTTTTAAGTTTACAAAACAATCCTAAGCCTTTCCGAGTGACTCCGTCCCCGGCTCCCACTCCATTTGGCAGAGCTCACCAGACTGCAATGCCTCGACCACACGCAGGGTCTCTTTGACCGAACGCCCGACCGATCCAGCACTTACGAGAGCGTATTTAACGATTCCTTCCGGATCAATCACAAACAGTCCGCGTTCAGAAAGGCCGTCTTTTTCGTTATACACGTCATACGCTTTAGAAACGGCGTGGGTAGTGTCGGCGAGCACGGGGTATTCCACTTCTTTCAAGTCGCGCTCAAACCAGTTTTTGTGGCTCCACTCGGAATCTGTCGAAGCACCAACGACTTCGCAGTTCATCTTTTCGAATTCGGCGCGGTGAGCGCTGAAGCCTTTAATCTCTGTAGGGCAGATAAAGGTGAAGTCGCGGGGGTAAAAGAAGAATACCAACCACTTACCTTTGTAATCCGCTAAGCTCACCGAGTGAAACTCACCTTTGTGGTAAGCCATCACGTCTTTAAACTCCGGTGCCGGTTGTCCAACATGAATCATAAGATAGTGGTTAAGTGGTTAGTGGCTAGTTGCCGTCTTCGTAAATCGCTCCTCCACGACGCTCCAATCAATGGCGCTCATGAACGCGGTAATGTAGTCGGCACGTTTAATGCCATAGTCAGTCATGTACGCGTGCTCGAAGACGTCCATAATGAGAAGGGGGGTCGTTTCCACACGGTGTCCGACGTCGTGCTCGTTTACCCAGGTATTCGCAAACATTCCCGCTTCTGCATCGAAGACAAGGACAACCCAGCCGATGCCGCGCATCGATCCCGTAGCAACAAAGTCTTTCTGCCACGCTTCGAGACTGCCGTACTGAGCAATGAGTTTTTTCGAGAGTTCGGAATCTTCGCCTAGCGCTTTTCCTCCGTTTATCATGTTGCCAAAGTACAACTCATGTAGACGAACCCCATTGAACTCCCAAGCGGAGCGGCGCTTGATCTCTGCGTACTCGATCGATCCAAATTGATCGTTAGCACGTAACTCCGAAAAACGTTCGTGAAGCGCGTTCAGATTTTTCATATATCCCTGATACAGCGTAAAGTGGTTCTTGAGCATCGTCTCGGAGAACCCAGGGGTTCCCAGAAGATGGTCAAAGTTCTTTGCAACGTATTCCATAGAATCTTTGTTATTTCCTCTGTAAATGTTATCCTGATTAGGAAGAAATGTCTATGAAACACCATTGGCGTATTTTGTTGGCTTTACTGGCAGTTGGCCTTGGAGTCGCGGCCTATCTGTTTTGGAAAAGCATGATTGCTTCCCTATGAGTCGATTCCTGCGCGGATTGTTGATCGCGGGGGTTGTTTTGTTGTTGGTGGGAGGAATGGTTGTGGAGATTCGCAATCATCTGCCGCTTACAACTCCCGCGTTTGATGGGGTGGTAGACAGCGGATCTGGTGGTAACATTCCGGCCATCAATCAACCGCGATTTGACACAGTCAAAGTAGCGGACGCCTACCTGAGCGACGATGGCTTAGGGATTGATTTCGCTGTCGGATCGACGCATCGTTTTTATCCCTATCAAATTCTCGTCTGGCACGAAGTAGTTAATGATGAGATCAACGGCACGCCGATCGTTGTTACGTACGATCCACTTTGTGGCTCCGGCATGGTGTTTGATCGAACCTATAACGGCACAACCTATACATTTTCTGTCGCCGATAAAGTCAAGAATAATAACTTGCTGATGCAAGACGGCCAGTCAGATGATCTGTGGTCTCAGATTGGGGACACACGATTAAATTATTGGGCGTCGACGGTTGAATCGTGGAAAACGTTTAAGGCCGAACATCCAGACGGCGAGGTGCTTTCGCGATCTACGGGCGCGATTCGTGATTACACGAGTAATCCGTATGGGGATTACGCGACAAGCGATACAATCTACTTTCCGTTGACGACGCTGGATGGCACACGTCCTCCTAAAGAAATAGTCGTGGGAGAACGCGGTGAGCAGATGTATTGGTTTTGCTGGGCGGCTTTTCATCCTGGTCAGGAGCCCGTGTCCTCTCTTTAATGCATAAACGTGTATGGCAACTCTTTCGATCGTGGCCACACCTATTGGAAATCTAAAAGACATTACCCTTCGCGCGATAGAAACGTTAAAAGACGTCGATGTTGTTTTGTGTGAAGACACCCGTGTCACGATGAAACTTTTGTCCCATTTAGAACTCAAAAAAAAACTGATAAGTTTTCACGAGCATTCGGATCGTCATAAACTCGACGAGGTCCTCGATGTGCTGCGTGGCGGATCGAACGTCGCCCTCGTGACCGACGCGGGCACCCCAAGCGTTTCCGATCCTGGCGCCTGGCTGGTACGCGAAGTGACGCGATCGTTGCCGGATGTTGTCATCACGACTATTCCTGGACCATCCGCCGTGGCCGCCGCCATCTCTATTTGCGGATTCGACGGCTCTGAGTTTGTCTTCATGGGCTTTCCGCCACACAAGAAGGGGAGGAAAGCGTTTTTTGATCGTCTGGCCGCGGAGGAACGCATCGTCGTCGTGTACGAGTCGACCCACCGCATTATGAAAGCCATGGAAGAGCTGTGTGAACGCTTAGGTGACCGTCCCCTGGTCGTTTGCCGGGAACTCACCAAAGCCTTTGAAACCATCTATCGCGGCACCGCCGACGAGGTGACAGAACAGCTCAAAACAGGTAGCATTAAAGGAGAATTTGTGATTGTTGTTGGATCTGTATGAAGACGTTTTACGTGAGCACCCCCATTTATTACGTGAATGACAAACCGCACATTGGCCACGCCTACTCCACGATTGCGGCAGATATTTTGGCGCGCTATCACCGTTTGCTTGGTGAAGAGGTGTTCTTTTTAACCGGCACGGACGAGAATTCGCAGAAAAATATTGATGCCGCCAAGAAAGCCGGTGAAGAAGATATCCAAGCGTACCTGGATCGCATGAGCGGGGTGTGGCAGTCCACCTGGAAAACCCTTGGTCTCACTAACGACGATTTTATTCGTACCACACAAGAACGTCATAAAATGGGCGTGGAAAAATTTTGGGGCGCGGCGGCCGAGCGCGGTGATATTTACGAAGGCCGGTACGAAGGATTGTATTGCGTCGGCTGCGAGGAATACAAAAAAGAAGATGATTTGGTTGACGGTCTCTGCCCTATGCACAAAAAGGCGCCAGAGAAATTGTCAGAGAAGAATTATTTTTTCAAACTTACTAATTACCGCGAGGCGCTCCTTAAGCATATTGACGATCATCCAGACTTTATTCAGCCGATGAGTCGTCGCAACGAAGTGCGTTCCTACGTCGACAAGTTCATGACTGACACGAGCATCTCTCGCGAAACGGTCAAATGGGGGATTAGCGTGCCGAATGACGAGAGTCAACGGATTTATGTGTGGTTTGATGCCTTGATCAACTATTTGACCGGTGTTGGTTATGGAACCGATGAAGGAAGGTTTCAGAAGTTTTGGCCAGCCAACCTACACATCGTCGGCAAAGACATTATTAAATTCCACTGCGCTCTGTGGCCAGCGATGCTTATGAGCGCGGGGTTGCCGTTGCCTGAGCGCGTTTTTGCTCACGGGTTTTTTACCATCGACGGCGAGAAGATTTCCAAGTCGCTTGGTAATGCCATTGATCCTGTTGAACTCGCTCAGGACTTCGGCGTCGACGCCGTGCGCTACTTTTTGATGCGCGAAATTTCTTTTGGCGAAGACGGCGATTTCTCTCGATCGCGTTTGGAACAGCGTTACGACGGCGAGCTGGCGAGTGAGCTTGGTAATCTTGTAAATCGTGTTCTCGTGATGGCTAACAAATATGGTGTTGGCGCCATCGCGGAAAAAGCTCCTGTTCTGCCTTCTGAATATCACCAAGCCATGATCGACATTCGTCTGCACGACGCTCTGCAAGAGGCGTTCCGTATGGTGCGCGAAGCCAATCAATACATTGATCAACAAGCACCTTGGAAACTTGCTAAAGAAGGGAAGCAAGAAGAGGTTGCGGCGGTGCTGACAAAACTGCTGGAAATGATCACTCAGATTGCCGGCATGCTCGTCCCGTTTATGCCGACCACGGCAGATAAAATCAACGAGCAACTTGTGTCGATGATTCCGACGCCAATCTTCCCTCGTCGTGATCCGTCCGCCCCAACGAGCTAATTGCCAATTACTAATCCTTGCTCTTTATGACTTTCACTCTCATCGATGTCATCCTCATTGTCCTTGTCGTTGTCTTCGTCGTTTCCGGATCGATTCTCGGGTTTGTAAAATCCCTTGGTGGATTTCTTGGTGCGGCGGTAGGTATTTTTGTGGCCTCACGCGTGGCGGGGCCGATTGGCGACTGGCTCGCTCCGGTGGTTGGCGGCAATAGTCAGATCGTTTCGATCGTTGCCTTCTCGATTGTCTATTTGGTCGCTTCACGTTTGTTTGCCTTGCTGTTTTGGATTGTGGAAAAAACCCTTGGAGTGGCCGCCAAGTTGCCATTCTTGAGTTCGGTGGATCATTTGCTTGGTGCTATTTTTGGATTTTTGGAAGGCGTTATTGCCGTGGCGGCAGTGGTTTATTATGCGGGTGCCGTTTTGCCAACAGATGTGTTGCAGAATTCCATTCAAACCTCACAAGTAGGCGTTTGGCTGCTTTCAGTGTTTGATTTAGTCAAAGGATTAGTTCCGGCCGCCTTACAAGCAAAGATTGAAGAGCAAGTTTTGTAATGTGATTGATACTCACTGTCACGTCCACTTTCGGGCGTACAAAGACGACATGGATGAAGTGATTAAACGGACGCTGGAAAAAGGCGTGCGCATGATTACGGTTGGTACGCAGTCGACGACGAGTAAAAATGGCATCGAAGTCGCAGAAAAATACGACGGTGTGTACACCACCATCGGCCTACATCCCAATCACACTTGCGAGCAGCATTTTGAAGATGAGATGGAGGAAATTAAAACGCGTTGTGAGAGTTTTGACGTGGAGTATTATCGTGCGCTGGCAAAGCACCCTAAAGTGGTGGCGATCGGGGAGTGCGGATTGGATTATTATCGCATTCCGCCGGAAGTGGATCGTGATGCGTTGATTGTGAAACAAAAAGAAGAACTGCACAAACAACTCTCGTTAGCGGATGAACTCAATCTGCCGGTGGTGATTCATTGCCGCGACGCGCATGCGGATCAGTTAGCCATGCTCAAGGAATTTACGGACGCGGGAAAACTAACGCGCAAAGGAGTCATTCACTGCTTCACCGGCACCCTTGCCGAAGCCTGTGCCTATCATGCGATTGGTTTCTTAACGAGCTTCACTGGCATCATCACGTTTCCACCAAGAAAAAGCGAAGGTCCAATCTCCCCGCTGCAATCCGTCGTCGCCGACTGCCCTCTCGAAATGATGATCCTCGAAACCGATTCCCCCTACCTAACCCCCGAACCCCACCGCGGCGAACGTAACGAACCCTGGTACGTACAGTTCGTCGCCGCTAAAGTAGCGGAGCTCAAGGGGATTAGCCTGGAAGAAGTGGATCGCGTAACGACACAGAATGCGGAAAGATTGTTTGGAATATAGAGCGAAGAGAAAGATGGAGAAAGTAGGAGAAAAAGATATAGGCGGGGCCACTGTGCCCCGCCAGGGACACGTGTAGAAATAGCAAGCGCCCCCGGAGGAGAGTTTCCTTCGGGGGCGTTGAAGTTGTCGCTGCCCCCGGAGGAAGTTCCTCCACAACCACGAGGGGTTGCTTGGGGACGCTAGCGTGCGGAGATCAGTCCCGCGTGGCGTCTTTCGACTACCTCCTTGATCTACGCGGAACCTTGATCCCGCGAACTACGACGAGGCCGGGGCCTCGCCAGGGGCCTGCTGGATCTCTCCCGTCGCGCGACCCTTGCGCGAACGGCGGGGCTTCTTCTCCGTCACGGGCGGGGTGGCGGGCGCTTCGGGAGCCGGGGCGGAGGGATCGATCACGGCGATGAGCGCCGCCTCCGCCGCGTCGAGCGCGGCCAGGAGCTCGAGCCTGCCGGTCCCGATCTCGATCGCCGCCAGGCCGTGGTGCTGGCGCCGCTGGTTGAGGTAGGTGAGGGCCGTTCCCCCGTCCTCCTTTCCTTTCTGCTCCGCGGTGGCTCCGCGGACGGCCTGAGGCGTGTTGCCCCGCGGCTGCAGGAAGGCCCAGGCTTCCACCGTGATCGCCTCGCCGAATGTGACCGTGAGATCCACCAAGGGGCAGGTGATGAGCTTCTCCGCGGCCTGCAGAAGATCCTTGCGGACCTGTAGCGCCGTCGGGTTCTCGAAGTCGGCGTCGGCTGCCCCGTTCCCGCGCATCCACGCGAGCATCGGGTCGTCCTCGACCGGCCGCTTGAACTTGAAGTCACCGAAGCGCTTGCGCGCCTCCCAGATCGGCACGTCCGTGCCGATCCCGGTGGCCGCGCGGGCTTGCTCTACCGAGAAGACACTGGTCAGTCGCCCGACCATGTCCGCCCGGTAGTGCCCCTGTTCGACTTCGGCACTCGGACGCACGTTCTCGACGAGCGTGGTCATCACGAGGCCTCGTCGCTCGCCTTCCTGCCTCGGCATGGTCCACCCCACGGCCATGATGGCCTTGACCGTCGGATGGGTGTCCCTCGGCTCCTCCCTGCCGAGACGGTCGATGATCGACGCCAGGCGCGTGACGTCGAAGCGGTTGATGGTGACCCCCAACGCGTCCATGGGGGGAACGTTCGGCACCTTGCTCATGTGCGCGACCGTCTTCGGGGCGCGCTGCTTGAGCTGCGGGCGGAGATCCGCACCGCTGGTGTACGCTCCGACGACTCGTGCCCAGACCGCTCCGAAGGTCTCCATGCGCTCGCCGATGGGGAGGCTGAAGATGACCGCACCCGGATCAGGAACCACCGAGTCGTTGAGCAGCATGACGGACTTCCCCTCGTATCGGACACCGCGCACCTTCCGAACCCGCCCACCGTCATAGGTGATCACGGGATCTTCCGACTGCACTTCGCCCACGAAGAGGATCTGTCCCTCGTAGAGCTCGTAGACCGGATCCTCGTCCTCCGGGATCAGGCGCTTGGACGGTTCGGCCATGATGTTGTAGGCCTTGACCGCCTTCGAGCCGGCCACGATCCAGGGGAGCGCACACCATTCACCGTCGATCTCCCAGACCAAACAGTCGTAGGCCTTTCCGGGGATCGGCTTGTGGATGGCACAGGTGAGCGCGCGCGCCAGCAAGTGCCTGGTCTCCCCGTCGACATCCATGTCGAAGGGGGCCACGTAGACTTGCTTGCGTCCCATCTGCCGCGGACCGAAGGTCAGGCGACGCTGGGTCACTCGGTCACCCGGGATCACGCACTTCGACCCGAGCCGGTAGCTCGCGTAGTAGAGTAGACCCCAGAGCGCGGCGTAGGCCTTGTCCTGGGGGCTCATCACCACCAGGGCGTTCTTGGTGCCCAAGATGGAGTTGGCGGCATCCTCGATGGTCAGGCTGGGGTTGTCCGCCACCATCTGCCTGGCCTGCGTGAGCTGCTTGACGGTGAGGCCAAGCTTCTTGGCTTCGGCCTCGTCCAGAGCGGCTTGCATGGCGTTGGCGGGCGTGGTGGAGCGGGGCGGGTTCTTCTTCTGGGACATGGTGCCTCCTAGGCGGATGTGGCCGTTTGGCCGTTTGTGGCCTTATGGCCGGGTGATTGGACTGACTGCCGACTTTATATTAGACGGCCCAAAGGCCTAAAAGTCGATTTAAGTCAGCTCAAAAAATTATCACATTTTTTTACTTTTGTCAATGGCTAATGATGCTGAAGCTATTGACAAAAGTGTATTTTTATGCTAGTTTTTTAAGTCGGTTTTTCGTTGCTGGACAGTTAAAAACAGCTCGAAACGCCGTAGAGTTTCTGTTCACAGATCGATTCTGATCCACCCGCATCTTCAAACTGCCCAAGGAGGCACCATGGCACTTTCCATCGACCAGGCCGCTGATCTCTTTGTTAATGCCTTCACGAACCCCGTCAAGCCGCTCACCCGCGGGGAGGTCGGGGAGCTGAAGGTACACATCAACGAGGCCGGGCGGGTGATCCGGGGGGAGATCGGGAACACCCCGTTCTTCGACGCGATCCTCGCTATTCCTGCAATGGACGAGGCCATGCAGCTCCTGAGCGATCTCGCCCAGGCCACCGACGACCTCCAGCGGGGGACGATTCTTGCCGGGAAACCGGCAAACGTCGTCACTAACGCCGGAAAGTTCTTCAAGGTGGCCACGCCGGCGGCCGCACCCCCCGCGACTCACGGACCGGCACCTGGTGCCCCTCCCGTGGCCGTGCCTCCGGTTCCGCCCGGAATCGGTGGGCCGGTTCCTCCCACTCCGCCCGCTCCGGCCAACCCGCCCGCAGGAGCACCGGCCCCGGCACCGGCACCGGCACCGGCACCGGCACCGGCACCGGCACCGGCACCGGCACCGGCCAACCCCGCACCCACTGGGGCACCGACCGGTGGGGCGACGAGGCGTGCCTTCTCCCGTCTAGGAGCGAGGGTCGTCGCACAAGGAGGCGCGAGTCCGGTGCCCGTGGCCGCCCCGGCCGCGGTCGTCGCGGCGACGCCTGTCGCAGTCGCAACCCCTGCGGCGGCAACGGTCGCGGCAGCCACCCCGGTCGCCGCAACCACACCGGCTCCGGCGACCACCCCGGTCGCAGGAACACCGGCAGCGGCGGCCGTCGTGGCGTCCTCCGCGCCCTCTCAGGGACGGAGCTGGTGGATGTGGGGCTTCCTCGGCCTCGCAGCCATCGGCCTCGTCGTCTGCTGCGGTGGGGGAGGAGTCTGGGGCTACCGCTCCTTCTTCTCCGGCAACGGGGAGAAGGTCGAGGCTGCGACCGAGGCTCACGCCGAAGTCAAGGTCAAGCCCTCCGAGATCAAGGGGGACGGGACGGTCGCGCTCGAGGCGGTCCCGATCGAGACGCTCGCTGCGACCGTCGCGGGCAAGGAAAACCTCTGCAACCTCTGCAAGGAGGGAGCGGAGGCGCCCGATCCCGCCTGTCCGAGCCAGGATCTTGGTCCCGCGGCCTGCGCGGCCATCCAGGACATCTGCGACCAGTGCGAGGATCACCGCACCTACTGGAAGCGATGTGACGCCATCATCCGGCGTCACATCAACAACCTCCGGTAGGGACAATTCACGAATTGTCCAAGGAGACCCGGGCTCCCTCCGCTTTCGGAGCCCACAACACGCGTGAACGCCGGCCAGGGTCAACTCCCTCGGCCGGCGATCGCTTTTTATTTCACTTTTCTCATATTTTCTCCTATTTTTTCTTTTTTCCCTTGACCCCACCCTCTATTTCCTCTATACTTTGGCCGCAATTGTGAACCTTGAATTAACGCAAAAAAGCTGTGGATAACTACCGAAAAATCTACGCCTTTGCTTTCAAAACTTTTGGAGATTTCGGCATCACGATTGCTGTGCCAGCGGTTTTGGCAGCTCTAGGAGGAAAGTGGTTGGACGCTCGTTTTATGACAGGGAAGCGTTATACCGCCATCCTTCTCGTCCTCGCGTTCGCCTTAACGGCTTACATCATTGTCAAAAAAGTGAAAGAATACGGTCGCGCTTACAGTCAATTGTTTGAAAAGAACTAGTTATGGTCCCTCTTGCTGCTGAACCTATTGCTCATATTGGATCGTTTCCGATCACCAACGGAATGGTGAATGCCTGGATCGCTGTGATTTTTTTCATCCTCGTGGCAGCTATTGCTCGCAGCCGTAAAGGATTGGTACCAAAAGGAATCCACAATTTTTTTGAAGCCGTTGTCGAGTTCTTGTTAAACGAAGCGCAAAAAGTTACGGGTGATCGCGCTCGGGCCAAAGCGTTCTTGCCGCTTGTCGGAACGATTTTCTTGTTTGTGCTTTTTTCCAACTGGATTGGACAAGTTCCTGGCACCGGATCGATCGGCGTGTGGGAAGTCATTCATGGACAAAAAGAACTCATTCCACTTTTACGTCCAGCAACCAGTGATCTCAACATGACTTTGGCAATTGCTGCTATGGCCGTTGTTGCTTCGCATGTGTTTGGACTTATGAAATTGGGTCCGATCAATCACGTGAGTAAGTTCGTGAACATTCGTGGAATCTTTCAATCGTTCAAAAAAGGACCGATGGCAGTTGTTGTGGCCTGCATTGAATTTGGTGTTGGACTCATTGAGATTGTGAGTGAAATTGCTAAAGTGTTGTCCCTTTCGTTGCGATTGTTCGGAAACATTTTTGCTGGAGAAGTGCTCATGACGGTGATCATGGGAATCTTCGCCTTCTTCCTTCCTTTGCCATTTATGTTCCTTGAGATTCTCGTCGGCGTGATTCAGGCGACGGTCTTTGCCATGCTTACCTTGGCATATTTGACTGTTTCAACAGAAGCACACGGAGAGGAACACGAGGAACATGAACCGGAGGTAGCTCATGCCTCGCACTAATTAAAAAACTCTTAACACACACAGTTATGTCTCCAGAAGCAATCGCCGTGCTTACAAAGGGTCTCACCATCGCTATTGGTGGTTTTGCCCCAGCCCTCGCTATCGGTCTTATTGGTAAGAACGCCATGGAAGGGATCGGCCGCAACCCAGAAGCTGCCGGAAAGATCTTCGTTCCAATGTTGCTTGGTATGGCTTTCGCCGAAGCTATCGCTATTTATTCCTTGGTCGTGTCCTTCACCCTCTAATCGGAAATTATGTCCGCAGAAGTAAAGGCTGCAGCCGAGGCAGTAGAAGCCACGGGCGGTATCGCCGCCTTGGGGCTTAATGCCAAAATCTTCGTCGCACAGTTGATCAACTTCACGGTTGTTCTGCTTGTGCTTTGGAAATGGGCGTATCGACCGATCGTCAAATTGTTGGAAGAGCGTCAAACCAAGATTGAGAAGTCGGTCAAAGGCGCGGAAGAAATTGAAGAACGATTGAAGGCTTCGGCTCAAGATCGTGAAGCAATGTTGCGTGAGGCCAAGGCCGAGGCGCAAAAGGTTCTTGATGAAGCGATGGCTTCCGCGGAAGAACGCAAAGCCGAAATGGTTGCTGCTGCCAAGCGCGAAGTGGAACGCGTGATCATGCAAGGCAAAACCCAGCTTGCTCAAGAACGCGAAGCTATGGTACGCGAGGCACGCAAGGATTTGGTGGAAGTCGCTTTGTCTGCCACCAAACGCATTATCGGTGAAGAGATCAACGAGAAGAAGGCAACCTCGCTCGCTGAAGAGGTTGTTCGCAAAATGACCTAATATGAAACTCACAGCACGACAATACGCAAGCGCCCTCATGACCATGACGGATGGAAAAACCGGCAAAGCGTTGGAGTCGGCTGTGAGTCAGTTCGCCGGAGAGCTTCAGGAACGACATGAGCTCTCCCGCTGGCGCGAGATCGTGCGCGCTTTCGACAATGCCTGGCGCCGCAAACATGGCGCGGCAACGGTGAAGCTGACAACCGCGTTTGCTCCATCAAAAACAATGCTCGAGGACGTAGAAAAAGCTTATCCGAACGCTTCCATCACCCATGAGGTGAAAGAAGAACTGGTTGGAGGAGCTGTTCTGCAAGTCGATGACCGTCTGTTTGACGGAAGTGTGTCTGGGCAACTGTCGAAACTGCATGATCAATTGATCGGAAACTAACCGTAACTCTACTATGTCTAAAGATGCAATTATTGACGCGTTAAAATCTCAAGTCGCTTCGTTCGAACGCGATGCGAAATCAGAAACAGTCGGCAAGGTGCTTACGATCGGTGACGGTATTGCACGACTCAGTGGTCTCTCTAACGTGAAAGCGTCGGAGATGTTGGAGTTTCCGGGCGGCGTGATCGGTGTGACCTTAAACTTGGAAGAAGAAACGGTCGGAGCCATTTTGCTCGGCGACTACGCGCACATTAAAGAAGGGGACACCGTGAAATCGACCGGACAAGTATTGTCGATTGCGGTTGGAGATGAATTAATCGGACGCGTGGTCAACGGTGTTGGTGAACCGATTGATGGCAAAGGAGCTATTGTTTCCAAAAAGCGCATGAACGTGGAGCGTGTTGCACCGGGCGTGATGCAGCGCCAGCCCGTCGATACTCCGTTACAGACCGGTATCAAAGCTATTGACGCCATGATCCCGATCGGACGCGGTCAGCGCGAGTTGATTATCGGAGACCGCCAAACGGGTAAAACAGCCGTGGCCGTGGACGCCATCATCAACCAGAAAGGCCTTGGCGTGAAATGCATCTACGTGGCTATTGGCCAGAAAGAATCCAAAGTAGCCAAGATCGTTGCCAAGCTCGAAGAAGCGGGAGCGATGGAATACACCACGGTCGTTGTTGCTGGCGCATCGGATCCGGCTGCTATGAGTTACATCGCTCCTTACGTTGGATGCACCATTGGTGAATACTTCATGGAAAAAGGAGAAGACGCTCTTGTTGTTTACGATGATTTGTCCAAGCATGCTTGGGCGTATCGCGAAGTTTCGCTGTTGCTCCGCCGCCCGCCGGGTCGCGAGGCGTATCCGGGGGACGTGTTTTACTTGCACTCACGTTTGCTTGAACGTGCCGCACGCTTGAACCAAGAGTTGGGCGGAGGATCGCTGACCGCCTTGCCGATCATCGAAACTCAAGCAGGTGACGTTTCTGCCTACATTCCAACGAACGTTATTTCCATTACGGATGGTCAGATTTTCTTGGAGAGCGACTTGTTCTACAAGGGTATTCGCCCGGCCTTGAACGTGGGTATTTCTGTTTCGCGTGTGGGTTCGGCTGCGCAAACCAAAGCCATGAAAAAAGTTTCTGGAAAGATGCGTTTGGACTTGGCGCAGTTCCGTGAGTTGGAAGCCTTCTCGCAATTTGCTACGGATTTGGACGAAGCCACGCGCAAGCAAATTGAACGTGGTCGCCGTACGGTGGAGTTGTTGAAACAAGGTCAGTACTCGCCGATGCCGTTTGAAGAACAGGTGGTGGTGATTTTCGCTGTGACCAACGGAATGCTCGACGCGGTTCCAGCGGAGAAGATTCGCGAATGGGAAGCAAGCTACCTGCACTTTGTGAAAACGCAGCCAGGTGATTTGTTGAAGACGATTCGCGAGAGCGCCAAATTGGAAGATGCAACGGTGGAAGCATTGAAAGCTTCTATTCAGGAACACGTTAAACAGTTCGTTGGTTAAGATATGGCAACGAATACGCGGGCAATTCGCAGCCGCATTAAGTCAGTGAAGAACACCAAAAAAATCACCAAAGCGATGGAGTTGGTTTCGGCCGCAAAAATGCGCCGTGCCGTTTCTTCCGTGCTTGGTACGCGACCGTTCGCGGGTCTTGCTTTTGAGACTGTGCGTTCTGTGGCGCGCGTGACAGACCCTTCAGCCCACCCGTTGCTTATGCAGCCGGAAGGGGCAACGAAAGTGTTGTTGCTGGTTATTACGTCAGATCGCGGATTGTGCGGTGGCTTCAACGCCCGCATGCTCAAAGAAACGATGAAGGTCTTGTCCGAACATGCCGCGGAAGATGTGCGAGCGATCACGGTGGGGAAGCGCGGGGCCGATGCCTTGCGTCGCGCCGGTCGCGAGATTGTTGCTTCGTTCGTGGACTTGAGCAACACGCCTCGCTACGAAACCATTCGCCCTATCGCGCGTTTGATCCTTGATGAATTCAAAACAGGAGCCTACGCCAAAGTGGTGCTCGCTTATACGGATTACGTTTCCGCTCTCACACAAAAGCCGAACGTGATGACGCTGTTGCCGCTGGCACTTCAGGAGACCTTACCCGACCTCCCCGTGGTAAGGGGAGGAGAGGTCGCGCCTACTGAGTACACCTTTGAACCAAACCCGATGGAAGTGCTCGACGCCTTGCTCCCAAAGATCGTGGAGACGAAAATCTGGCAAGCGCTCCTGGAATCTGCCGCTTCCGAACACTCCGCCCGCATGATGTCGATGCGAAACGCGAGCGAAGCCGCTACCGACATGATCAGCTCTCTTACCTTCACTTTCAACCAAGCACGCCAAGCCGGTATCACCCGCGAGATCGCGGAGATCTCCAGCGGTAAAGCGGCACTTGAATAATGACTATGACCAAAGGAACAATTGCCCAGATTATCGGACCGGTGGTCGACGTACGTTTCGAGGGAGAGATCCCAGAGATTTTGTCGGCTTTGACCATTGAACGCAAAGGCGAGCCAACGCTAACGCTTGAAGTTGCTCAGCACATTGGCGACGGCATGGTGCGCGCCGTGGCTATGAGCTCAACTGACGGGTTGCAGCGCGGGCTGGAAGTTACCGCCACAGGCAAACCGATCAGCGTGCCGGTTGGTGACGTCACCCTCGGCCGTATGTTTAACGTGACCGGCGAGCCGATCGACGGCAAAGGACCGGTCAAAGCCAAAGAGATGTATCCGATTCATCGCCCAGCGCCTGATTTTAAAGATCAGTCGACCAAAGCCGAAGTGTTTGAGACAGGAATTAAAGTGATCGATCTTATTTGTCCGATTTTGAAAGGCGGTAAGGTGGGATTGTTCGGTGGAGCTGGTGTGGGAAAGACTGTGGTGGTGAAAGAGCTCATCCGTAACATTGCTGCTGAACACTCTGGACTTTCGGTGTTCGCTGGAGTTGGTGAACGTACGCGCGAAGGAAACGATTTGTACTTGGAAATGGAAGAAGCCAAAGTGATGGACAAAACCATGTTGGTCTTCGGTCAGATGAATGAACCGCCGGGTGCTCGCGCTCGCGTGGCTCTTACCGGTTTGACCCTTGCTGAATACTACCGCGACCAAGGCAAAGACATGCTGCTTTTCGTGGACAACATCTTCCGCTTCACCCAAGCCGGTTCCGAAGTGTCCGCCTTGCTCGGGCGTATTCCATCTGCCGTGGGTTACCAGCCAACACTCGCCACAGAAATGGGTGCCTTGCAGGAACGTATTACCTCTACCAAGAAAGGCTCCATCACTTCTATTCAGGCTGTGTACGTGCCGGCTGACGACAACACCGACCCGGCTCCAGCCACCACCTTCGGTCACTTGGACTCCACCGTGGTGCTTTCTCGCCCACTCGCTGAGCTCGGTATTTATCCAGCGGTGGACCCATTGGATTCTTCCTCGACCATTCTCGATCCGCAGATCGTTGGTCAAGAACACTACGACGTTGCGCGTGCCGTGCAAAAAGTGTTGCAGCGCTATAAGGATTTGCAAGACATCATCGCTATTCTTGGTATGGATGAATTGAGCGACGATGACAAGCAGACGGTTGCTCGTGCGCGTAAGATCCAGAAGTTCTTGTCTCAACCGTTCTTCGTGGCCGAACAGTTCACGGGCGCTCCTGGTAAATACGTTTCCTTGAATGACACCGTGCAGGCCTTCAAGCAGATTTTGGAAGGGAAGCACGATGACAAGCCGGAACAGGCGTTCTACATGAAAGGTGGAATCGACGAAGTGCAAAATGCATAAAATGGCGAGCTGCTTGGGCTTCGCATCGTCGAGTACTCAACGTAGATGTCCTACGTCTCGCACTCTCCTCGCTCCAGCCCGTCGCATCTCATCCATTTTCTGCATTTTGCCAATCCAATCCTATGTCGCATTTGAACTTAAAAATCGTCACTCCCGAACGGGTGGTCTACGAGGCCGTGGTTGATTCGGTGACCGTGCCGACAACGAGTGGGGAAGTGACCATTCTCAAAAATCACATTCCGCTGGTTTCCAAAATCCAGGCTGGAGAGATTCGTACCAAAATTGGCAGCGAAGAGCATTTGCTCGCCGTCTCCACCGGATTTTTGGAAGTGCGTCCAGGAAACGAAGTGGTGATTTTGGCAGATACGGCAGAGCGTGCCGATGAGCTTGATTTGAAAAAGATTGAAGAGGCACGTGAGTTGGCTCGTAAGACGATGGAAGAAAAACGCCACGTCGACGACGAATCCTTCGCCGCTGCCGCAGCGGCCATGGAACGTGAATTGGCTCGCTACAAAGTGGCCATGAAGCGCAAAGGCCGCTCGATGACTATTGATCAGCAAGATCGGGAGAACTAGACCAAGCCGCAATATTTATTGTCAAAATCACGCTGTAACGGCGTGTTTTTGGCTTATGTTGGCCTAATACGATTGACAAAACCGGTTTTTTATGCTATATTTTCTCCTCCGCAAACGCGCGGAAAATGGTACCATCAACGTGTCCAACCCCCTATCGAGAGGAGATACCACCATGCTTTTCAGTACCCTGTTCCTGGTTGCTTGCAGCGAGAACAACATCATCGTGCAGGAGTCCAGCTCGAAGGTCGATGACCCCAAGAACGTCGAGGGCTACACCGAGGTGTACGTTCCGACGCAATCGACCACCGACACCGATCCGTCGGGTGTTGGCACCATGGACGTGCCGGAAGACTCCAACCCGGACGGCGTCGAGACCGACACCGACACCGACACCGGCACCGACCTTGAACCGACCGAGGATCCCTGCGCCACCACGCAAGTGATCTCCACCGGCCTCTGGGACGACACCGACGGCGATGGAGACCGTGAGCTTGTGTACGCGGAAGTGTACGCCAAGCCGATCTTCTCCCACCTGGGCGAGGATGCAATGGAGGTCACCCAGGGTGAGGAGTCGCCGTTCGACCTGGTTGTCACCAACCAGTGCTCGGCGATCCGCATCTGGAACTTGTTCTACCTGATCGACGACGACGACCTGGACGGGGAGGGGTGGCTCTACGACATCAACGAGGAGCGCATGGAGGCCGGCTACCTCTCGGAGTACTCCACCGGCGAGGAGTTCTCCCCGATCGCGGCCATCAACCTCGACTGGGGAACGACTTCCGATGAGCTCCAGTACGAATGGTGTTCCGAAGATGTCGGCACCAGCCCCTGCACCGACATGGGCGACCCCCGCGAGATCGGCGCGGACGAGACGGAGTTGTATCCGTTCGAGTTCACCGCGACGGACTACGCGCCTGTCGGCACCATCTTCCAGGAGATGATCGTTTCCGTCGTCTGGGAGGACGTCGCCACTGGCACGGTCGTGTGGGACTACTCGTACGACATCGTCGACGTCACCGTCGTCGAGTAGTCGGTTCAACCATCAGATCGGGTCTCTCGCGCACCCCGGCGAACGCATCGCCTTCGGGTGCGTTCTGCTTTTAGGGCCTTTTTGACGGCTTTTCGTGAGCTCTTTTTTGATGTAAAATGCTGCTGCGAGAGATTGCTTCGCATGCGCTCGCAAAGACAAGAATATGCAAGATAATCTTCTCGAAAAACTCAATCCCGAACAGCTCTCAGCGGTGATGCATGATGCTGGGCCGCTCATGATTATTGCTGGTGCGGGGACAGGGAAGACCACGGTGATTACCCATCGCATTGCTTATTTAATTGAGCAGAAAAAGGCCAAGCCCGATGAAGTCCTGGCACTGACGTTTACCGAAAAAGCGGCGGCAGAGATGGAGGAACGTGTCGACAAGTTGTTGCCGATTGGGTATGTGGATTTGTGGATTTCTACCTTCCACTCGTTTTGTGAACGCATTTTGAAAGCGCACGGTCTTGACGTTGGCATTCCCAATGACTTTAAGCTACTAAATCAAACGGATGCCTGGTTGCTCGTGCGTCAAAATTTCGATCGGTTCAATTTGGATTATTATCGCCCGGCAGGAAATCCGACCAAGTTCATTCACGGCATGTTGCAGCATTTTTCTCGGGCGAAAGATGAGAACATTACGCCGGAGGAATATTTGGCTTACGTCGAGGGGCTTAAAGCCGATAAGGACACGACCAACGCGGGAGGCATCGACGCCACGGAACTCTCACGTTTGGAGGAACTCGCTGGCGCTTATCACACCTATCAACAAATTTTGTTGGAAAATAATGCTCTAGATTTTGGTGATTTGATTAGCTATACCTTGAAGTTGTTTACTGCTCGCCCAAAAATCCTAGCGCAGTATCAACAACAGTTTAAATACGTGCTGGTGGACGAGTTTCAAGACACCAACTGGGCGCAGTACGCGCTGGTGAAAATGCTTGCCGCGCCTGGTAATAACATCACGGTTGTTGGTGACGATGATCAATCGATTTATAAATTCCGTGGAGCATCGCTTTCGAACATTCTGCAGTTCGAGGCAGATTATCCAACAACTAAAAAAATTGTTCTCACCGCCAACTATCGCAGCTTACAATCCATTCTTGATGTCTCCTATAATTTCATCCAAGCCAACAATCCTAATCGCTTGGAAGCGCAGCTGCAAACGAGCGGATCGGGACTTAGCAAGAAGCTTGTTTCACCGCGAGAAGGGAAGGGAGTGATTGAACATATTCACTGCGAAACGCTAGAGGATGAAGCGCGGGCGGTGGTGGAACGCATCGTGGAATTGCAAAAGCAGGGCACGCCACTCAAAGAGATTGCTATCCTTGTGCGCGCTAACAGTTCGGCAGAACCGTTTGTTTCGTGTTTGGAGTTGTTTGGGATCCCGTATCAATTCATGGCGCTCAAAGGCTTGTATCGCAAGCCATTAATTATTGATGCCTTGGCGTATTTGCGGGTGATTGATCAGCCCAACGAAAGTCCGAGTTTGTATCGCATTCTGAGTCATCCAACGCTGGGTGTCCGTCCGGACGACCTTGTGAAGCTGACCCATGAGTGTTACAAGCGTGGCAAATCGTTGGCCGACGTTCTGGAGATTGCTAAAACCCTGCGCACGCTGGATCCGGAAACAAGCGAGAGCGCGGCAACGCTCTTGGGGCTATTTGCTCGGATGCGTCTTGAGGCTCGACGCAAGCCCGTGGCTGAGTTATTCGTTGACGTGATGAAAGAATCCGGTTTGCTTGGCTTTGTCAGTACCTTACCGGAGCGTCAGCAACAGGAAGAGTTTCGTTTGTTGCAACAGTTTTATGAACGCATGAAAGCGTTTCAGGCACTCACGGCTGACACAACGCTAAAACGATTTTTGATCGAATTGGAACACGAGCAAGCTTCTGGCGAAGAAGGAAGTTTGAAAATGGATCCGGAAGAAGGGCCAGAAACCGTGCGGATTATGACCATCCATGCATCGAAAGGCTTGGAGTTTGCCCATGTGTTTATTGTCAATTTGGTGGATCGTCGTTTTCCAACGTCGGAAAAGAAAGATGCCATTCCGTTGCCGGATGCGTTGATTAAAGAAAAAGTTCCTGAAGGTGACATCCACTTGGAAGAAGAGCGTCGATTGATGTACGTCGCTTTGACGCGTGCCAAGGATGCTTTGTATTTGACTTCGGCGGAGGACTACGGTGGTGCGCGCAAGAAAAAGCCGTCGCGGTTTCTGGTAGAAATGGGACATGACACCACTCCGGTACGTTTGGGATCGATCCAAAAAGGTGGAGTGTTTGCCTCGAATGAGCCGCACCGCTACGACCTGACCGATGCGCACGTGAGCATTCCAACGGCCTTTAGCTACACTCAGTTGGCGGCCTTTGAAACGTGTCCCTTGCAATACAAATTTGCCCACGTGCTGCATGTGCCCGTGTATGGACGCTATCAAATGAGTTTTGGAAAAACCATGCACGGATGTTTGCAGCACTTTTTTGAGTTGTTTAAGGAGAGTGTTGAAACCCCCCAGGGAACCCTTTTCGAGACCCCGTCACCGAGTGGCGGGGCAAAGGTGCCGAGTCTCGACGCGTTGATGAAGCTTTATGATGAGGCTTGGATCGACGAGTGGTACGAAAGTGACGCTCAACGCGAGGAGTATCGCGCCCGCGGCAAGAAAACCCTTAAGGAGTATCATGCCGAGCTGGTGGCTAATCCTCCGCGGCCGTTTCATTTGGAAAAGGGCTTTACGGTTAAGTTCGGCGACGTTGTTGTTCGTGGTAGAATTGACCGTATCGATTTGGTAGACGGCGGGGTGGAGATTATCGATTACAAAACGGGTAAGCCAAAAACCGAATTGGCGAGCGAAGATAAACGGCAGTTGATGATTTATCAAATCGCGGCTATGGAGTGTTTTCAGCCGCCGCTTGTGCCGGTGAAGCTCACCTACCATTACTTGGAAGATAACTCGACCATTTCTTTTCTTGGCAAGCCCGAGGAGCTCGACGTCTTACGTCAGGAACTTGTGGAAACCGCCCGGGGCATTCGCGCCTCGGTGTTTCCGCCAACGCCAGGGTTTATGTGCGAGTACTGCGACTTTAAAGATATTTGCGAATTCCGCCAACGGTAATAATTGGATAGGCAGGCACATGGGCCTGCCCCTACGTATATGCTCGACATGAAACATCTCATTACTTCCGCGGTTCACCGTGCGGGCATTACCGCGGAAATCAATTCGGTGCAGATTGTGGCGGCGGTGCGCGCCTTTTTAGATAGCGCTGTTTTGCCCGCTTTACGTCCGAGTATTCAAGTCATTTCGTATCAGCACGGCACCTTGAAAATTCTTTGCGCCAACGCCGTGGCGGCACACGAAACGCGTTCTTTGGAAACCGGTGTACGCGACGCACTCGTGCGCGCGGATCCTAAAGCCGAATTGCGGCAGCTGTTGATTCACATCGGCACGCCGAAAACGTATGAACTTTAAGCAGTATCTTATTTTCATGGCTGTTGGAACGGGGGTGGCTTTCATCTCTTGGTTGTTGGTGCTCGTGGCAATCGATCCGGTAACCGCGGGGTTGCCTTCACGGGCGGCTTTTTTACTTACGCTGTTCATTACGCTTGTCGGAGTCTTCTCTTTGTTTGGTGCCTTGATTCGGGTGCTTGTGGTGCATCGTGAGGCGGTAGTGGCTCGTGAAGTTGCCCGTGCCTTTCGACAAGGCTTGCTTTTTTCCGCTGTCGTTCTTTCCGCCTTGGTTATGGCTAGCGTAAATTATTTGCGCTGGTGGACCATGATCCTGGTCATCATTCTTTTTGCCTGTATTGAGCTCTTTTTTTTGACCGCTGGACGCAGGGATCTGTAGAGGATAAGATAGAGGCCTTCCAACGATAATCTTGTATGTTGAATAAGTTTTTCGGTCAGTTTTCAAAAGATTTAGGGATTGACTTGGGTACCGCCAATACCCTGGTTTTTGTGAAGGAAAAAGGGGTGGTGATCAACGAACCATCGATTGTGGCCATTAATACCCGCACGGACCAAATTTTGGCTGTGGGTCGCGACGCCAAAGATATGCTCGGCAAAACGCCGCCGCATATCACCACTGTACGGCCACTCATGAAAGGGGTGATTTCCGATTTTGAAGTGACGGAAAAAATGTTGAAGTATTTTATCGACAAGGTTCACGAAGAAACGTTTACCATTGTTCCGCGTCCGCGCGTGGTGATTGGAGTGCCGCTTGAGATTACCGAAGTGGAGCGTAAGGCAGTTGAAGATGCAGTGCTTTCTGCCGGAGCGCGACAGGTGCTATTGGTGGAGGAACCGATTTTGGCAGCCATTGGCGGACGTATTCCTATCACCGAATCCAATGGCCACATGTTGGTAGACATTGGTGGGGGAACAGCGGAGATCGCCGTCCTTTCCTTGTCTGGAGTGGTGACCTGGAAGTCGCTGACTATCGCTGGAGACGAGCTCACCAAAAATATTGTCCAATACGCACGCGAGGCCTTTAACTTGTTGTTGGGTGAGCGCGTGGCAGAGCAAGTCAAAATGGAGATTGGTTCAGCCGTGCCACTTAAACAAACGTTGCAGATGAGCATGCGCGGGCGCGATTTGATTAGCGGGTTGCCAAAAGAAATTTCGGTCAACGATGGTCAGATTCGCGAAGCCATGTATCGATCGGTACGTACCATTGTAGAAAACATTAAAGCCACGTTGGAGGTGACTCCGCCGGAATTGGTGGCCGATATTTACGAGCGTGGCATTGTCCTTACGGGTGGCGGGGCGTTACTAAAAGGACTTGATGAATTGATTTCCAAAGAAACGACTATCCCGGTACGCATTATCGACGATCCTCTTACGGCCGTAGTGCGCGGCGCCGGCGCATTGCTCGACGATGAAACGTTACTTAAAGAGGTTGCTCTTCCATCCGCTACCCAAACATCATCCTAACGCTCGCGTATGCGATTGAACGTACGGCGCCATCGACGGCTCGTGGTCTTTTCCGCCACCGCGGTGGCGCTTGTATTGTTAGTATCTTTGTTTCAAAAAACCGCGCCGGTGGTGGCGATCATGAATGGTACACGAGCCGCTGCCTATGCGGTTGGTGATGGGATAGGCGGACTTTTGGAACGCGTTTTCTCTAGCAAGTCTGTCTTGATTCAGGAAAATACGCGCCTGCAGCAAGAGGTAGCGGCTTTGGCAGAATCTGCCGCGAGCGCCGACCAACTGAAAGCGGAAAATTCTTCGTTGAAAGAATTGATACAGTATCAAGAGCGTTCGGGTGTTCAGCCGGTGGTGGCCCGTGTACTGAGCCGCGTAAGCGAACTTTCTTCTGAAGCCGTGTTAGTAAACCGCGGTTCGGTCGATGGCGTGGCGGTGGGGGATCCAGTGATTGCGGAAAATGGCATGTACATTGGCGTACTCATACGTGTACATCCGTATACTTCGGTGGTGCGCTTAGTTACAGACACGGAGAGCAAGGTGGGTGTGCGCATACTAAATGACGAGCGCACCATCGGTATCGCTGAAGGCCAAGACGGGGTGCTTCTGAATATAAATTTCATTCCACAATCTGTTTTATTGCAGGTTAGTGATTTAATTGTCACTTCCGGCTTAGATCCTGGAACACCATCCGGACTGATTGTTGGGACCGTTACGCGTGTCGTTAGTGATGAACATAATCCTTTCGAGCAGGCGTTTGTTGAGCCGCTTTTGGATCTGCGGCAGCTAACCGTCGTTGGGATTTTGCACATGGAAACGCTATGATTTTCCGTTCGATCTTTTTAACGCTGGCACTTTTTTTAACGGTTGTGTTGCAAAGCAGCCTGGTGGCAGCCTTGCCAATGCCATTAGCCGTTTTCCCCATCGTATTTATTGTTGGTGTGTTGCTCTATCACTTTTTGCGTCCCAATATCGGTTGTGCTTGGATGATTGTTGGCGGGCTATTGCTGGATGTGTTTTCTCCACAAGGCCCCAGTCATTTCATCATATTTTCGCTTTCCGCCGTGTTAGGGCTATTGCTGGCTCGCAAGGTGTTTGCTAATCGTTCTCTGTATGCGACCTTAGGGCTCGGCGCGTGTATGTATGGATGCAACCTGCTTCTCCATATTTTTTGGCTCGCCTCGATCAAGCAATCTGCCGGTCATCCATTACCACTCACGGACGCTTCCGCCTATTTTTGGGGACAATTAATGCTCTTCGTGGCAGGGTTGTTTCTCGCCTTTGGTTTTACGAGGCGTACGGCTCTCTTCTTTCGACAGTTTTTTCTTTTACGTTCCTAACGTCTTTTCATGCTACGTCTTTTTCGTCGAAAACCAACGATTCAGCCTTCGCGGTTGTTTGCGCACGGTGAAGATACTGCCGTGGCGCGTTTATCGTCTGACACCGACCTTGTTGCCTTGGACGAATGGTTTGGTCACCCGAGAGAGGCTACGTCTACTCGTCCGAATCAATTTTTGGGTGTCTCGGTAAAACGCCGCCGTTTGAAAATTGCCAGCGTTGTTTTACTGATTATTTTGGCGACTTTTTTTAGTAAAGCTGGTCAATTACAAATTATCCGTGGAGAAGAGTATCGAGCGATGGCGGAAGGGAATCGGGTGCGGGTAGAGATGGTGCCGTCTTTGCGAGGAGTCATTTACGATCGCAATCATACTTTGCTGGCGCAAAACGCGCCGATGTTTCGTTTAACTTCCATTGATGCGGACTTACCACCCACCCCAGAAGAACGCACGGCTCTTTGGGAACGCGTTTCCACAACCACGGGGGTACCACTTGCTGAGCTGCTTTCTCATGCTGCAGATGGTCAATCGCATCCAAAAGAACCTGTGGTGCTTATTGAAGATCTTGCCTATAACGTTGCGCTCCTCCTCCTGCTCGACGCGAAGAATTATCCTGGATTGACGGTAGAGTCTTCCACTCTGCGCTCCTATATTACGAATCAAATACCAACCCTATCCCATATTTTGGGATACACGGGAAGAATTAGTGAAAAGGAATACAATGATCCGACGCACGCTGGCTATCGATTGATTGACGACATTGGAAAATCGGGTGTTGAAAAAACGTACGAAGCGGCTTTGCGAGGTACTTATGGTCGGCAAGCCGTGGAAGTCGATGCTATGGGCCGCAGCGTGAACATTGTCGCAAAAGAAGACCCGGTGAACGGAGCGAATCTTGACCTATCAATTGACGCTGGTCTTACTGCGGAGATTGAAAAGGTGCTGGAAGAAAAGATTGGTCCCAGTGGCCGCGCTGCGGTTGTGGTTGTTGATCCGTCCAACGGGGAACTGCTGGCTTTGGTAAGCAGTCCGTCTTTTGACGCTAATAGTTTTTCTGGCGGGATTGACCAAGCCACCTACCAAGCCTTACTCGATGATCCAAATAATCCTATGTTTGACCGCTCCATTTCTGGGGCCGTGCCAAGTGGTTCAACGTTCAAACCGATTGTGGCATCGGCCGCATTGGATGAAGGATTGATTAATCGCGAGACGTCTTTTCTTTCCGTTGGAGGTTTGCAGGTTGGTCCGTACTTTTTCAAAGACTGGAAAGCCGGAGGCCACGGTATCACTAACGTGACACGTGCCTTGGCTGAGTCCATCAATACCTTTTTCTATTACATTGGTGGAGGCTACGGCGGGTTTACTGGGCTCGGCGTAGAAAAGATTATTTCTTATGCCGGACGGTTCGGATTTGGTGCTCCACTGGGGATTGATTTACCAGGGGAGACCGGTGGGTTGTTACCAAATAAAGCCTGGAAGGAGGAGACCAAGGGGGAGCGCTGGTATATTGGTGATACGTATAACCTGGCGATCGGACAAGGTGATTTATTAGTGACGCCGTTGCAGATTGCCATGATGACAAGCGTATTTGCTAATGGAGGAATTCTGTACCAGCCTCACGTTGTTCATGCGTTAGAGCAGGCCGACAAGACGACTAAGGTGATAGAGCCGATAGTCGTAAATTCGCAAGTCGTTTCTGAAGATGCTGTAGAGATTGTGCGTCAAGGGTTGCGACAAACAGTGACCGACGGTTCCGCGCGCTCGTTACAAAGCCTGCCGGTCACGGCGGCGGGAAAGACGGGAACAGCGCAGTGGTCGAATTCGCATCCTACCCACGCGTGGTTTACGGGCTTCGCGCCGTATGAGAACCCGCAGGTGGCGATTACGGTGTTTGTGGAAGAGGGCGGGGGAGGAGACGTGATTGCTGTTCCTATCGCTCGTGATGTGTTGCAGTGGTGGTTTACCAATCATCCCGTGGCGGCGACAGACGCACAGCCATAAACGTACGCGTAGGATCCTTCTAAGAGAACGAGATCGGGCCCGGTCCTTTTATTGGATCGGGACGGATCCGTTTGTATAGGCGGGGCCACTGTGCCCCGCCTATGGTTTTGACTCTCTCTTCCCGACACCCCCACCCTCCTTATTGTCCCTCGAGGGACAATAAGGAGTTTTGTCTGCTCTATCTACAAGGAAACATCCGTTGTATCTTCCTTATTTGCTTATTTAAGGTGAGAAGAAAGAAGATGAGAAAAAGTTTTCATCTTTGACTCACCAACAACAAAAGAACACCTATTTTATCAGCTGTTCCTTATTGTCCTTGCAAGGACAATAAGGAACATGGGGGTACAACCCGAAGGGTAGGCACAAGTCTAGCAACGGCAGATTATCTAAACAGTATGGCGAGGCATGGTAGCCCAGCCTATACAAAACAGATCTGTTCACTACTCCGTCTTAAGAGGCTCCCTGCGATCCTTACTAGTCTCGCTTGTGGACAAGTAGGCTTTTCGACTTGACGCCATATCTTGACACAGCTACCATAAAGACATTAGAGACCGGCCTGCTTCGCGCAGGCTGGTCGATTGTTCGTAAAATATGACGGATGCAATTTACGTGTCAGAAGAAGGATTGAAGAAGCTTCAGGAAGAGCTGGAAAAGCGGCGCACAGAAATGCGTCAGGAAATTACCGCTCGTATTGGCGCGGCTAAGGAACTCGGAGATCTTTCCGAGAACTTTGAATACCACGTGGCTAAAGATGATCAGGCACTGAACGAATCGCGCATCGCCGACTTAGAAGACATGATCCGCAATGTCAAAATTGTCGTAAAAAAAACGGGTGGATCGATCGGTCTTGGGTCGACGTTTACCGTAAAAACCGGCGGCGTGGAAAAACGCTTTCAAATGGTGGGAGCCACGGAAGCTGAGCCGCTTGCAGGAAAAATCAGCAACGAGTCGCCAATCGGATTGGCCTTCCTTGGCAAAGAGCCGGGAGACAAAGTAGATGTCTCCGTACCTTCTGGTACGGTCGAGTATAAAATTTTGTCCGTTGAATAATATGATTGAGGAAGAAGGCGTGCGACGCGGTCGATTGGCGGAAGCGCGTGCGACGGGAATTAACCCGTATCCCACGGAGGGAAAGCGCAGCCACACGACCGCGCAATTCAATGCGTTGTTTCGCGATTTGCTCGCGTCGCAGGTGGGGGTGTCGTTGCTTGGACGCATTATGATCATTCGTCGTCATGGCGGCATGACCTTTTTGGTGCTGCAGGATGAAAGCGGATCCTGCCAAATCGCTCTTAAAAAAGATGATATTGGTGAAGTCGCTTACGAACAGTTTCATGCGTTGTTCGATCGTGGCGACTTTGTAGAAATTTCCGGCGTTGCCTATCTCACAAAGACAGAAGAGCCAACCGTTTTGGCAAGCAGCTATCGCTTGCTTACTAAATCGCTTTTACCATTGCCAGAAAAGTGGCACGGGCTTACAGACACGGAGATGCGGTATCGTCAGCGCTATCTAGATTTGGCTAGCAATCCCCAGGTGCGTGCAACGTTTCAAATGCGCTCTAATGTGGTGCGTGCTATTCGACGTTTTCTCGATGAACAAGGGTTCATGGAAGTAGAAACCCCGATTCTTCAGCCGATTGCTGGCGGGGCCGAAGCGAAACCGTTCGTCACGCATCATAATGCGCTTGATGCCGATCTTTATCTTCGTATCGCGCCTGAGTTGTATTTAAAACGCTGCTTGGTCGGTGGGTTTGAACGTGTGTTTGAGGTTGCTCGCTGTTTTCGCAACGAGGGAATTAGTTTTCAACACAACCCGGAATTCACGCAGGTGGAAGGCTACATTGCCTACGCGGGTCTTGAAGAGCTCATTGAACATCTCCAGGGGCTGATTACCGCATGCGTCTCTTCCGCAACAGGTGGAGAAACCGTTGTGCGATCAGAGGAAGGGGATTTAGACTTTACCTCACCCATTCCACGATTGCATTTTTACGATTTGGTAAAAGATAAAACCGGAATTGATTTGCGCAAAGAAAACACCGAAGAGAAATTACGCGCCGCCATGAAAAACGGTGGATTTGAACAGGAGGGGATCATTGGATTCGGTGGGCTCGCCGACGAACTTTGGAAAAAGGAAGTGCGCCCGACCGTTGTTCAACCAACCTTTGTGGCCCATTATCCGGCGGCCATGAAACCATTGGCAAAGCGCACAGAAGATCATCCGGAAATGAGTTCCAACGTCCAGTTAGTGGTGAAGGGTCAAGAGATTCTGAACGCTTTTAGTGAGCTAAACGATCCGTTGGAGCAAGAAGCGCGTTTCTTGGAACAAGAGACGTTGCGTGAACGCGGAAGAGAAGAAGCGTTTGCTATTGATCATGATTATTTGGAGGCCTTGAAGATCGGCATGCCACCGGCCGCCGGCTATGGCTTGGGCATCGATCGCCTCTGTGCCATTCTTGCTGGCACGCACAACATCAAGGAAGTTATTTTGTTCCCCACACTCAAGCCGGAAAAAGATGATGTGACCGTCTCTGTGTCGCGTAAAGCGGACAATGTGTTTGAGGCGATTAAAGCGATGTTGGAAAAAGAAGGAGTGCGGTACGTGACGAAGCATCACGGTCCCGAAGCGCATGCTTCCGACGAAGCGATGGGATTCGATCCCGCGTCGAGCCCGCATCATGAAGGGGCTAAAGCCATTGTGGTCAAGGGAAAAAAGAGCGGAACCTTTTTCCACTTTACTTTGCCCGACGATTGTAAATTAGATCAAAAGAAAGTTACGACAGTCATTGGTGAACGCTGGAGTTTTGCCTCTCCCGAGGAAGTAAAAGAGGTGACCAATTGCGTGCCAGGGTGTGTGCCGCCGTTTGGATCGGTTATAGGGCTTGTTACGCACATGGATAAACGGTTGGCAGAAAATCAGGAAATCTTCTTTAACGCCGGATCGCTCACAGATTCGATTCGGATGGATTTGGCCGACTTCGTTCGTGTCGAATCACCAAAGGAAGTGGATGTATCCGGCTAGTATGAAAACAGTGATGGTTTTTGGGACTTTTGATGGGGTTCATCCGGGGCACGAACATTTTTTGGCCGAGGCCAAGAAGCTGGGGGATCGCTTGATTGTCTGCATAGCCCGCGATACCATAGTGGAAGAGCTGAAAGGGAAGGCACCAAAACGGCCGGAAATTGAACGCAGAGAGGCTTTGGCTGAATGCGCGGTGGTTGATCAAGTGGTCTATGGCGATCGTGAGCTTGGGTCCTATCGGATCGTTGCGGAGATCGCTCCCGACGTGATCGCTTTTGGCTACGACCAAACGACCTTTCAAGAACATCTAGAAGCATGGCTTTCGGCGCAAGGGAAAAAGATTGCTACCGTGACGATTTCTTCGTTGCGCCCAGATCTGTATAAATCATCCCTTATTGATTCCGGTAAAGCAGCCGGGGACCGTCCGGGTCGCGCGTCCGCATAATCATTCGTATGATCGATCCAAAATTGTTACGTGAACAACCTGATCTTCTTAAAGCGGCTTGTAAAAATAAGAACGTGGTTTTGGATATTGACGCCATCATTGCTCTCGACGCACGTCGCCGCGAATTAGGTGCAGAAGTTGATGAACTCAATCGTCAGCGTAACGAGGCGGCCAAGGAAAAAGATATCGCCAAAGGAAAAGAGCTGAAGGAGAAGGCAGGAGAAAAAGAGAAAATGCTGGCAGAGATTAACGACGAAATTGCGCCACTTCTTTTGAAGATTCCTAACATCCCATCCGACGACACGCCAGTTGGTGCCGATGAATCTGGCAACGTGGTACTGCGTCAGGTTGGCACGATTCCAACGTTTGATTTCGAGGTCAAAGACCACGTGGTGATCGGTGAGATGCACGGTTGGATCGACAATGAAAAAGCCGCCGATGTTTCCGGCGCGCGTTTTTCTTACATGAAAGGCGCGTTGGTTGAACTCGAGCGCGCGGTGATTAATTTTACGATCGATGTTCTGACCGACCAAGCCGCCTTGGAGCACGTGATTTCCACACAAGGTCTGAAGGTTGCCTCCACGCCGTTTACGCTCGTGTCGCCGCCGCTCATGATCCGTCCGGAAGTGATGGCTCGCATGGCGCGTTTGGAACCCAAAGATGAGCGCTATCATATCGATTCTGACGATCTCTATTTGATTGGTTCTGCTGAACACACGCTTGGCCCCATGCACATGGACGAAACGCTCAAGGAGGCACAATTACCCATTCGCTATGCCGCTTTTACCGCCGCCTTCCGTCGTGAAGCGGGTTCGTACGGAAAAGACACGAGGGGATTAATTCGCGTTCATCAGTTCAATAAATTGGAGATGGAATCGTTCACCACTGCTGAGCAGGGGATTGAGGAACAAAATTTCTTGGTAGCCATTCAGGAGCATCTTATGCAGCAACTTGGGTTGCCGTATCAAGTACTCATGTGTTGTACGGGCGATCAGGGAGATCCGGACGCTCGCCATATTGATATTGAAACCTGGATGCCGGGGCAGGGGAAGTACCGGGAAACGCACTCGGCTGATTACATGACGGATTATCAATCGCGCCGTTTGGCTACCAAAGTCAAGCGTGAGAAGGGAAATAAATTGGTGCACATGAATGACGCGACAGCCATCGCTGGTCGCACACTGATCGCCATCCTGGAAAACTATCAACGTGCCGACGGTAGCGTTACGGTGCCAGATGTTTTGCGTCCGTACCTGAAAGGCAAAGACGTGTTAAATTAAACGCCGCATATGCCTTCTGCCAAGACGTGGGTAGAAATAGATCAGCAAGCGCTTCGATCCAACATCGCGGCGCTTCGTTCTTTGTTGTCGCCTGGTGTAGCTATGAGTGGGGTGGTAAAAGCCAATGCCTACGGTCATGGAATTGATCAGGTAGTGCCAATACTACTCGGAAGTGGCGTAGAGATTTTTTGCGTCGACAATATTGTGGAGGCGTTGCAGGTGCGCCAGTTGGCTCCCAGCGTTCGCGTGATTATTTTAGGCTACACCTTACAAGATCGCTTGGGAGATGTTGTAGAACACGACTTGGATCAAATTGTTTATGATCCAGAGACGATCGCTCATCTCCAGTCGCATGCCAAACGTTTACAAAAAATCGCCCGTGTTCATTTGAAAGTGGAAACAGGAACCATGCGCCAGGGGATTTGGCCGGAACAGGTTCCAGAAATGATGGCTTTACTTGCTTCTGCACCAGAGGTGCAGTTGGTCGGTTTATCTACCCACTATGCCAATATTGAAGAAGCGGAGAGCCCGGGATTTGCTGAGTATCAAACCAACCGCTTTGATCAGGCGTATGGTATGGTAAAAGCCGCAGGATTAGATCCGCCGCTCATTCATATGGCTTGCAGCGCGGCTGTTATATTGTACCCGCAAACGCACGGAACGATGGTGCGTCCAGGTGTTTCTACCTACGGATTCTGGTCTTCGCGCCAAACACGCAACGTCGCCCGCTTGCTTGGTCGCTTTGTCGATTTGACCCCCGTGTTAAGTTGGAAAACTGTCGTGGCGCAAGTCAAAGAAGTGCCTATGGGAACGTCTGTTGGCTACGGTTGTACAGAAATTCTGCGACGTCACAGCAAAGTTGCTGTTTTGCCAGTGGGCTACTGGGATGGCTATGACCGCCGCCTTTCTTCCGTCGGGGAAGTGATTATTCGCGGACAACTTTGCAAAGTGCTCGGCCGCGTGTGTATGAATATGTGCATGGTAGATGTGACCGAAGTACCAAACGTGGCGCGAGAAGACGAAGTGGTATTGATCGGCCGTGGCGGGAAAAACCGTATGCGTGCTGACGATCTTGCCGACCGAACGGGCACTATCCATTATGAAGTGACAACGCGGATTAATCCACTCATTCCACGTCAGGTTGTGTAATCTATGGGGGAAAAAAAGGATTATCTGCGCACCTATCAATTCCATCGCTATCAAGCGAAACGTTTTCGTAATCCTTACTTTCAAGGGCAGAAAAAACGACGGTCTTTCAATGCTCGACGGTGGATTGTGGCCGCGGGGGTACTTGCGGTACTTATTGGATTAATTTATCTGATCGGCTTTGCTCCGTTTTGGATGCTGCAAGGATCGCGCGTCGAAGGTTTGCAGTTCATGGATAGCGGTCAAATCACTCAAACCGTCGACGGAATATTGCGTGGGCGTCGCTGGGTGATTTTTCCGGCACGTAATCGGTTGTTTTTTCCAAAACAACGACTGGTGGAGGCTCTCAATACGGTTTCGTCGTTTGCTTCGCTGTCTGTGGCAGTAGAAAAGAAGACGGTGGTAGTACGGGTTACAGAACGCGTCTCGCAAGTGCTTTGGTCTGCAGATCACCAAACGTTCTATGTCGATGAGCAAGGAACGGTCATTCGTGCTTTGTCAGAGGGTGATGCGGCGAATCTTGTTTGGCACGGTTCCACCCAGCCATCACTCAACGGCCAGGAAGTGCAAGGACCATACCCTCAAATTGCTTGGCTGAGTTCTTTGCCGTTAGTGGTGAATCAACAGGGCAGCGAAGTCCAGCCCGGAGATCACGTTTTGAGCCCTGGAGGAATCGCTGGGGTGATTGCTATGGAAGGACTGTTGCGTGAAGCCGGGTTACCTGTTCGTGAATTCACTGTTGAGCGCACAGATAGCGTTTGGGCGGCTGCCCGTTTAATGGCTGGATTTGATGTGCTGTTTGATACCTCCGTCGACGCTCGCAGTCAGGTGGGGTACTTAACAGATATCTTACAAAAGAGCGTCCCGGATCGCAGCCGGCTCGATTACGTTGATGTGCGATTTGGCAACCACGTTTATTTCAAAAATCGGTAATAGAACGGTGTAAATATTTTGCGACACTATAGGATGGGGCAGACCTTTTAGAGGAGTGGGGTGCCTTCACAAGCGCCTTGATCTACCGGGGGCTGTGGAATGTATTTGGTAGGTCACTTTTCGAAGATATATTAAAAATATATCGACTGTATATCAAAATTATAGATAAGCAATATGCTTTTGATATACAGCGTGAAAACAGCTCCTTAAATGGGTACCACACAGACCATGAACCTATCTGCCGCTGCCTCTGCTATACCTTAAATGGACGCCCATCGCTCATTAAGCATATAGCGTAGGTTCGTAAAAGGTATATTTTCAGACACTAAGTTAATTAAAAAGAAAGCAGGGTTTGGTCATTCTCTGCTCCTTGTTCTTTATTGACCGACAATGTAACCCATTGGATCAACAGGAATACCATCGGAACGCACTTCAAAGTGTACGTGCGGTCCTGTAGAAAATCCCGAGCCAGGTATTCCAGGTAATCCGCCAGAAAGACCGATCACATCCCCTCTTCCTACGTATTGGTCCGCTTGGACGTACATTTTGGACATGTGGGCGTAGAGCGTAGCAATTCCTTTGCCATGGACGATCATGACATAGTTGCCATACATACTACCTGTTTTAGCGAATGCAACGTAGCCGGGTGCAGCCGCGTGGATTGGTGTTCCTTGCGGAACAGCTAAATCAAGACCTGAGTGTTCAAATAAGTTACGGAAAGGATAGGTCGGATCGTGAAATTTAGTGGTCATGACAAAGTTACTAACCGGCCAGGAAAGCAAGGTGGAGCTTCCCAGGGCGTCAGAATCATCTATTTTTTGATCAATCTTGTCTTGCAATGCCAAGAGCTGGGAATCAACATAGGACTGCTCCTCCCGTAGCTGTCGCACGAGTTCTTGATACTGCGCCTCACTCGATTCTGTTTGTGAAAGCAAAACTTCTTTGGAGCTAGATTGCTGTTCCAACGTTTTCTGTTCGCTAGCAAGTTGCGTTTGTAAACTTTGTAACTCTGCCAGCCGTTCTTCCTTTTGTGATTTTTTTGACTCTAAATCAGCTTCGGCTTTTTGTGTTGAGTCTAATAGAGAACCCAAATCGTTTTGCACGGACTCTAGACGGCTCAAGGTATCAAACAACTCGGAAAAGTCGTGGCTGCCAAATAGTAACTCAAGGGTACTTACGTCATTATTGTGTTCCATTTGACGCAACAAGCTTCGCAACATTGCTTTTTGTCGGTCAATTCCTTGACGTTCCTCGTCAATCTGTAAATCTAATAATCGTACCTCAGAGGCGTTTTGATCAATCTCTAACCCTGTCGCTTCCAAATCGAGTTGCAATGCGGCAACTTTGTTTTCAATAATCCCTAACTCATTTTCTAACGAATTGGCTTGGGCCTCTTTCTGTCGAATGGTGTTGGTGTAGGTGTTGAGGGTGCTGTTGAGTTCATCAAGTCTAGCCTGGCGAGCAGCAATCTCGTTTTGAAGGGCGTTCACCTCGTCGGTGGTTGATGTTTCTGCTTGCGCAGGGAAAGAAAGGAAACCAGCTCCCATGGCGCCGAAAATGGACAAAATGATTGTTCGTTGAAAAATCCCCCTCATATGATTAACGTAATTTGTTCACCGCTGCGTCTATGCGTCGTAAAACTTCATCTTTCCCTAGGGCGTAGGCGAGTTCAAATGGGCTTGGTGATTGACTCCGTCCAGACAAAGCTACGCGCAGCGGCCACAAGACGTTTCCGTTTTGCAACCCCTGCCCCGCGATCCATTCCTTGGTTTTCTCTTCTAGATTGAGCGTAAATGACTCTGCGTCAACGTCTTGCAAGAAGCCGCGAATAGCTTCCAAATTTTTCTTGGCGTCGGCTTCATCGGCTTTTTTCCAAACGAGGGTCTGCGCATTGTAATCGAGCGCGTCCGTGTACATGGCCAGTTGATCAACGATATCGGCTAAGGTTGTGAGACGTTGCTTCTCCACCTCCAAAAGACGTTTAAACAACTCAGGCTCAACCGACTTCCCTGCTTCACGCACGTACGGCAAACAAAGCTCCATCAGTTGATCTGTCGATTTTTCCCGAATGTAATGCTCGTTCATCCATTTAAGTTTATCGAAATTCACCACCGCGCCAGAGGGATTAACTTTAGACAGATCAAACAGTTCAATCATCTCCTCCATGGAGTAAATTTCCTGGTCGCCTTTAGGATTGTAACCAAGCAAACACAAGAAATTCAGCAACGCCTCCGGCAAATAGCCTTTGGACAAATAATCCTCTGCTGCCACGTCACCTTGGCGTTTAGACAACTTGGAATGATCTGCGTTTAACAACAAAGGGCAATGAGCAAATTCAGGAGCTTTCCACTGCAGCATTTGGTACAGCATCACGTGTTTTGGAGTTGAGGAAATCCATTCCTCTCCACGAATGACGTGCGTGATTTCCATCAAGTGATCATCGACGATGTTGGCCAAGTGATACGTTGGAAACCCATCAGACTTCATGAGTACTTGGTCATCGATCTCGCTATTTTGGATAGTAATAGTCCCGCGAATGGTATCAACAAACGATGTTTCCCCTTCTGGAACCTTCATGCGCACCACGTGCGATTCGTTGAGAGCCAGCTTCTTTTCTACTTCCTCGGCCGGTAAGCTGAGACAGCGGCGATTGTATTTGGTTGGTAACTTCAAGGCTTGTTGTTCCGCTCGTTGACTCTCTAGCTCTTCAGAACTACAGAAACAGTAGTAGGCGTGCCCGGCGCGCACGAGTTGATCGACGTATTTTTGGTAGATTGGCAGGCGCATTGATTGAATGTATGGGCCAAATGGTCCAACCTGCTCTACATGCCCATCTTTAATCATGGGTCCTTCGGTATAGGCCAATCCAACGTTGTTGAGAACTTTAATAATCGCTTCCACTCCCCCATCAACCATCCGTTCGCGATCGGTATCCTCTATGCGCAGCAAATATGTTCCTCCGTGCTTTTTGGCAAAGAGATAATTATAAAGCGCCGTCCGCAAATTGCCGATGTGCATAAATCCTGTTGGAGATGGGGCGGAACGGACGCGGATCATAGGTAGAATTAGATTGATGTAGGGACGGTTCACGAACCGTCCAAGGCAATTCATGAATTGCCTCTGCGTTCAACAATATTAACCCAAATCACGATGAAAGGAAAGACGATTACAGCGTTAAAGATGCGGCCTATACGCTTAGGCTGTTGGATCAACCGATACAGCCATTCAAAGCCCATTCGACGCATCCAAACAGGCGCCCGTTTGACTGATCCAGACAAATAGTCCAGCGCTCCCCCAACCCCAATGGCAATTCTGATTGACGGCATATCGCCAAGGGCTGAACAAATAAAGTGTTCTTGCTTTCCATGCCCCAACGCCACAGCAAGGATGTCTGGTTCAAATTTGCGTATATCCTCAAGGACCTCAGGGTCGACCTTCCATCCGTGTTCCTCTCCCCTCCTTACCAAGGAGGGGTCGGGGGTGGTCTGCGTAATCTTCCCTCCGTCGTTTGCCCTAATTTGCAAACTTTTGTATCGCTCTTTCATCATCTTCGCAGCTTTCTCCCCCACCCCAGGATCGGAACCAAGAAAGAAAACCTTTTTGTTTTCTTCTGTCGCAATTTTGCACAGCAGCTGGAGAGCGTCCACTCCGGGAACTCGTTTTTGAATTTTTTGACGACTTTTTGTGTACACCCCTACGGAGCTTTGATGAACAATAAATGTGTTCAAAAAATTCAAAAACAGGTTTGCAAAGACTATGCTCACACCATCAGCCAAATTCAGATCCCCGCTGTTCAGACACTTCCTAAAAGGTTCATTCCGCCGAGCCTCCAAAATCATCTCCGCATTTGGCGTAAAAACCTTATGCAGTCCCCCTTCAACCAAAAAAGTCTTGAGTTTCGGCTCAAGTTTTTCTTTTTTGATGGCATCAACCCTCACCCCAAGTATTTCCGGCATAATCTGCCAAAATCCTACCATCTATTGACGTTTCTGAAAATCCCAGCTATCTTTCACCTCTTGATCCGACCGTCGTCGGCAAGGGAGACACGAACATGTCCGTGGCGTACCAAAGCAGTGCCGTGAACTCGAGGAGATCGAAGAGCGATGCGCCTATCAGATGATTCTGCTCCTTTTGCGTGCAGACACGCTGGGGGCGAATCTGTTCGTGGACTACCTCATCAAGTTCCCCAGCCGTGAGGCAGTGATCAGTGTCATGTGTAAATGTAGGGCGGGTATTCTCCTCGCGGATGGCAATGCGCGCGCAGTCCGTGGAGATGATCGCAACTTCTGGAATGTCCTTGAGGACTACCGTAACGGGACACTCTTCCCTCCCGAAAGCTGACCCACCGACAACTTCACGACCACCCCGGCCGCTCACAAACAGCGACCACTCTCTGGGGTGGTCGCTGTATTTTATCAGTCATGGCTGGGCACAGTGGCCTCGCCTATTTTACTTAATCACTATCTTGTCCTTCACCGCGCTCACTTTAACACTTTGTCCTTCTTCAATGTCGCCTTTAATAATGCGCAAGGCTAAGGCATCGAGCAATTCATGCTGAATGACGCGCTTGAGCGGGCGGGCGCCGTAGGAAGGATCGTAGCCCTTTTTGGCCAGCAGTTTTTTGGCAGCGTCGTCGATCGTCACGGTAATTTTACGTTGCAGTTTTAAGCGATCCGTCATCAGCTTCAATTGCAGCTCGACAATCTCTGCCATCTGCAATTCCGACAACGAATCGAAGATGATTACATCATCAACGCGGTTCAAGAACTCTGGGCGGAAGTGCTCTTTAAGCATTTCTGTTACGCGCTCTTCCATTTCTGAGCGCTCGCGCTTCACATCCCCTGCCTCGCCGTCATCAAAGCCAATCGTTTTGCGGGTCGACATGTTCAAAATGACGTCTGAACCAATGTTGCTGGTCATGATGATAATGGTGTTCTTGAAGTTGACTTTGCGGCCTTTCGAATCCGTAAGATGACCATCGTCGAGTACCTGCAGCAACAAGTTGAAGATGTCGGGATGGGCTTTTTCGATTTCGTCGAACAAAACGACGGAGTACGGCCGGCGGCGAATTTTTTCCGTTAATTGTCCACCTTCGTCATAACCAACATAACCCGGCGGCGAGCCGATGATCTTGCTCACCGCGTGCTTCTCCATGAATTCGCTCATGTCCACACGAACCAAGGCGTTTTGATCGTTAAACATGAACTCAGCCAGGGCGCGTGCCAGCTCCGTTTTTCCAACGCCCGTAGGACCCAAAAAGATGAACGAACCAATCGGCTTGCCTTCTTCGCCAATCCCCGCGCGCGAGCGGCGCAAGGCGTTGGCAATGGCGGTAATCGCCTTTTCTTGGCCCACCACGCGCTTACCAAGCCCTTCTTCCATTCGCGCCAACTTGGTTTGCTCAGATTCAAGCATTTTGAGCACGGGCACGCCGGTCCAGCGCGCCACAATCGCGGCAATATCTTCTTCGCTAACAATCTCTTTCAAAATCCCCCGCTCTTGCTGCAGCTTTTGCAGCGCTGTTTCCGCTTGCTTCAAGCGCTTTTCTTCGGCAGGAATCTCGGCGTAGCGAATTTGCGCCACGCGCTCCAAGTCGCCGTTGCGTTCCTCAATATCGGATTGCATGCGCAACACATCGATGTGCTTTTTGATTTCACGGATCGTTGTAATTTTCTCTTTTTCGTTAGTCCATTTCGTTTCCACCCCTTCCACCTGCTCTTTCAAGTCGGCAATTTCTTTTTCCGTCAACGTTAAACGCTCTTTCGATTCCGCGTCTTCTTCTTTAAGCAAGGCTTGACGCTCAATTTCGTGACGCATGAGCGAACGTTTTAGGGTGTCCAACTCCTCTGGCATGGAGTCGATTTGCAAACGCAACGCCGCCGCCGCTTCGTCAATCAAGTCAATCGCCTTATCTGGCAATTGACGATCGGTCACGTAACGTGCGGAAAGCTCTGCCGCGGCAATAATCGCGTGATCGGTGACACGCACGCCATGATGCAGTTCATACTTCTCTTTGATGCCACGCAAAATAGCGATCGTATCTTCCACCGTTGGTTCGTCGACAGTAACGGGCTGGAAGCGGCGTTCCAACGCAGGGTCTTTTTCAATGTATTTTTGATACTCCTTGAGCGTCGTTGCTCCAATACAATGCAACTCCCCGCGCGCCAAAGCCGGTTTCAACATGTTAGACGCATCAAGTGAGCCCCCTTCAGTCGTTCCCGCCCCTACGAGCGTGTGCAGCTCATCAATGAACAAAATAAACTTGCCGTCTGCCGCTTCCATCTCTTTGAGCATCGCCTTCAAACGATCTTCGAATTCACCGCGATACTTGGTACCAGCCACCATCGAACCAATGTCGAGAGCTACCAACTCTTTGTCTTGCAATGAGTCCGGTACATCTTTGGCCACAATACGTTGCGCTAACCCCTCGATGATTGCCGTCTTTCCTACACCCGCTTCACCAATTAATACCGGATTATTTTTCCGACGGCGGGAAAGCACCTGCATCACTCGGCGAATTTCCATGTCACGGCCAATCACCGGATCTAATTTTTCTTTTCGCGCCTCTTCGGTTAAGTTGCGTGAGTATTTGGCCAGCGCTTGAAACTTCCCTTCCGGTTCCGGTGAGTCGACTTTTTGCGCTCCGCGTATTTCTTTTAACACTGCTAAAAACTTGGCCTCCTCAATTTTAAAAGACGCCAGTAATTTCCCGACCGCCTTATCATTCAGAAGCCCTAAAAAGAGATGCTCGGTAGAAATAAATTCATCACCAAATTGCTTGGCGTACTTTCCAGAAACTTGAAACACCTTGGCCGTCATCGGCGACAAATAAATTTGTCCAATCCCGCCCGCCTCGTTGCCTGGCTGTTTTGGTAGTGTATTGAGGATATCGTCAACCTTGCCTTTAAGGGCTCCAAGATCGATTTCCATTTTTCCGATGGCTCCGGGAATCAATCCGTCATCCTGATTCAACAACGCGGTCAGCAAGTGAATTGGCTCGAGCGCCTGTTGGCCATTCTCGGTACTCACCATGTGCGCCTGTTGAATGGCTTCCTGACTTTTATTCGTAAAGTTATTTGGCATCATAAGTGACAATCGGTGGATTTCTAAAAATGGATGAGATACGAAGGGCTGGAGCAAGGAGGAAGGGAGACGTAGGTATATCTACGTTGACCGACCGACGACGCGAAGCCCGAGTAGTTCGCCATTTTTAGAGATACACTATTAGCACTCCTATTATATGAGTGCTAATCAAGGATGTCAAGTGAGCGTTTTTCCTGTATACTATCGTTCGTATGACGTTTAAAAAGGCCTTTTTCGTTATTGGAGCTGTCTTTGTTATCCACATCGTCTTTATGGCGGTTGGTCTGTACCGTCTTGTTCCGGAACTCGACAACCTCCTCCACTTCTCTGGGGGCTTCTCCATTGGTCTGCTGGCTGTTGCTTTGCACCATGACATGACCGATAAACACGATCTATTTGGTCACCCGCTTTGGTATCACTACCTTTTCGTCATCGGATTTGTGATGCTTGTCGGTGTGGCTTGGGAGTTTCATGAATACCTTTTAGATAATACCGCCGCTGTTTGGTGGGGTTGGTCGCACAACCAACTTGGCCTTGGCGACACGATGCTCGATTTCCTGATGGATTTTCTCGGCGGCACAGGAGCATTTTTTCTCTTCAAAAAATCCTTATGAAACGACTCATCGCTGCAACCATGTTGGTTGGCATCCTTGCACCGTCTCTTACACCGGTATTGGCGTTCGACCCGGATTATATCATCTCCGATGAAGAGATGACGGATCCGTTTGCACTTGACTTGAATGGTATTCAGCGTTATTTGGATCGCGGATTTCTAGGCTCTTACACCACAGAAGATGTTGACGGTAAAACGCGTTCGGCCGCGGAAATTATTTGGCGCGCGGCGCAAAATTACCAACTTTCCCCGAAGTTTATTTTGGGGATGCTTCAACGCGAACAAAGTCTTGTTGATGACGATGATCCATCAGAAAAGCAGCTTAATTGGGCTATGGGGTACGCCGTCTGTGACGTGTGCACCACAAGCGACAGTGAAATTCAACACTGGGCCGGATTTGCCAAACAAGTTGATTCTGCTTCCCAACAATTTCGTCTTGGGTACTTGGCGGATTTAGAAGAGAATGGGCAAACCGTAATCGGAATTGGTCCAGGCATCTCTACAACTATTGATGGTATTGAAGTCGTTCCGGCTAATAATGCTACCGCAGCACTCTACACCTACACTCCGCACCTGCACGGAAACTCCAACCTCGCCGCTATATGGGATCGCTATTTTACACAGGAATATCCGAGCGGTTCCCTACTGCAAGCCAAGGGCGAAGATGGTGTTTGGCTCATTCAGTACGGCGAGCGACGCCCGATAACTTCAAAAGCGGCTCTTTTATCTCGTTTTGATCCTAACAACATTCTTTCTGTTGAAGCGTCGACTTTGCTCAAATACGAAGTGGGTTCTGCCATTGCATTTCCTAACTACTCATTGTTGCGAGCCCCGACGGGTACCGTTTTCTTGATTGTTGACGATACCCGCCGCGGTATTGATTCAACAGAAACGTTCCGCACGATTGGATTCGATCCCGATGAAATCACTGATGTTTCCTGGGATGATCTTAATGCCTACCAGGTTGGCGACAACATCACCTTAGACAGTGTTTATCCGGAAGGTCATTTGTTACAAGACACTTCCAGCGGCGGTGTGTACTTTGTGCAGGAAGGAGTTAAACACCCACTTATTTCTAAGACACTTCTCGACGTAAACTTTAGCGGTTGGAGAATCCACCCGACCGACCCAGCGGAATTAGCAACCTATCCAACGGGAGAAAAGGTGACCTTGCCCGATGGGTTGCTCGTTAAGTCTGTAGATAGTCCGGCAGTCTACGTTATTTCCGAAGGTAAACGTTTACCGATTACTTCCGGCGAGGTGTTTGAATCTATGGGCTGGAAGTGGGAAAATATCAAACAGGTTGATGAACAAACGTTGAATCTTCACCCCGTGGGCGAAGCGATCGCAGCGCACGAAATTGACGCTGTAGAAACGGCCGGCAACTAATATGATTGTTTTTGCCGCACTGACTCCTCATAGTCCCTTGCTGCTTCCTTCTGTAAACAAAGGAAAGATTGGCAAGGTGGAAAAAACGCGCCAGGCTATGGCGGAATTAGCCGATGAGCTCCACGCCACTCATCCAGAAGTGATTGTTGTACTTTCTTCGCATGGAGTTCAATACGACAACGCTTTCGCGGTGAATCTGCACGACCACTACCGTGTTGACTTGTCCTCTTTCGGAGATTTAATCAGCAACACGGTGTATTTTCCGGACATTTCTCTAATCGATGCTATTCAACGTACGTTGCGCAAAAAGCACGTACCGTTGGTGTTAGGTAGCCAAGAAACGTTGGACTATGGCGCGGCCGTGCCACTTCTTTTGCTCACAAACGGATGGAAACGAACATGCATCGTCCCTATTTCCTATTCGGGCGGAACCGCTAAGGAGCATTATCAGTTTGGAGAAGCACTGCGCGAGGTGTTAGAGAGTACCACCCGACGCGTGGCGGTAATTGCTAGTGGCGATCAGTCACACGCTTTGGAAACGCATTCGCCCGCCGGTTATGCCAAAGAAGGCCCTGCATATGACGCTGCCGTGCAAAGTAGCATCGTCAATAAAAATACTGCCGCGCTTTTGTCGCTGGATCCGGAGGATGTCGCGGCGGCCAAGGAATGCTCGTATCGATCATTATTGATGCTTTTGGGGGTGCTTGAGCACGCCAATTATGACCCGGTGATTGATAGCTACGAGGCTCCCTTTGGCGTGGGGTATTTAGTCGCGCATTTTACCCTTCTGTGATCGCTTCCGTTGCCCTACTGCGCCGCATGCCTCGCAGAATGGACGCATTGAGTTACCTCGTTCCCGAAGGACTCACGGTTACACGAGGCGACCTGGTGATCGTCCCCTTTCGCACCGCCTCTGTCCGAGGCGTTGTTTTATCGTTGGCGGTCACCTCCCCTCCTTACAAAAGAGGGGCTGGGGGTGGTCAACCGTTGAAGCGCATCGAACGCGTCGAGTACAAGGCTTGGATCTCTGACGCTCAGCTCAGCATTTTTGAGCGGCTAGCGGCAGAGCTCCTACAATCCGTCTCGACCATTCTTCACGAAGTCGCCGGCGTGCAAGGTAGGGGCAGGCCCACGTGCCTGCCCACGACCCATGCATCCATTCGTCGATCCGAAGCCTCGCATATTCAAGCAGCCGTTGCCTGGATCAAATCACATGATCGCAGCTTCATTCAAGCAACAGACTTTGTGCAGATGACAGCGATCGCCGAAGCGGTTAAACAGGTGCTTCCTGGACCTCATCGGCTGTTTGTTCCACACCATCATAATGCTGATCATCTCAATGGGGCGCAGACACGCCTTGGCGCGTTAGCGATCACGGCGGATCGGAACGTCGACTTAGTGTTGCGTTCCGGCACGCCCGAATATGCTTCTTACGATCGTAATCCGCGCTATGATGCGCGGCAGATTTTGCTTCAAGAGCAGACAACCTGCGGCGGTAAGGTGGCTTTTCTCGACGTGATCCCGCGCGTAAATGATTTCGTACACATAGACGATCACCTATCGCTTCCACCCGAACTTGTTGACGTTCCTCAGGTGATTGATTTAGTCGAAGAACGAAAAGCGGGGTTCTCGACGCTGCTTTCCGATCCGCTCATCGCCGCAATCACCGACGCCTTAGCTAAGCAAAAAGATGTTCTCTTGTCGTATAACCGCAAAGGTGTCGCCACAGGACTTCTTTGTCGCGATTGTGGCTACGCGCCACGATGTAAAACCTGCGGCGGATCGCCAACAGTGTACGGCGAAACACTCGCCTGCCATCATTGCGGAACAGACGCGCCGATGTTGGCCGTCTGTCCGAAATGCGGATCAACGAAGCTCAAAGAACGCGGGGTTGGTAATCAACAAATCGAAAAACGACTGCGGACGCTGTTCCCTGAGGTAGAAATACAAAGGATTGAAAAAGGTAAACAAGATAAACAACAAAAAACGACCTCACATTCTACTATTATCCTTGCCACACGCCACTATCTCGATGCGGTGTACGACCCCTTTCACCCACCCGCCTTCGGACTTGTTGCTGATCTTATGGCCGACCTTGGTTTGAGCGATCCCTCCTACGACGCTACCGAACAAACCCTTCTTCGACTGTCTGAATTACGCGGGGTGGCCTTTCGTGCCAAGTGTCCATACGTGGTGCAGGCTTTCGACGCGCCACTCATAAAAAAAATGCTTACAGATCCGCTCACCTTCCTTGAGGAGGAGCGTCAAACGCGTGAGCAAGTCGGCTTTCCGCCATATGGCAGCATTTATCGCCTCTCTACGCGCGGCACCATGACGATCGAAGCCGTTAAGGACCTGTTATCTATAACACTCGCCGGCCTGCACGTTCGCGAACACGAAGAGCATAAAAAGCCGGTACTGGAAATCTACGCCAAGCCCGGAATGGAGGGTAATCTCCGCTCGGCCTTGAAACAATTACCCGATGACGTTATTATCCAATCGTTATGATTTTGCCCTTACTTCCAACCGAAGATCCGCGCTTGCGCCAAATGTCTCCAGATGTTGATTTGGCAGATTTGGCGTCGGCTAAGACGCAGACGTTTATTGATGACATGATTGAAACCATGCTCTCACAAAAAAACGCCCACTCCTCGCCGGTAGGCTTGGCCGCGCCGCAAGTGGGTGTGAATAAGCGGATTATTATTGTTGATCCGCACGGTGATGGTCCGAGAGTGTTTGTGAACGCTCGCATCACCAGTCTTTCCCCGGGTATGGTCGATAGCCCCGAGGGGTGCTATTCCGTGCCGGGCGTATGGGGCACGGTGCGACGGCACAAAAAGGCGCATCTGAAGGCACTGGATCGTGAGGGCAACAAAGTAGCGATGAAGGTTTCCGGATTCGAAGCCATCGTCTTTCAACACGAAATTGATCACACCGACGGCGTATTATTTATCGACCGAGATCCGATTATCACCAAAACGATTTAACATGAAGATTGTTTTTTGGGGCACACCCGACTTTGCTTTGCCAATGTTGAAAGCGCTTATCGCCGCCGACGGTTTTGAGGTTGTCGGCGTGGTTACCCAAGCAGATGCTCCGATGGGACGTAAACAAACATTGACTCCCCCGCCGGTAAAAGTTGCCGCAGAGACAGCGGGAATCCCCGTGTTTCAATTTACTTCCCTCAAGAAGCCCAAGGTCGTCGAGACGCTCAAGCAACTTCACGCCGATGCGTTCGTGGTTTTTTCCTACGGCAAGATCATCCCTGGATCTGTATTGTCTATTCCCCGCTTAGGATGCATCAACGTCCATCCATCCTTGCTTCCCTTGTATCGCGGACCAACCCCGGTACCGGCGGCAATCGTGCACGGCGACAGCAAAACGGGCGTCAGCATTATGGTGCTCGACGAAGGGATGGACACTGGTCCGATCCTGGCACAAGAGGCAGTCGAAATCCTTCCAACAGACACAACCCCAACACTGATGCATCGACTGATTGCCGAGGTTGGTGCCCCGTTGTTAATCGAAACCCTTCATCGGTTTGCCGCGGGTGAGATTAAACCTGTGCCTCAAGACGACGCCCGGGCGACAATCTGCGGCTTGTTGAGTCGCGAAGACGGATTGATAAATGGTGACGAATCACCAGAAGTGATTGCTCGTAAAATCCGCGCTTACACACCCTGGCCCGGGTGTTACACCATCATCAAACATGGTGGTAAAGACCTGCGGGTTAAACTTCTCCCCGGTGGGTTGGTTCAACCTGAAGGGAAGAAACCGATGAGCCAGATGGACTTTGAACGGGGGTACGGATCATTGTTTTCTCGATAACGTCGCGGATCGCCACCATCTCTGTTTGCGGGATGGTTTTTTTATTGGTAACAAGAAATGGGGTTAAGAAAATGAGGAATCCAAGTCCAATGGGATGATTCAGATACGGTGAAAAGGTGTGGGTGGCATATAAGGCTACCAGACCAGCAAACAAGCCAATGCTGAGCCAGGCATGCTCGTTTTTGAAACCGCGAATGAGGCCTAATCCCGAAGAGATGCCAAGCCAAAGCAAAGCGATCGGTCCAAAGATGCCCATTTTGAGCCAGGCATCCAGCCATCCCCACTCAAAAGAATACGTGCGCCACATACCGTCGGGATAGATGGCGCGTACGCGCGGATCGTCAGACTTGAAAGCGACAATGGCTCCAAATCCTTTGCCAAAGACATAGTTCTCTCCAATCTCGTGCATCATTGCCGGTAATAAGTTCCAACGTGAACTCACCGCCACGTCGTCACCTTGCAGCGTGCGGTCGGAAAGTAAATCACCAAATCCGGAAACATTGGCGCCACGTGGAAATGGAAAGGCTAAGACGATCCACAACAAGGCCACGGACGTAACCAGCATCAAAAGTCCGGAGAGTTTTTTAATTACCACTTCCTTGAAGCTCGGTCGACGAATACGGAGAACCACGATTGCCAAGGAAACCACTCCGCCAATGAGTCCGATCCAAAAACTGCGAGAGAGAGAAATAATTAACGTCGACAGCGCCAAGATCATCCATAAAGCAATCGCGTTTTGATCTTTTCGATTTTTCCAAAACCAAAAACTAGCGCTCGCAAGCAACAGCGCAAGCACAACCACAAAGAATTGCGCCTGCAAAAAGACGCGGAAAATGTCGCCGATCACGCGCGTTAACTCTGCCACCCGGGCGTCGCGAAAAAAGGCGTAGAGGATCCGCTGAACCGGCTCGGTCATGTGGGTAAACAAATACAAAATGACTAGGGTCAGCACTGCCACAAACGATGCGGCGCCAGCAAAGACTTGGAGAAGCACTTTCTTTTTTAACGCGTCCCAGTCAACGGTAAGCATGGGCAAAATGTAAAGAAGGTAGAAATAGCCATTGCCGTCGTCGATCACGCTAGCAATAGCGTCATGGTCGATCCCACGCAGGCCGACAAAAAACCCAAGAATGACCGCGCCAAAAAGAAATCCATATGGCCACAAGCGGCGATCGCGCAAATTCAGGCGCTTGCCACGAACAAGGTGGGTTAACCAGGCAATCATCACGGCCCCAAAAATCGCCATACGCAACGTAATGCCGTGCGCGCTCATCAGGTGTCCATGTGAGGTACCGATGAGTTCGGTAAAAGCGATCAGTAAGCCCGTTTCAAGACGATGCATAGTCGCAAGCAGGGTCACAAGCCCGATCAATCCAACTGCGACAAGTTCAACTATAGTACCGCGCACGCCGTAGGCCAACAAAAATGTAAGTGTTAGCCCACCAAAGGCGTACCAAAACGCCTTGCCAAAAAATTGTTCTTTGAAACTCATAGCAAATGATGTTTTTTCTGAATGATCGCCTTAGCCGCTTGATACCGCTTGATCGAGGGTGGAATCCAACCGAAGCGACTCCAGGGCAACCGATAAAAGATGGACGGTCGCCAGTGCGAAGGCGCTTGACCAAAGAGTGATATCAGATTGTGGCGATGAAGCGGATTTTCCACACGGAACAACTCCTCGTCGACGAACACGCCCGCCTTGCCACGCTCAACCATCGTTAGCCACAAATCCCAATCCTGGAACCGACGCAGCTGTTCATCAAAACGAGGAAAATCACTGCGGCGGATGAGTGAAGTTGTCGTAATATAATTCATTTGGCGCAGGCGTTCGACACTGAACGGATAGGAAGGAAAACGTTTCCAACCAAAGCGAAAAGCGGAATAGGCAAACCCCGCTTGCGGATGCGTCTGCAGCGCTGAAAGCATTTTCTCGAGCATCTCCGGACGCATAATCACGTCCGCGTCGCAAAAGATGACATACCCCCCTTTTGAACGATCAAATCCTCGATTACGCGCCGCGGCCGCGCCGGCATTTTGTTGATTCACGAGCGTCAGGCGATCCATGTATGGTTTCAACACTTCAATAGTGTTATCGGTTGACCCATCATTGACCACAATCACTTCTACATCTCCCACCGTTTGTGCAAAAATACTCTCCAAACATTTTGGAAGCGTGGAAGCGTGCTGATAGCTTGGAATAATGACACTGATCATAAAAGTTCGCGCAGCTTCGCAAACTGCTTTCCCGCCACAAATTCATTGAGCGCCCGTTCTTTAGCCGATTGTCCCAGTTTATAGCGCAGAGCGGGATCGGAAGCAAGGCGTTCAATGGCGTCTGAGAGCTCATGAGGGGCGCTAGAAGGCACCAAAAGGCCTGTCACACGGTCTAACACGGCTTCAGTGACTCCTGGGACGTCGGAGGCAATGGAGGGCAAACCGAAGGCGCCGGCTTCAATGTATACCGTGCCGAAGCCTTCAATATCTTTACCCACATGCTCGGTTGGCATCACAAAGATATCTGCCTGCTCATATTGGCGGATCAACTCCTCATCGTCAGCACCACGAATAAACTCAACAACATCGTCGAGCCCCAAGGTGTCTACGTGGCGTTCAATCTCTGCCGCCATGGGACCCGAGCCCACGATTATATAACGAAAAGGTCCAATGCGCTGGGTGTTGCGCAAAAGCGCGATGGCATCAAGAACGACTAAATGTCCCTTGCGCGGCACAAGACGCGCCACGGTTAGTAATCGAATCGGTCGTCGCACTTCATGCGCCTCAACAGAGGCATCACGCACGAACGTCTTGGCGTGTTCCACAAGTTCGGCGCTCAAACAGGGATAGATCACATCGAGCTCACACGGCTTCACAAATCCTAACACTTCTCGAGCTAAATTCTCCGTATTGGTTATCACAACGTGCGCCTCACGCAGAATGGTGCGAGAAAGTTTTTGCTTCCATTCGTTGCGTCGCGCCAGGGCAAAGTCCATGCCGTGCAAGATCACCACGTACGGAGTTTTGGTAATGCGTTTCCAAATGAGTGCCACAAGCCCGAGGGGAAGAATATGACTCACCACCAGCACGTCCACGTTTCCGATTCTTCGCGTGAGCGGCCAAAACGCCTTCAACCACTTCGGCCAGAGGTGCGTAAACAACAACCCGCGATCCACCACCTCCATCTCGTCGCCAAAGTATCCCGCCATCTCGGAAAGATAGCGCGCCACCCCGCCGCGCTTTGGTGGATAATCAATGGTGAGAAGAAGAAGGCGTTTCATACTTCTAAGCTCGACGGATCTGGCTTGATCAGTTTACGCATATAGCGTACATGATCCATCGTTAATGTGCGTGTCAGAAGTAAGCCAAAAAAGTAGACGACGGCTCCAAACGCGATAGTGATTGGCAACGGCAACAGGTGTTTGACCATCATCACCACACCGCCCATCAGGAAGCCCGAGGCAAAGATGGGCAAAAACCGACGAGCAAAGGTCGTCCATGGATACGGAATAAGCCGCGGCACAAAGGCGAGTCCGGCAATCAACATGAAGGTGAAGCTAACAACCGCGGTAATCGCCGCGCCGGGAATGCCAACGCGCGGAATGAGTAAAGCGTTTAAGGCCGCGTTGATTAGCATGGTGCAGCCCATAATAATCGTTTTAACGTTCTGTTTGCGGGCGGCGTTAAGGAGAGATCCAACGGGAAAATCCAAAAAGAGCACAATCAAAGCAAAGATTTCAATCGACAGCGGCAAGGCGGCTTCAATAAATTTCGGGTAAAACAGCTGCAGGATTTCGTGTGACAAGGCGCTAATACCAAAAGCAATCGGTACCGCCAGCAAGCCCACGTACCACACGGCGTCATCAAACACTTTGGCCAAACTTTGCTTGTCCCCTTGCGCCCAACGCGAGGCGAAGGCCGGATACAACCCACCCACAAAAGCCATTGGCAAGAATTGAAAGGCGTAGGTGATTTTATAAGCCACTGAGTAGGTCCCGACCGCTTCGGAGCCAAGAAATTGTTTGAGTAAGATGGAATCAATGTAGGAGTAAACTTTTACGAACAGACTGGCCATGGCAAAGGCGATCGACAAGCGTAGCAAGGCTTTAGCGCGCGCACTGTCAAAGGCCGGCACGATCGCTTTCCAGCCAAGGTGCTTAGCCACGCGGGTGGCCGAGTACAATGCGTTCCAAACCGAGCCCGTCAGCAACGCTAACACTAATACGTCGAGGGTTGGATGAACGCGCAAAGCAATAAGTCCAACCGTGGCGGAAAGGATTTGTCCGACAAAAATCCCCAGCGATTCATAGCGCAGATTCTGCAATCCACGCAGCACGCCAAAAAACGTCAACGAAACGGCATCGGCGGCTAAAATAAGCGTCGCCAGTGCCACGAGCTTGATGACATTGGCGTCGTAATGTAAGGCAAAGGCAAGTCCGAGCGATCCAGCCATGGCGATCAAGATCAGTGGCATTTTAAGTCCCAAAGTCGAGCGGATCAATTTCACGGCGTCCGTTTTGTCATGGGCGATCTCACGAATGAGCACAGACGAAAGCCCCCAGTCCGAAACCACGGAGAGAATGGTCGTCACCGACAAAGCCAAAAAGTAATCCCCTTGCGCCGCCTTGCCGATTTGGTTGG
>CAZPQJ010000003.1:91408-141142 GCA_964588955.1 uncultured Gammaproteobacteria bacterium
GTCACCGACAAAGCCAAAAAGTAATCCCCTTGCGCCGCCTTGCCGATTTGGTTGGCAACAAGCGTAAAGTAAACAAAAGCAATCGCCTTTTGAGCGACGGAAGCCACAGTTAAATAAAGCGTATTCCTGGCCAGTGTCGACATACCCGCGCCGCGTTAGAACAATCAAAAGGAGAGCCTTTCGGCTCCCCAATTGTACATGACGTTTAACGCTTCGACCACTGTGCTAAGAAACCAACAAGACAAATCTGGGATAGTACAGAGGGGGTCAAAACAAAGCACTCAACCCAAAAGACGTAAATAGACGTAAAATAAGAAAATTGCTAACTTAAGCAAATATAATGGATTTTTTAAATAGTTATATTCAAACTATGAAATAAGCTAGGCCCAAAAAGGTAGGTAAGAAGCAAACTTTCTGGACCTGCTTGATGGATCAGATGGCTTTAGTAAGCCCGCATCTACAGTGTCATTTATAATCTTGGTGGCGAGAGACTTTTGTTTTTCTGTTAAAGTGAACCTTTCTCGAACAGTTTCATTTGTAGTTTTTTCGCCAGACACAGTTCGTAGAGAGCAATGCAAGTAGCAGGCGCGTATGCGATCGGCCTTATCCATCAACGCGAGTGGGCGCGGAGAAAATAAAGCGGCACAAGTATGTGTTGACTGAGCAGAAAATTTTGGTGCGGGCAATTGATATAATTCAACATTAAATAAGACACGATCGATACCCTGCCCCTTTTCTTCGCAGATCCCCGCACGCCTCATCAGCGCTGCCAGCATTTCATTTCTTGATACGGGTGCTTGGTCGAGGAATCTATCCGTACTAATAAGTGGAGTGCCAGGATTAATTATCTCCAATCTATCAGCAAAGACTTCCACAGTTGGTCCTGTGCCTGCAACAAAAAAATCTTGGTGAATTAACGCATTTGCAAGCAACTCGCGTACAGCAATAGGTGGGTACATTTTATGCTCTTTCCGTAGCGCTCTTCCTATCTCTTCATTAGCAGGAAGCCGATCATTTATATAGGCCAGTACTTCCTCGAAATCGGCAGCATAGCCTCTGCTGCTTAAGCGTTCTACAGAGGTTCGCACACGACTCTTTCCTTCATAAAAAATTACCCGGAGCGCCTTTCGTGCAATCCCCGTAAAACTAGAAAGTTCTTTTGCAAATAATATGGCTCCCAAATTTGTAACATCAAACAAGTCATCACGCGGCACAACAACTTTTTCTTCAGCCAACCTCTGTAGGATACCCTCTTTATCAGCTGGAAGAGGATGCTTTAGTAACTCGAAATATTTCGGATAGTCGAGTAAACGTAAGACACTGTCTCCATCCACATTTGGAAAAGCAATCTCGGTTTCAAAACACCTTCCTTTTGAATTTTTCCAAATCAATTTTTCTTTTTCTGGATATTCTCTTAATTTTTTACAATAGCTACCTACTCGAATCCATGCCGTCCAAACGTTGTTTGAGTCCCTAAATTCAACCGGCCTATCAATTGCTGCCTGAATTCTAATAACGCACAATTGATTTCCCTTATACTTAAATTCAAAAAAGGTAATGTCGACACGCGGTTCAAATTTACGTAGCAACCAGTTTTCAAACTCTTCCCCTCCAATCTTAAATCCTGCAGGAGAAAAAGTTGTCCCAATAACGTCATGATCAGTATCACTAATACCAAAAATCATGTAGCCGTACTCTTCTCCAAGAATATTCGCTCCGTTTGATAGCGCGGATAAAGTCTCTCCTATTCCATTTGGTTCACCGTTATTAACCTTAAATTCAAACCCACTCAGTTTCTTTGGGTAGTTTACGAAAACGGTCTATTTGCTTACAGAGCTCCTCGTCTGTCATATGGTTACTTTAAAGTTTACCCCACCAAGAAGCTTTAGCCCAGTGGCAATCCGCCATTTTGCAAAAAAACTTTCCTATCTCAAAATTCAAGTTAGCCAAAATTGGCTCCTTGATGTCGTAAAACACCTTTTACTGTGATGAATCAGAAACAAAGAAGACCCCGTAAAAACGAGGCCTTCCGTATCTTGTGTCTGTTTGTGCTTGCCTAGAGGACTAACGCTTCGACCACTGTGGCGAGCGGCGGGCGGAACGTTTGCCCGGCTTCTTGCGTTCGCGGCGTCGGGAATCGCGGGTCATCAATCCTTCTTTCTTCAAACTCGATTTGACGTCAGCATCTTCAAGCAACAACGCGCGGCTAATGCCCAAGCGTACAGCTTCGGCTTGGCCGGTGATGCCACCGCCTTCAGCTTTAACACTAATATTGAACGATTCTTTGCGTCCAGCGATCGTCAAAGGAGCGATGACTTTCTCCTGGAGTTTGGCCAGGGGGAAGTAGTCCTTCATTTCCTTACCGTTAACCACAATTTTGCCTTTGCCTGGGTAGAGGCGCACGCGAGCAATAGCGGTTTTGCGGCGACCGACGGCTTCTGAGTATTTTCCTTCAAAAGTAACTTCCATAGACTATTTGACCGTCAACCGCTTCATGCGGCCGGTGTGCAACTTATTTTTTGGCATCATGTTACGAACAGCGATACGCAACACTTCGGCCGGGTCTTTGTCCCAAATATTCTGCAACGTTTTGGTTTGCAAGCTTCCTGGACGACCGGTGTGATGGTAGTACAATTTGTCGCTCATCTTTTTGGCAGGAATCGCCAAAAGTTTCACGTTTTCGACCACAATAGCGTCACCCATGTCGATGTGGGTTTCGTAAGTGGCTTTGTGCTTCCCCATCAATGTTTTGGCGATTTGCGTAGCCAAACGTCCGAGGGATTTGCCGGTGGCGTCGATGGTGATGGTCGTGCGTTCCATATTAAACAAATTCAATTTGCACCATTTGTGCCCCGTCCCCTTTGCGCGGGCCCATTTTGACAATGCGTGTATAACCTCCGGCGCGAGTCTTGTAGCGCGGAGAAAGAACTTCCAAAATCTTTTTCACCGGCAACTCCTGTCCTCCAAAGTAGCTCAACAGTTCGCGTCGGTTATGAAGGGTGGCTTCTTTGCCGCGGGTAACCAAGCGTTCAACCAACGGTTTGATCGCTTTGGCGCGAGCCTCGGTTGTTTGTACTTTTTCGTACAACACAACGTCCATCGCCAAACCTTTTAACAAGGCGTTGCGTGGGCCAGCTTCACGGTCAAGGATGGTGCCAGAATTGCGGTGTCGCATAGATTATTCTTTGGGGCCGTTCAATTTCTCGGCGATCAAGTTATAGTGATCAAGCAAAATGGCCACCGATTGTTTAACAGCTTCTTCTGGGGTAATGCTGCCGTCGGTCTCAATCTTCATGGTCAATTTGTCGTAGTCGGTGATTTCGCCCACGCGGGTTGGCTCCACTTTGAATCCAACGTTGCGCACAGGGGAAAACAAGGAGTCAATGGCGATCAAACCAATTTCACCCGACGGTTCGCGCTCTTCGGTTGGCGAGTAACCACGGCCGCGGCCAATCGTGATCTCCATTTCAAAGTCGCTCTTGTCATCGGTCAAAGTAGCGATTTGCAAATCTTTGTTCATGATCTCGACATCGGCGTTGGAGTCAAAATCCGCAGCTGTTACCTCTCCCTTTCCTGTTTTTTTCAAGGTCAGCTTGACTGGCGACTCGCTATGACACTTCAAACGCAATCCCTTCAAGTTAAGAATCACCGTCAGAGCATCCTCGAGCACTCCTGGAATGGCAGTGAATTCGTGTTGAACCCCCTTGATTTTGACCGCCGTTACCGCCGCTCCCGGTAAGGAGGACAATAACACACGGCGCAGCGCATTTCCGATCGTGCGTCCATACCCGTAGAAAAACGGTTCGATCACCAAGGTGGCCTCGGCTTGTGTGGCGCCAGGTTCGAAGGTCATCGACGATGGAAGCAAAATATTCTCCATACTTATGTTCGCGAGTAAAACTCCACGATCAACTTTGGATCAAAGACCGTTTTAAGATCTTCCCCCTCTGGGATGGAAATAATTTTTCCTGAAAGTTTAGCTGCGTCTAAGGTCAACCAGGCCGGTAACTGAACAGCTTGAAGACGTGCAGCAATGTCGGAGAGCAATCCTTTTTTCTGTTTCGATTCACGCACAGAAACGACCTCACCCACTTTGCAGTGGTAAGACGGGATATCTACCTTTTTGCCGTTTACTTCTACAAATCCATGACTCACCATTTGGCGGGACTGGCGGCGGGTCTTGGCCAACCCGAGACGATAGACAACGTTGTCTAAGCGGGTTTCCAACATTTGAATCATGAAAATACCGGTATCGCCCTGCTTTTTGGTAGCTGCCGCAAAGTAATTTCGGAACTGCGTCTCCATGATGTTGTAGAGGCGCTTGGCTTTTTGTTTTTCGCGCAACTGGATTCCGTAACCGGAAAGGCGAGATTTTCCCGCTGTTGGTCCATGGACACCTGGCGGGAACGGACGGCGCTTAAAGGCGCATTTCTCTTTTCCGCAAAGGGAAACTCCTTCACGGCGGCACATTTTACACGTGGCTTTCAATGTCTTTCCCATAGATTTACATGCGGCGGCGACCGGCTAAGCGGCAACCATTATGCGGGGTTGGTGTTTGATCTTTAATGGAAAGGACGTTGAATCCGTTGGCGTTTAAGGCGCGCACCGCGGCATCGCGTCCCCCACCAATTCCAGAAACGTATACAGAAACTTCTTTCAATCCGTAATCAGCAACTTTTTCAGCTACCGTCTTTACAACCGTGCTTGCAGCATACGGTGTAGCCTTTTTTGGACCCGTGAAACCACAATGACCGGAACTTGCCCAAGCGAGGGTGTTGCCGTTCAAATCGGTTAAGGTAACGATCGTATTGTTATACGTCGATTGGATATAGGCACGACCTTGTGGAACTTTGCGGGTAATCGCTTTTTTCCCTGGGGTTTTGCGTGCTTTGGTCTTCTTATCTCCCTTGACTTCAGAAGCGGCTTCAGGGGCGGCTTCCGTTTTTTTGATTTCTTCTTCCATACGTTGATTAGGTCTTGGTCAAGATGCGGCGTCCCGAACGCATGGTCTTACGGACGTTTCCGCGCGACGTGCGCGAATTGGTCTTGGTGCGCTGTCCGCGCGCCGGTAAGCGTTTGGCGTGACGGCTGCCACGATAGGACAAGATTTCTTTTAAGCGCTTGATGTTGGCCTGAACGTCACGGCGCAACTCCCCTTCTACACGGAACCCTTTTTCCACCAAATCACGCACTTTATTAACCTGTTCTTCGGTCAAGTCTTTGACTCGGATCGACGGATCGACCCCAGCTTTGGTGGTGATCTCTTTCGAACGCGTGTCTCCGATACCAAAAATGTAGGTCAGGGCAGTTCCGACTTGTTTGTTCGTTGGGATAGTGACTCCGGCAATACGTGCCATAGCAGAAAAAATTCTCGTGATCTAATTACCCTTGGCGCTGTTTGTGCTTTGGGGTTTTGCAAATGACATGGACGCGACCGCGGCGACGGATCACCTGACAATCGCGACACATGGCTTTGACGGATGTTCGTACTTTCATACATCTAATATATCGTGTAACTGCAGAAACTGGATGAAGTGCGACGTGTCGGAGCCGCGAACATCGTGAGGCGTAGACGACCTACGTCGAACGATGTTCAAGGCGAGACACGAGCAGTTCGCCAGTTTATGAAGTTACAAACGGAAAGTCACCCGACCCTTGGTAAGATCGTAAGGACTCATTTCTACTTTTACATGATCACCCGGCAACACTTTAATGCGGTTCATCCGCATCTTACCGCCTAAGTAGGCAATAATCTCCTGATCGTTATCCAATTTTACGCGTAACGTCGCACCGGGAAGAAGTTCTAAAACTTCCCCCTCCATTTCGATAAACTGTTTCGAGTCGGAATTGTCGGACATGCGCTCAAAATTGGCTAACTTCAGGCGCCGGTATTCTATCCGAACGCCTATTGATTGTCAAATGTATTTCCCTACCCTGTGGACGAAAGAAGTTCTTCCTACTCCAAAACCGCCTTAATTCTGCGAACTTGAGCGGAGGAAGCCTCTTCTTTGACAATACGGAAATGCCCCATGGTTCCTGTATGCTCCACATGCGGTCCGCCACAGATTTCAGAGCTGAATAACCCCTTTTGATCATCACCCACGAAGTAGACTTTGATCTGATCCCCAAGGCTCGCGTACTTGTCTTCAAACAATCCGATCGCTCCACGCGCTTTGGCTTCGGCCACCGTAAGCATCTCAAAATGCACCGGCAGGTCTTTTTGAATTTGTTCGTTGACAATCGCCTCAACTTTTTTTACCTCTTCATCGGTCATCTTGGCTCCGTGCGAAAAATCAAACCGCAAACGCTCCTGGGTAATATTCGATCCCATTTGGTGCACATGCTCCCCCAACACCATCCGCAGCGCTTGATGCAGAAGGTGTGTTGCCGTGTGATACTTGGTAGAAATCTCGGAATGATCGGCTAATCCCCCAGCGAACTTTTGTTCTGAACCCGCACGCGACAAATCTTGATGCTTTTTGAACTCTGCTTCAAAAATGGATTTATCAACCTCCTGACCTTTCTCTCGCGCAAGCTCCTCAGTGAGTTCCCAAGGGAATCCGTAGGATTGATAAAGATTGAAGGCATCAAGACCACTCATGGATTGTTGAGCCGTGAAAATCTTTTCAAACTCTTTCAAGCCCTGATGAAGAGACTTCTCAAATTTTGACGCCTCTTTAAGCGTTTCGTCGTAAATATGTGCTGCTTTGTCGGCAATCACAGGGTATGCGTCGCTCAAAGTGGCATTAATCGCTTCAAGGATGGGAGGAATGCCGACTTTCATTGCCGTATCGGAATGCTTCTTCATGTGACGAATCGCTCGACGAATCAGGCGACGAAGAATGTAGCCCTGATCTTTATTCGACGGCAACACACCATCCATGAGCATGATTGAAGCCGCGCGAAGATGATCAGCCACGATGCGTTCAGAAGCAACGTCCATGGTGCCAAACTGTTTACGGATGACTTCCAGGATCGGAATAAAGGCTTCCGTTTCATACACGCTCAGTTTTTTCTGCAAGGCGACGATGGTGCGCTCGAGCCCCATACCCGTGTCCACACTTCCAGCAGCAAGCGGAATAAGCGTGCCGTCTTCTTGCTTATTAAACTGCATGAACACGTTATTCCAAATCTCCATCCAATCCTTCGGATGCGAGGCTTTATTTCCTCGCGGCGCACCTTCACCGACCCAATAAAAAATCTCCGTGTCTGGTCCGCAAGGTCCGGTTTTTCCCGCTGGTCCCCACCAGTTATCTTCTTTTGGTAATTTGGAAATGCGATCAGCAGATACACCATGCCTCAACCATTCGTTGTAAGCCTCTTCATCGAACGGAGCATTTTCATCGCCAGCAAACACGGTGAATGCCAGGTGATCAAGCGGAATATTGAGCCAGTCGGGAGAGGTAAGAAACTCAAAACTCCAAGCAATGGATTCCTTCTTGAAGTAGTCGCCGAGCGACCAATTGCCCAGCATGGTAAAAAACGTCAGGTGCGAATCGTCGCCAACTTCGTCGATGTCCCCGGTGCGAATACAACGTTGATAATCCACGAGACGCTTCCCTGCCGGATGCGGCTGACCCAACAAATACGGTACCAGTGGATGCATCCCCGCGGTCGTAAAAAGAACGGTCGGATCATTTTCTGGAACAACCGAGGCGGAAGGTATTTCGACGTGCCCCTTTGACTTGAAGAAATCGAGGTATTTTTGGCGGAGTTCGTTGGAGGTCATAATGAAGACAGTCTAGCCAATCTGTCTGACTTTATCAACGGTTAGATGGTCGATTAGAGGGCGGGTTGATCGGAAGAAACGCTTTCGGTGGGTTCGTAGGCTTTGAAAAAACGTTTGTGCATGGAGGAGACGAAGTCGGTCATTTCTGGACTCTTGAGTAACCACGCGACGAGGCCGTAAACGGCTAGGCCGCATCCGCCAGCAATCAATCCTTGAACCAGAACAGCAAGAAACGTATCGAGATGAATTACGGCAACGACCACGGATTTCATGAGCTGCGTCACAATGCCACAGGCGATGGCTGCCAAACTAATTGAAAATAACGATTTCAAAATCTCCCCCTCGCGCAACGATCCGACTTTTAAGCGCAAGGCGATCCACAATAAAGAAACGTTGACGATTGCGGCCAACGAGAAGGCAAGTCCAAGTCCAACCACGCCAAATTCTTTTGAGAACAACAAGGCGGCGACAACAGTAAATACGGCATTAATAAGTCCAGCCACAAACGGGGTGATCGTGTCGCGCCAGGCGTAAAAGGCGCGGGCGAGGAGAAAGATGAGGCCTTGGGCGAAGAAACTGAGGGTGAAAAAAGCCAGCGTGTCTGCTGTTTGGATTGTTTCGCCCCAACCAAACTTCCCTGCTCCAACGACAACACGGACGATCTGCGCGCGCAGCAAAAGAAAGACGATGGTGGCGGGAATGATAAAGAAAAGAATTTGCCGCGTGGTTTGCGACAGTGTTTGAGTAAAAGCGTCTTTGTCATTTCTCCCTGCGGCTTCGGAGAGCGACGGAAATGAGGCCACAGCAAACGAAACAGCCACGATGCCGATCACAAAAAACTGAATGTTGTAGGCAAATTGGTACATGGTGACGCTGCCCGCCGCCAGCGTTGTGGCAATCATAATCAGAATGACGTCATCGAGCTGAGAGACGGCTACACCGAGTGTGCGCGGAATCATCAACTTACCAATTTCGCGCGTGTCGCTGTCGCGCGTGTTCCACACAAAGCGGTAACGATATCCCGCGCTACGCATCGCCAAGGACTGCAAAAGAAAATGAAGGAAAGCACCTAACACCACTCCCCAGGCCAATCCAATCGGCCCCAGGATCGGCACGAGCACCACGGCGCCGAAAATGATCCCCACGTTATACAAAATGGGCGAAAGCGAGTAGACCAGGAAACGCTTCATTCCCTGCAAAGCCGATCCAAACACGGCCGAAAGAGCCAACAAAAAATCAGAAATAAACATCACGCGCGTGAAGGCTGTCACCAACCCAAGCTTGGCGTGCGAAAAACTAGGAGCGATCAACTGGGCAATGGTTGGGGCGAAGAAAAACAACACAACGGAGACAACAGCCAAGGTACCGCCAACGATATTGAGAATGTTGTTGGTGAGTTCAAAGCCCTTGTCACTTTTTCCTTCCCCGCGATAGCGTTTAGTGAACAACGGAATAAAGCTTGCCGAAAGCGCACCCACCACCAGTAAGGAGAACAACAAATCTGGAACGAGGAAAGCGGCATAATAGGCGTCGAGTGTGTCTCCCGCACCAAATTGGCCGGCCAAGATGCGGTCGCGAATGAAACCGGCAAAACGTGAGAGAAAGGAAAAAGCGGCGATAATCGTCGCCGCACTGGCAATTTTCTTGGTCTCTGCGCTCAAGAATCGCATCATACTCTCCGACGAGCCAGACGTAGATACAAACCAACCGAGGTCACGAGCAACACAGCCAACAAGCCAAGCAACAGCTGCAAGTAGGGATTTTCAATGTGGAAAAAGGAGATGTTGATAGATGTCGAGTCGGTAGATTTGGTGCCGGCTTCGTCGGTTACTGTGAGGTTGACGGTGTAGTCACCAAAAGCGCGGTAGGCGTGGGTGATTTCCGCGCGATTGGAACGCACGCCGTCGCCGAAGTCCCAATCGTAGCGATAGCCGTCACCCTCAAATCCACGCACGGCAAAGGCATAGGTGTTCCAGCCGGTTTGTTCGTAGGAAAAAATGGCGTTGGGGGAGATTTGCAAGTCGGATAAGGCGGCGCCATTGCTCGTTTTTTCATCCGCGTTGTTGTTGGATGCGGATGTGTCTGTCGCTGGTGCGTCATTGGTTCTTGTTGATGCGACCGTCCCCGTGGCCATTGTTGGAGCTACGTTCGCGGAGATAGGCGCAGCAAAAATCTCCGGAGCAGGAGCACCAGAAATCGAAGGGTCGGTTGGCGCGTAATCATCGGCATCTGCCACCCCGTCAGCATCTGTGTCTGCAGACAACGTATTTAAACCCATCTCCTCCTCTACGGCATCAGACAACGTGTCGTTATCGTCATCGCTGTCGCAGACGTCGCCTTGACCGTCGCCATCTGTATCGCGTTGATTGCTGTTAGAAGTTGAAACACAGTTGTCCGAATCATCTACCACGCCGTCGCCGTCTTGATCAGCAATGGGCTCCTCCAATGGCGACAAAATAACGTCATTAGCAGTATTCGTATCTACCGGATCTGTACCTTTAATTTCAGCTCGAACATTAAAGCTTCCTTCCGGAATGACAAAATCAACATAGACCTCTTCCTCCTGCCCGCCCGCACGAACCGAAATGACTTGCGTGTTCCCAACTTCCACCATTCCTTGCATGAACGTGACATAACCAGACACGTCGACGTCGCCAAAATTATGCACCTTGGCGTACACACGCACCGTGTCTCCGATCACGAAGGTATCGGTAGAAAAGAAAATATCGGACTTGTTGCGAAACCCTAAATCCGCTCCAGCAGCGCGCGAGGTGTGCGGTGCCAGCAACACGAGGACAAAAAGAGCGATAAAAATGCGGCGCATAGTTAGTTTTTCTTGTGACCAAACGTATAGTTGAAGATGTTGGTGCGTACGGGACCGATGGTCATAATGTACGCTTCAGCGAGCGTGTATTTAATAGCGATTTCCAATCGTCCATCGCGTTCAAGGCGACGAACGGAAACAGGAACTTTTACAGACGTGAGAATACCGAAGCTGCCGACGCGTTCGCCTCGCAACACATAGTCATGATCTTCACAAAACAATACCGTTTCATCAAATCCATGAATTTCGCGGTGCTTGTCGCGGCGGGCGAAGATGCAAAATCCCGGGGCGTGGGGATGCACCTTGGCCAGCAAGCGCGTGTAGCCGTTGTAGAAGTGATGAAACACGCGATCAACAATTTTTTTGGACATGGGCAGCACGTCGCAGGTGGCAAAATCCAATTTGCGCTCTATGAACTCATGAAGGTTGCGCTCTAAAAACTGCGGATCCGTAAGTTCCACGTCCGCATCGAGAAATAACACTATCTCTCCCTTGGCCGCTTCCGCTCCGCGGTTGCGTCCAGGGCCAGGCATGCCACCATCGACCACTCTTGCACCAAAAGAAGTCGCGATCTGGCGGGTGCGATCGGTGGAACCAGCATCGGCAACAATAATTTCCAACGGCTGCAGCGTTTGGGTACGAATGGAAGCCAACAGCTTTGGCAAGTACTCTTCCTCGTTCTTTGTGGGAATGACGATGGAAAGCATAATGGATAAATGATAACATGAGCCTGACCTTATGCCAAAGATTGAACCAAAATGCCCGTACTTCGGCGTCTGCGGAGGCTGTGCCCTGCAGGACATGAACTATGGTGAGCAAGTTGCGGAGAAAAAACGATTGATTGCCGAAGCGTTTGCCGGGGCGGGAATTGATTTACCTGAGTGGGAGATTGTGCCTTCGGACAGCGCGTATTATTACCGTAACCGCATGGACTACCCGTTTGGCTACCAAGGGGAGCTTGGGCTCAAAGCGCGGGGCAAGTGGTGGAAGACGCTTGATTTAACCACCTGCTTTTTGTTGTCGCCGGAAACGCCAGAGATTATGCAGCGCGTGCGCACGTGGGCAAAAGCATCGGAACTCCCCTTTTGGAATGTTAAAACGCATCTTGGATTTTTACGCTATCTTGTTATCCGTGAAGGGAAAAATACTGACGAGCGATTGATCATGTTGGTGACGTCGGCGACACATCCATTCAATGAACAGCAACAGCGATCATTTGTCGCCTTGCTCGACGACATGGCGACATCTATTATTTGGGGCGTCAACGATAAAATTACCGACCTGTCGATTCCAACATCGATCGAAGTCCTCAAAGGCAATCCGTATTTGCAGGAACAGGTCAACGGGATCATTTACCGCATTCAACCGGGAAGCTTTTTCCAAACCAACACGCAGATGGCGGCCAAGCTACAAGATACGGTGATGGAATTCTGTGGGGAGATCACAAACAAAAAGGTGATGGACTTGTACTGTGGAGCGGGATTCTTCTCCCTAGCGCTCGCGCGACAGGCAAAAGAGGTCGTTGGTGTGGAACTCGACGCGGAGGCGATCGGGGCGGCTAAGGTCAACGCGGAGGTGAACGGCGTTGGTAACACGCGCTTTTTAGCCGCAAAAGCCGAGGAATATGATTGGGTGAAAGATGAACCAGACGTGGTGGTGATTGATCCCCCGCGCTCTGGATTACACAAAAACGTCCTGGAAACCTTGACCAAAGCGCTTCCGAAGCGTATTGTCTATGTCTCCTGCAAATACCAAAAGATGATTGAGGAGCTTCCGCAGTTTCTGCCGTTCTACAAAATCACCGCCATTAAGGCTCTGGATTTGTTTCCTCAAACACCACATGTCGAAGTCGTTCTCTGTTTGACACGCAAATCCTAATATCTTTTCTCCTTCTTTCTCCCGCTTTATCCAACCTATGAAATCCGGATTCGTCTCCATGATCGGTCGCTCAAACGTCGGCAAGTCTACCTTGCTGAATGCTTTGGTTGGCTCCAAGGTGGCGATCACCACTCCCAAGGCGCAGACGACTCGACAGCCGATTCAAGGGATTGTTAACGACGAGCGCGGACAAATTGTGTTTGTCGACACCCCGGGAATCATGCAGGTGGCTCGCGACTTGCTCACCAAGCGATTGTTGAAATACACTCAAGGTTCGCTCGAAGGAGTCAATGTGATTTTGTACGTGGTCGATCCAACACGTGCGATTGGCAACGAGGAGCATCAGGCGTTAGCGATGATTGAACACGCCAAGGTGCCAAAAGTTCTTGTTATCAACAAAATCGATGAAGAGATCAAACCGTTTTTAGAAAGCTATCAAGACTTAAGCAAGCAATTCGATCAGGTGATCGAGGTTTCAGCTTTGCGTGGGAGCAACGTGAAGCAGCTGCTGACGGCCGTGTTTGATTTGTTGCCAGAAGGCGAAGCGTTTTATCCAGAGTATCAAATTTCTAACTTGCCACATGAACAATGGGTGGCGGAACTGATCCGCGAAAAGTTATTCTTGCGTTTGCGCGAAGAAGTCCCCTACGCAGTTCACGTGGAAGTCAGCTCCATTGAAACCCGCGACAACGGCACCACCTATATTGCGGCAACGATTTACACCAACCAAGATCGCTACAAAAATATGATCATCGGCAAAGGTGGCCAAGGGATTAAAGAAATCGGCCAATCGGTGCGCAAAGAATTGGAAGGAATCAGCCAAAATAAAATCTACCTTGAATTGCACGTGGAATACGACCCACATTGGGTCGAAAGAATGCAGTAGGGACAATTCACGAATTGTCCTAGGAAGTCTTTTCCCCTGCCGTCCCTGCCGCCCAAGCACGCAGGGATTTTTCGTCTGTGCCGCCGCAGATAAACCGATGGGAATCCGTGTTCAAGAAAAACGGCACGCCGCCGCAGTAGCCACGGTCGTATTGTTCAAGCTTGGCGGCATTCTTTTCATTGTGCCAAACTTCAAAACGCTCAATCTTGACGCCTTCGGCAATCAGTTTCTCGACGATGGGAGCCATGGCAATGCAGTGCGGACATTCCGTGCCGTAAAATTCGAGGAGGGGCATACAGATAAAAGATAAAGATGGAGAAAATAGGAGAAAGAGGGAGAGAGTAGAAGAAAGGCAACGAGAATGATACCATATTTTCACTATGCGTAAATATTTTTCTTCCGTCCCCCTATCCTACTTTCTTTTTCTTTCTCTTTTCTCCCTGGTGATTCTTTTACTCATTGGCAACCGATTGGGGTTTAGATTTGCTGGCGGCGATGGATATCAACGTCCGTTGTTCTTTCAGTCGGACACAGAGTCATTTAGTCGCGGGAGTACGATCGACACGGGTGCTGGTGAGCGGATGATGATTTCACAGGATCAGTTGTTTGTTTGGCTTGATGAGAACTCCACCTTGCACGTCGATACGCTAACAAACGACGAGACCAAACTGACACTCATCCGTGGACGCATGGTCGCGGTCGATAAGGCTGCCGTGAAACGCGCAACGACCATCGTTGCTGGTGATACCACGACCACTTCACTCGACGCACCAATCTCGATTGTTAATTATGATTTCCTAGGAAAAGTCGACGTCTTCCCTGTCGAGGAAACACTCGCGACAACGGGCGCAGCCAAAGATTTTTACGCTTGGTATTTTTCAACAACGAAATAGGACATGGACAATTCGTGAATTGTCCCTACGGAAACGAAACAAGATCAAAGATCGAATGATTGATGATATTCAGGGATGATGATTTCGGTGCCGAGTTCGTGGCGCAGATGGGAAGCAAACAACTCTTTGTCTTCCGCGTCGCCATGGACGAGAAAGACTTTCTTGGGCATCACCCCATCTTCAGGTTTGAGCCAATGCGTCAGTTTGTTCTTGTCGCCATGAGCAGAAAAAGCGCCAATCGCAGAAAGTTTGGCATGGACTTCGATGCGCTGGCCGAAGATGGTTACTTCTTTGGCGCCTTCATACAGCGTGCGTCCAAGTGTGCCTTGCGCAAGATAACCGATGATCAAAAGACGCGTCGTCGGGTCGGGTAAATACTGAATGAGGTGATGCAAAATGCGCCCGCCGGTCATCATGCCACTGCCGGCGATAATGATTTTTGGTTTGGGCGAAGCATTAATGTGTTTTGATTCCTCCGCCGACAAGGTTTCATGCAACCCAGGGAAAGAAAAGAAATCGCGATCATGTTCAGACAATATGGGGCTGTCGAACTTGAGATAGTTGGCAAAGTGTCGATAGATGGCTGTCGCTTTAATCGCCAAGGGACTGTCGAGAAAAATCGGGATGGGGCCATCGTGTTTGAGCGTTGGGAGAATGTGATTCAACTCGTAGAGCAATTCTTGGGTGCGCTCAATGGAAAAAGCTGGAATCAGTAACACACCACCCACTTCAATCGATTCCGCCACAACAGCGCGTAGTTTTTCTCCGCGCGTGGCCATCGGCTCATGGACACGGGCGCCGTAGGTGGATTCGCAGACCACGTAGTCGGCATGACTCAATGATTCGGTTTCTGGAAGAATGGGTACTTGATCGTTTCCAATGTCGCCGGAAAAGACGATGCGCTTGCCTTCAGTTTCGATCGAAATAAACGCCGAGCCGAGGACGTGCCCGGCATCGTGGAACATGATCGTACAATCCCCTACCGTAAACTGCTGGTGATAGCTCACCGACTTCATGTGCTCCTGCATCGCTGTGAGTGACTCTGGCGCGTACAACACGTCATCTTTGCAACGCTTGGCGTTGTCGCTCATCACATGCGCCGCATCTTCCAGCACAATGCGTGCAAGTGCCGCGCACGGTTCGGTGGCATAAATAGGACCAGAAAATCCAAGCTCCAACAAACGCGGTAAGCGTCCGGTATGATCCAAATGCGGATGGGTTGCCAAAACCGCGTCGATCGACTTAGGATCAAACCCAAATTCGTCAAAATTCTTACGTCCGCACATGCGCTCACCCTGAAACATGCCGCAATCGATGAGCAAGCGGGTTTTGGCTGTTTCTAGCAACATGCAGGAACCTGTGACCTCTCGGGTGGCACCGTGAAAAGAAAGTTTCATCGTCGTACGATTAGCCATTTCCAAGCTCTGCCGCAACCTCTTCCCATCGCGTCTTAAACTCGGCGGCAAGTTCTTCCAAATTTTGGTCGTCGTGCGATTCGCCGACTTCCAATCGTTCCTCAAAATAATCGTCTACAAGTTCATGAAAGGCTTCTGGATTGTTGATCCCCGATGCGCGGGCACGGTTCAACAATTCGTTCCAAATCTGGTCTCGATCCATCATCAAATTTTCCGTCATACTAATTTTTACTAAAGCGGAAGATCCACAATCGAGGCTCCTCCGAAATTAATTCGGTCCGTTTGGGGTTAAGTCCCCATCCAGCATCAGTATACGTCCCGGCAACGGCAAGTGTCGAGATCGGCTGGTTGAGCTTGTCTTCCAGGACGACTTCTAATTCACTCCCCACCGGCGCCAAGCGATACAAGCAGGCAAGGGTAGCTCCAACCAAATCTGGATGCACATGATCAGAAAACCTGGGACAGGAAAAAACGGCCGTACGCTCTTCGGCTGGTTCGCCGTCACGCATGGCGCACGTAAAGTGACCGAGATGCTTTCCAAAGGAGGAAAGACGCAAGGTGTAGAGCTTCCACGGGTGGCGCTCGCCGCTGTAGGCCGGCCGCAATTCCAAATCCGCCGTGCTGACTTCTGCCAAACGCAACCAAGCATCATGAAACAAACGACTAGGGGCGGTTTTTTCTAACCGCTCCATCCAGTCGTTCATCGCCACATTCCAAGGATTAACTGCTTGCGCGCACATACGCTACGTACGCGCGAGCGCGTATTTGATCATCATATCAACTTCCAAATTGACGAGGTCACCAACCAATCGATGTTGCCAGGTAGTGCGTTCTCGCGTTTCAGGAATGAGCGACACAGCAAAAACTTCACCCTGCACGTCGGCCACGGTCAAGCTAACCCCATCAAGAGAAACCGACCCTTGAGGCACAATAAAACGACGCAAGGTGGCCGGAGCCTCAATGAGCACAACCAAGGCGTTCCCACGTTCTTCGATCTCTACAATCTTCGCAACCCCATCTACGTGCCCATAGACAAAATGTCCACCAAGCTCATCACCAACCCGCATCGATGGCTCAATATTCACCACCTCGCCGATCTTCCACTCCCCAATCGTCGTCAAATCCAACGTCTGCGGCATCACATCGGCTGAAAATCCATTCGCGTCCACGCCCACGGCAGTCAAACAAATTCCACCGACGTTTACCGACGATCCTTCACCTACACGATCCATCACTCCTGGCGCATCAATACGCAACCGCAATCCCCCGCCCGCCTGTGGCTCAATGGTTTGAATACGTCCGTGATGATGAATAATTCCTGTATACATAGACTAGGTAAGTCCCAACATTTGTTTAGCGCTCGCAACATCGGATAACACCTTTTTCTTCATTGCTTCTTCGCCCGTGAACGGCGCCAAGTCGCTGACTTTTTCTTTAACTTCAACGGAAATTTCTTGATCGTACAAATCTCCACTCCAGCCGAATAGATGCGCTTCGAACTTTGGATGTGAATGCATTCCGCGCATGCTGTAGCAAATCACGCAGGGATACGCTGATCCGTCGGTCAAGGTAGCAATCCCCGTGTAGACCGCGTACGGCAAATCTAGATGCGCCGGCAACTGAACATTGGCCGTGGGTACGTTGTAGTACCGCGTGGCTTTGTGTTCCCCTTGTAAAATGCGCCCCTTCACTACCATAGAACCCTATCGTAGGCCTTTGGGGAGGCCTCTGTCAATCCTCTTGTGAGATTGACTTTTTGGCTAAACTCCTGTGTAATCAGGCGGTCCCATAGGTGACACATGCTGACTCTGAACTTCATTTACCCGATCGATCATCTCACAACGACGCACGAGCCGAGTGTCGTCGTCCCGCTCCTGAAGGACACACTGCCTTCGAACCGACCGATCGTCCTGCATCTTCTGCAGTTCTCCGTCGATGCAGCCGAATGGGTCGGAGTCGACCAGGCAGCGCTGGTTGACACGTTGTTCAAAAGCGGAGGAGGCGAGACTTCCTATGATACCGTCAGCCGCACTCTGTCGGCTACGCTAGGAAATCTTCTCCTGGAGGGCATGATCACGCTGCGTGACAATGGAAGCCGCATCATCGTCTGCCCGACCGACGCGCTGATCAACAGCCTCATCAACCCCGCCGTCTAGCACCCCCGCCACGCAGGCATCCTCCGGGGTGCTTTCGTTTTTATAGGAGGCGTGTAAACTGATGAATGATATTCCGTTACTGGACCCAAACCATCCGTTGACCTTGAATCAACATCATGTTAGTATCCGGTGGCAAATAGCCAGCAGGGCTGGACGATTTCACAAAATTTGTGGAATCGCCTCGAGGAATGACTGAAATTGGATGAGCTACGAAGTCGTCGAGCAAACGTTATCAGAGATTCCTTCAAAACTGGATAAGATTTCGTTGAACGGGAAAGCCAGCTTCTGAGACGTACCAAAATGTACGTCGAAGAAGTGGCAGGGACCCATGAGATGAAAGCTTGTCAGTTTTGGAGGAATCTCCCATTCGGGGATCGTCTAGCGGCAGGACAACGGACTCTGAATCCGTTAACCGTGGTTCGAATCCACGTCCCCGAGCCAGAAAAAATCTCAGTGCAAACTGAGGTTTTTTCTTTGGCCACCCTATCCGTGCGCTATGGCCGTGTGTTAGTATGTATCTATGAACAAATAAACGAACTTTATGTCAAAATACGTTGACGGATTCGTTCTACCGGTTTCCAAAAGCAAGCTCGAAGCCTATAAGAAGATGGCCAAACTCGGCGCCAAGATGTGGAAAAAGTACGGCGCGCTTGATTACAAAGAATGTCTTGCCGATGATTTACAGTCGATGGGGATGCCTTCCTTGTTCCCACGCATGGTAAAGCTCAAGCCCGACGAAGTAGTGGTGTTTTCGTTTATTGTCTACAAGTCACGCGCGCACCGCGACCAGGTGATGAAGAAGGTTATGAAGGATGCTTCTATGGAGGCGTTTGCCAAGGAGATGCCGTTCAACGTGAAGCGCATGGCCACGGGCGGATTTACGGTGATGGTGGACATGAAATAAAAGCCAAAGAAAAAGACCTGGGTTTACCCCGGGCCTTTTTTGTTTCGTCACGCATCTGTCAGGGATTAAAAATGATCTAATAAGCCGCTCCAGCCACGTTTTAAGGCGCTGACAAAACCACAGGAAGATGCGGAGGCGCTGGAATCATTAGAACAGGCCGAACAGACCAATCCGTCAGAAGTAAGCGTTTTGTAGCCAGGAATCGCAAACGTGTCACTTGGGTACAAGACGCTTTGTTCAGCTGTGGTGCGGTCATATTCGCTAACGTCGGTAATCGGCGAGCCGAACAAGTAGTTGCCAAAGTAGACATCGGGTATGTCGTCTATGAATTGATTCCAATTATCGCCATACAACGCGCGTGCCAATTCTTCGCTCACAACCCAGCGCAGCACCCCGCCTTGATCAACAGCAAATACGCGTGGATCAGATACAAACTTTACCAAACGCACGCCAGGACGATAGGTGACGTTACTTCCCAAGGTGATAGAGGCAAGCTCTTTAGCACTCAAGGTATGAACCCCGGAAAAGTCACAGAACCACGAATGGAAAATTGCCTCGTTCGGAAACGCGTGACGCAAACCATCTGCACCCACGTAATACACAGTGCTATCGATGCGCGTATCCGCGTTCCCGTCGTCAGAAAGTTTCACAAGTCCATGCACCGCGGCGCGCGTTGGCAGATCAGCGACCCGTTCGGCAATGGCGGCAATTTGTTCCGCTGTTGTTTGCGGGGAGCCTGATCCCGAGGTATCGGGAGTTTCGCCGGTATCGGTATCACTCGGCGTTTCGCCTGTATCCATTCCTGTCTCCACCGAAGCAATCGTGAACGTTCCCGACGTTTCTGTTGCCAATACATCGGCCAAATCTGTTCCCCGTAAACGCACAGCTCCATCTCCCTGGGTATTTGGCAACATGATCGAGGCGAAACCGCTGTTAATACTGTTAACAAGCATGGCTTTCCAGTGCTCCCCACCATCCAACGATAAGTCGATATTGATAATAGGAATCGTCCCTGTCCAGGTCCAGACAACATCTAGTCGACTTCCCGCGGTAAAGACATCACCTTCCTGTGGCTGTTCAACGGAAATGCTTGTTGGATGTCCGGAAGAAGATCCACCAGATGTATCTTCGTCGGAAGGCGAAGTTGGTTGTCCGCTGTGATCATTATCAACAATCACCACACCAACGCTTGTTGGTACTAACGCATCATAAAATGGATCATCAGAAGCAGTGACACTGGTTATGGCAACCTCTTCGGTGTCTTCACGCTCATTATCATTTACCGCGCTTACCGTGATCGTTTGCGGAACATCCCAATTAGCACTCGTGAACGTGAGTGACGTGTCCGAAAGGTCAAGCTCGGCCACATCGAACGAATAGGTAACAACGACGTTAAATACCGGCTGGCTCGTGAGCACAACGGTGAACGTATCTTGCTGCCCCGATTCACTAACCGACGTGGCATCATCGGATTCCACGAGCGTGACTCCTGCCGTATCATTATCGGCAATCTCCGCCGTCACACTCGACGTAACAAATCCGTCATAATTCGTATCAAGAGACGTTACAAGGTGGCTTACCACGCCCTCGTGCGTGCCTTCTGCCACCACGTCGTCAATAGCCGAAACCGTGATCACTTGCGGCGTATTCCAATCCGACGCAGTGAATAGCAACTCTGGCACATCGACCGATGTTTGGTCGTCGGAAGTCACACCAATGATTACATCAAACGTTGGTTCCGTTGCAAGAACAACTTGATAGGTATCTGTGGTACCGCTCTCGCTGAGTGCGGTCGAACCGTCGGATTGTGTTATCAACACCGCAGCCGAATCATTGTCGGTGTTAAATACCGCCACGTCACCAGGATTACCACCCCCATAAAGAGGATCATCTGAAACGACAGCGCCAAGGACGATCGTATACGCCACCGTTCCGTCGTCCACAACATCATCTATACCAGTAATTATTACTGGCTGAGGCAAACTCCAATTGGCGTTCGTAAAGACAAGGCTGGCCACAGCAATCGTTCCTTCATCGGTATTAGAAGAACTTACAGGAATACTGACATCGCTTACTGGTTGACTGGCCAACCGAACGGTAAATGAGGCGACTCCTCCCGATTCCGTCGTGTCTCCAGAAACAGCCGATACAATGAATCCCGCGGTGTCATTATCCGTATTCGTCACGGAAACGTCCGCGTGGTCATACCCTGAGTAGGTTATGTCTGTGGACGTAGCCGCACCAAGGACAACACTGAAAACAGCATCACCATCATCCACACTATCGTCGACACCTGTTACCGTAACCGTCTGAGGGGAGTTCCAATTTTCCGTAGTAAAAACGAGTTCCGAGGGAGAAACTGTTCCCTCACTTGTATTAGCCGATGTAACGGGGATACGGACATTCCCGGTAGGAGCACTCGTGAGTACGACCGTAAATGTTGCTGAGCCTCCCGCTTCTGTGGTGGGTCCGGAAATCGCAGAAACAGTGGCCGAACTTGTCCCCGAGTCCGTAGTTGCTGAACGGGTTGTACTCTGATCGGTGTAGGAAACCGCGTACGGATCATTATCAAACCCTCGCACCTGTATATAATACGTCGTATTCCAAGCAAGGTTCGTCAACGTAGCAGTGGTGACGTTACCAACGGTCATGGTTTGATCCAAAGCACCAGGTGCTACGCCGTAAGAAATTTGATAGCCAGCAATCGTTGGTTGCAACGCGGAAAGATTGTCCCAATTGAGAGTGATCTCTCGACCGTTAGCAGAAGGAGTCGAAAGTGCCGGCTGCATAAACGCCAAGGCCCACAGCCTAGCCTCACGCGCGTATCCCGTGGCGTTCGCATGAACACCGTTATATTCAGCTGGCTTGTGATTCAAAAACGTATTATACAAGTCTGCCCCACCGGCCAATCCCAATTCCGAACGCATACTATCAATCTCGGGAATATAGGAAGCCAAATAGGCTTCTTCAGGATCACGACTGTCAAAAAATGGATATGGGAGATAGATGTCTGCGTAGGTTGCTCCGTACGTATTGATAAGAAGAGTAAAAAAGGATTCTAACTCTGTTCGAAAAGTTGCTGGAGAACTAGAAATTTGAGAATCGCCATTCCCAAAAGCAACAATCCATTTCGACGGAGCCAAAGCCAATTGACGCGTAGTCCAACTTGGCGTGATCACAGTCGTTCGATAGGTCGCCGCGCGCATGCCAATGTAGCCCTCGTTCATGAGAAAAACTGGATAGCCAAAGTACGCGGTAAGTTGGTCGTTGAGATCCGTCAGATACGACTCTTTAAACAAACTCGCTCCTGGCCCATGCTGGGGGAAATTACGATGATCAATAGATAACGAACCAGCATCAGCTTCCAGCCAATTGGTTACTGGCCCAACCGTTGTCGTACCTCCGGATCCTTCCGAGGTTGAATCGCCAATAACAGTAATAATATCTCCGATACCAATTTGGTCGCGATGGTCGTGCAGCAACGGATCACCGGACAGCGTTACGCCATCTGCCAAAATTTCATAGGCATCCAGGGTATATTCCCCTTTCGCAAGCCCAGAAAAACTCCCGGAATAGTCTGGCCCCGTAAGATCATTAATTGTTTGTTCACCAGCTAAGCCTTCATTCAAAATAAAACGGACACCACCCCCACTTGGAACAGAGTCGATAGACGCAGCAACGGCAAGCGTGGTAGATGTTTGAATATAAGGAATGGTAAAAGTACCGTACTCATCGGTAATAGATAACGTGGCAGTATCTGGCTCTCCGGCCACCGTCGCCTCAGGAGTAGTGATCGCTAATGTTGAAGCCGGAGGTGGTGGGGGCGGCAAAGTGCCAGAAAAATGCACATCGTCAAAATACGATTCTGCGACCGTTGTATTTCTCCCCAAAGCAAACGTCCCATCAGGAAAACGGTCAGAGACATCTGTTACCGTAAGTACAGGCGCAAGCGGTTTTTCCATCCCTGCTTTCCACACGAATAAACTTATCACCGGCAGATTTGATTCATTCGTTAAAACAGATGCTTCCACATTAAACCACACGTTCGCCTCAGCTGGAGGTACGGCGGTGGCTGCGGCCGTTCCCAGAGCCGTCAAGGTTCCACCACTTTCATAACTAATGGTCCAAACATTACCGAGCGTATGCCAAATCATGTAGCCGTCATTATTTGACTGGCGTCTTAACCAGCTATAGCCAGAGGCATTCGAAGCGACGTTAGACTGAAAACGATAGGAAAGAATTTGATCAAGCGTTGTGGCGTCACCATTTACTGCCATGTTGGAGGTATAACTTGTTGTTGCTGACCCAGACAAAATGCGATCACTCGCAACATCTGCAACGGTCCATGTGCCCCCTTGGGTTGTCCACCCGTTTTGACCAACAACACTTCCAAGACTCAGCGCGTCGAACGTTTCTACGAAAAGCGCGTCCTGTGCCACCTGACTCATGGACAACGGCGTCCCAATAAGTCCCGCGTTATCATACGGAAATAACGTATAGTAATATTTGGTACCATTGGTTAATCCCGAGTGTGTAGTGCTACTTGTACCGCCAGATACTCCAACAACATCGGCGACAAGTGTGCCGTCAGCAACCGTCGCCGGGTAGGCGCTCGTACTCATACGAACGTACGTTCCGGCGTAGGAAGCAAACGAAGGGTTGGTCCAAGAGAGCGTGTTAGAAGCATCGTCCGGTAAAACCTTTGCGGACGAATCCCCGATCATGCCGTAATAAACGATATTGTCATATTCGGCCGCCGTGGTTGAAGATTTACCGACAGAAAATCCCCCCTGAGCAAAACGATTAATCGTGTCAGTGACGGTAACCGTAGGAGTTGATGGCTTTGCCGAACCACGCGTCCAAACATACGCAGACAAAACCGGCAAACCTGCCGAATTATTAACTACAGAAAACTCGTATACGTACCAGGTATTTGCCACCTGAGTGAAGGCTGCGGATCCCAGCTGGGTAAAAGCAAATCCCGTGGTCGTTTTATAACTAATACGAATAGTGCCAGCCGATTGAGTGAGAACATATCCGCCCGCGTCCGCTGAAACGGATTGGGTGCGCAAAAAAAGCTGTCCAGGAGCATTGGTCGTAGTTCCTCGCCATTCCGCGCGAACCATCTGATTACTGTACCGACTCGCGCTCCCTCCGTTCAAAACACGATATTGATCAAACGTAAGACTACCTGTACCACTTTTAAGGGTTTGTTCCCCGCCCGTATCCAAAACGTTCCAGGTGCCGGCCACCACAGCCCAACCATTTTGTCCGTTCACATTTCCCGGCGTCAGTGATTCAAAGTCTTCCGAGAACGCCGCCGGCATCACTAACTGACGAGCGTTCACTGCCGCGGAGTATTCTGGAATGGCATTATGAGAAAAGAGGGAGAAATAATAGATCGTACCATTCGTGAGACCTGTTACGGTTAACGAGCTTGTTCCACTCACGGTTCCAGCAACATCGGAGGCTAACGTGCCGTCGGAAACAGAAGTTGGAAATGCCGTGGCGCTATAGCGCACCATGGTGCCGGTAAAATCGACCGACGCCGGATTTGTCCATGTTAATGTAACTTGTCCATTGGCCGGCACAGGAACAACCCCCGTTACTACGGACGGAGCGGAAGCAAGAACGTGGCGTTCAAACCAAGGAACAGATACTACCGAAATAATCATCACCAAGGCGACCCCAACACACAAGCGTACCCACGTTATATAACGAAAGGATCGAATGGTCATAAAAAAGCATTTTCTTTAGGATACAGGAAAAAACAATTTTTGTCCTGTGGAAATTGGCTCTTTTTACGCGAGGCGCTTACTTTTTGGTAAAAACACTACGAACAACTTCATCTATAGCAATTTCTTGAATGTTGACATCGACGACCGGAAGCACGGCCAACAACTGCTTGGTGATCTCCGGAACCCGCGCGCGATCCACGTGCAAGGTGGCTTGGAGAGCAGACGTTTGATCTACGCGCCCAAACTTTTTAAACTCCTCACGCGTAACACTTTCTGAAAACGTAAGACGAATCTCTTTGTGATTGGCTACGGACTTTACCAGTTTATCTAACGAGCCGTCGTATTTTAACTGCCCTTCATTTATCACCATCACCCGTTCGCACAAGGCCTCCACGTCAGCCATGGCGTGTGAGGTAAGGATAATCGTCGCGCCGTTTTCTTTGTTCCACTTCTTCAAAAAGTCACGAATAGCTTTTTGGGAAACCACATCGAGTCCAATCGTTGGCTCGTCTAAAAACAATACTCTCGGTTCATGCAACAACGAGTTGACGAGCTCGCACTTCATGCGTTCACCAAGTGACAATCGATTGACGGGGGTTGTGTACAATCGTTCAATGTCCAGCAACTCCCCAAACTGTTTCAGTCGTTTTTCAAACTGTACTTTAGGGATTTCGTAAATCTCCTTGTTCAGCAAAAAGGTATCCTTGGCCGGCAAATCCCACCACAGTTGATTTTTTTGTCCCAAAACGATAGCAAATTGGCGTTGAAAAGCCACTTCGCGTTTCCACGGTGTATGCCCAAGCACGGTCGCCTCGCCAGAAGTAGGCCAAAGGATGCCGGAGAGCATTTTAAGTGTAGTGGTCTTCCCTGCTCCATTAGGACCAATGAATCCCACAAATTCGCCTTCGTTAATGGAAAACGAAATATCATTAACAGCATGCACGACTTTTTTCTCGCGATGACCAATGGATTTGATTGTACCTAAAAAGCCTGGTTGTTTTTTGTAAGACTCGTAGGACTTGTTGAGGTGATGGACTTCAATAATGGACATACATAATAAGATTATCCTCCTGCCGAGGTGTAGTGCCGAATTCCCCGCCGCCAAAGACTCAAGCCGATGAATAGCCAAAGAGCCGTGATGCCGATGGCCACAAACAGCATGGAAGGTGTGACAAGTCCCATTAAAGCTTTTGCTGGAAAAGAAGTGACGGCAAGGACCGGAATGACGAAGGTGAAAAATCCGCGTGCGGCTGCCGGAAAAATCTCCGGCGGAAAACGTGCCACATACAACGAATCACGATAAATCGCCCAAGCACCTTCGGTTTCCTGCGTCCAAAAACTCAACGCGGCAACACACAGGTTGATAGCGAAGGCGAGAACAAGAGAGATGATCAGCAAGCACATGGCGAGCAAGGCCATCGACAGGGATGGCTGAACGGGTAAACGCGACCAAGCAAACGCTAGGTAGATGATGGCAATCGGTAGTGTCAACAAATCGATAAAATCCGTCTGCATCGCCGCCGCTTTGAAAAGCGGGTGCACAGGCTGCATAATAAACTGATCAAACTTTCCGCGACGAATCCAATCCTTTAAACTATACAGGCCTCGGTACCAAAAGAGCTGTGAAACAACATCGATCATGTTCATCATTGCAAAGAAGGTCAGGACTTGGCCTTCAGAGTATCCTGCAATTCCCTTTATGTGGGTAAAGAGCGAAATCGCCAGCAAGACAAAAAAGCCCATGCGCAGCAACTTACCTAAAAAGAAGAAGAGGAAATCTGAGCGTGAGGAAACAGCAAAGGAAAAGCGATTAATCGCTGATCGCTTATAAATGCGCCAATAACGTTTAACTTCCGTAAGCTGCATAGGATTTGATTCCCTTTTTCCACAAAAGCGTGAGCGTGGCCGTGCTGACCAAAATCCAGGCCCACTGTATAACAAGTGTTTGGACAAAAAACATATCTGGACGGTGTCCCAAATACGTTTCCACGGGGGCAGCAATGAGTGATGGGAATGGCGTGGCGTAAAAAAGCGTTTGCGCCCAACCCGGCATCACCGCGATAGGCAACGCTGCACCAGAAAGAAATCGAATACAAATCATAAACAACCATCGACCGCCAAAGTTGCGCTCAGCCCAAAAGGAAAAGGACGCCGCAATAAAATCAAAGAGCGTAATCAAGATAAGCGAGCCAAGAAAAAGCACGGCGGTTTGTAACAAGATAACAGGATCGCGTTGGATGATGACGTCAGAAGAAAAAATACGAGCCAAAAAGATGATCTCGACCAGAGCAATAACACAAAGGATCGTTCGAACAGCCAGCGCTCGAGAAATCCAATAACAGAAGTAGTTAATCGGACGCAAGAGATAATTGACTAAATCTCCTTCTACGATTTCATCAGCGATCTGTTCAGAGATGTTAGAGAGAAATGTTGCGCCCAAAAACGAGGTTCCAAGGATGTACGTTACTAGTTCTGCCGTTGTGTAGCTGCCGATCGACCCACCAAGCGAACGATAAAGCAAAATGAGCGTTCCAAACCATATGAGCACATTGACCGCACCCAAAAAAAGATTGGAACGAAAAACAAGCGCTCGGGACAGCGCTAAGCGGTAGGCCATGGAATACTTGCCAAAACGACTCATGTGTGAGAGTATACCTCATTCATTCCCTAACTATAAAGGGCTTAACACGAACTCTATGTATCCAACGATTCAGCTCAAGGCCGGGAAAGAAGCCAATATCGCCTTTCGTCACCCCTGGGTGTACTCCGGAGCGATCGAAACCAAGGCCGAGGGAATTGCCCATGGCGACTTGGTGCACGTGAGTGACCGCAAAGGTGATGTAATTGGCACGGGAACGTACTCGAACGCATCTTCTATTGCTGTTCGTGTTTTTGATTTTGGCGAAGTCGCAATCGACAAAGCCTGGTTTACAAAGAAAGTTCGTGCCGCGGCGGAGCGTCGAATACTGCTCGGCTACGGTCCTGGCACAGAAACGACGGGCTACCGCGTGGTGTTCGGCGAGGCGGATGAGATTCCTGGACTGATCGTTGATCGCTATGAAGACGTGTTGGTGATGCAGATTGCCACGGCGGGACTGGACGCGCTCAAAGAGATGATCGTCGAGGTCCTTGTTGACGTATTCGCGCCGAAAGCGATTGTTGAGCGGTCGGACCTTCATGTACGCAATGAAGAAAAGCTTCCGGAAGTGCAAGGGATTGTCTATGGAAAAGATCCGGGGCTAGTGGAGTTCAAAGAACTGGGAAAACCGTTTGTCGCCGACGTAGTGAACGGCCAAAAAACAGGATTCTTTTGCGATCAAAAAGATTTGCGCGAGCATATTCAATCGCTGGCTGCGGGAAAAGAAAATGTGTTGAACTTGTTTTCCTACTCTGGCGCTTCCGGTATTGCTGCCATGCTGGGAGGTGCTAAACACGTGCACAACATTGACGGCTCTGATGACGCGCTGGAATTACTCGCCGAAAATGCCAAGCTGAACAACGTGGAAATGACCAGCGAAAAAGCCGACATTTTCCAATGGCTGAACGATCACAAAGAAGCTGCTTACGACATGGTGATGGTTGATCCCCCGTCGATTATTAAAACGGCCAAAGACACGGAAAATGGCAAAAAGGCCTATCACTTTTTGAACCGCGCCACCATGCGCCTAGTGAAAGACGGCGGCATCTTCGTAACTTCGAGCTGTTCGCACTTTTTGAGCGAAGAAGACATGGCCTTTACCTTACGCCGCGCTTCCGTTCAAGCCGGCATTACTCTCGACATTCTCGGCGTGGTACGCCAATCCGCCGACCATCCCCTCTCGGTCTACTTCCCTGAAAGTACTTACTTGAAGTCGTTTATTTGCCAAATACGTCGCGACGTGAAAAAATAAGCTCCTCATCCTTAACAAAACTTATGCAGAACAAACAAAAAGCAGTGTGGTCAGTTCTTGGACTTGCTCCTATCATTTTGATTGCCATTTTAGCTATCAATGCAATACAAACAGAACCAAAAAATGACCAGAATAGTGCAACAACTGTTGCTACAAAAGTTCCAGAAACCTGTCCACTCCCTGCCCCGTCTGTTGAGGTGAAGGCAAGTGACGAACCAGGTACACAAATTGTGCTTTTAGACGGTAAAGGGATCGGGCAAATTACCGTAGCAGATGGACAAACAGAATCTGAAGCGCATATTCTTGTGAAGCGCCCTTGCACTGCCTGGATTGCCGCTTCCACCACCGGCCGTGGCGGATACATTTTCTACAGTGGAGATGATCAACTGCATAAAGTGGACTTTGCTACCAAAACCTTGTCACGCGTCAATTTTGACGGCTTCATGACAGACCTTTCAACGAACGAAACACACGTCGCGTCTGTCTCCACCGTCGATGGCGTTGCCGGATCTCAGCCCTCCATTGAAGTAACAGACACAGCAACAGGAGAACACACTCAATACGTGGTGCAAGCGCCCTACAACGACGCGGGTTCAGCCAAATTCTCTCCCGATGGCTCGCATATTGCCTATGGCGCGATCGAACGTGACGAGAACGGCGACCCAATCAAACGTGCCGTCTTTCTGATTGATCTTTCAACGGGCCAGCAAACATTAACCGCGCGTGAAGACATGGCTCCAGGATTTGCTCCGTACGTGAGCGGATGGAGCGATAACACCACCCCCACTATTTCCACAACTCCGTAAGAAAACAAAAAAAAACGACCCCGTACGGGGTCGTTTTTGTTTTGTACGTTACAGTACCTTGCCACCAAAGGCTCCAATCAATTCTGAAACTAACTCTTCCTGTGGAACCTGTATGTGCTCGGCATTCACAGCCATTGGTTGACCGAAAACACGACACAGGACATCGGCAATCAACCCGCGATTTTTTGGTTGGTTCAGCTTTTCCGCAATAAAACCGACTTTCGTACCAATACGCAACGTGCTACCGTCAATTCCCAAAAACTCAATGTCTTGCAACATCACCGGCAGCGTACCACTTATTTCCGAAAGATGGCTGCAGCACTCACTCCATTTGTGTTTAATATCATCGATCGTGCAGGTTAAACAGGAAGCGGCGTGAGGAGGCTCTTCCGCTAATACAGGCGGAGGCGGAACTGGGGCTTCCCTTTTTTCCGTATGCTCGGAGGCCGCTGAGACGGGTGCGGGTGCTGCTGGCACAGGAGTCGGTACGGAAAGAACAGGTGCACGAGTCGCGCGAGGCACAGTCGTTGACGTAGTCGCCATTGTTTCTACAGCGACGAGCTCGAGAGGCAATTCGGGAATGCGTTCACTTTGAAACGCTTGGCGATACTCCAACAAACGTTTTATCAATTCACTCACCCCGGAAACTGTTAACGAAGATCCGATTTGCTGTAGTTGTTTGATCGTTGCCGCGTCATAAACAGACGATGTTTGTTGACTGCCCATGCCATTCAGCAACATCCACTGCAAGGCCTCTAACACTTCTTCTTGCAAGGGTTCAATTCGCGTGCCTGTCTCCAATGCCGTTCGTACGGCAACAACGGCACCGATAGAATCGTGATTACTTAATGCGGTGAGATACGCCAGAACGGCTCCAATATTGGTTGCGGGAATCATGAGAGACGCTTCAGCCATGGTAATCGTTTTTCCATCCCCAAGCGCCAGTACTTGTCCGAGCAAGCTTTCCGCGTCGCGCAAACATCCTTCTGACAGTCGCGCGATCGACGCAAATACATCCGCCTCCACGTTTACGTGTTCCTGTTTCGCAAGCGAGGTGAGACGATCGACAATTATGTCCGCGCTCAAACGGTGAAAATCAAACCGCTGGCAGCGACTCAAAATGGTTTCCGGCACCTTGTGCAACTCGGTCGTTGCCAAAATAAACAACACATGCGCCGGTGGTTCTTCAAGTGTCTTCAGAAGAGCGTTAAACGCAGGAGTAGACAATCCATGGACTTCGTCGATGATAAATACCTTTCGCTTCAGCGTGGTTGGTGCAAAACGTGCCGCTTCAATCACGTTCTCGCGCACGTTGTCGACACCCGTATGGCTAGCCGCATCAATTTCAAACACATCCATGGTTTTCCCTTCGCTGACGGCCAAGCAGCCCGTACAGACTCCACACGGATCTCCGTCGTTCAATTGGCTGCAGTTGACCGCTTTGGCCAGTAACCGAGCAATCGTCGTTTTTCCCACCCCTCGCGGACCAGCAAAAAGATAGGCATGAGCGACCGTGTCTTGCTTCAATTGATTCATCAAAATCGTCTTCACGTGGTCCTGGCCGGCCACGTCGGCAAAGGAGGTTGGACGGTATTTTCGATAAAGAGTTTCACTCATAGTGCGGGCAGTTTACCACATAGATTTCAAATGGGTAAATGCGCAACGCGTGAGCCTTTTAGAAGATTCGGGCAGGTCAGTTTCCTATAGGCAAGAGTAGAGACTCCCACCGTTGTTGTAGGGAGACCGAGGAGTATCTGATTTGATCCTCATGTTGAACTTTTTGACTACATTTTGTGTACACCTCCTAACCAAATTTGATGAACACAATTTGTGTTCAAAAAATTGATTTTGGCACTCCAGTTGAGAGGGGTCACACCCGCATGGCGGGGCACAGTGGCTCCGTCTATTTATGAAACAACTCACCCCGACCATCTAAAAGGTCCGAGGCGTTTAGTGTTTAACGATATTCTCCACCGCCCCCCAGGTCGATGGGGAGGATTTGGGAACAAGAATCACCACTTCGTCGCCCGTAGCGCCGTGAAAGTAAGTAACGGCAGCGCGGATGAGTTTCCAGGCCGTGCCGTCTTCACCGCGGCAAAGATATTCTGTTGTCTCGGCATCTTCTTCCAGTTTTCCAACTACCCGTCGACGCTCCATGGGACCAATTTGTTTAAAGACAAAACTGCCGTCTTGTTTAATCAACAACTTCATCATATCCCCCTCCACCAGCCGAGACTTACTGGCGTAGTTGGGAGGAACGTTATAGACATTGCCATCATCACCGACCATATTGCAGCCGTCAAATACCCCCTCAACCGTTCTGAGTCCTGTAAGTTCGGCTACATCTGTGTCGAGTTTATGCTTTTCAACAGAAAGTTCGCGCACCAATTCTTCCGTCGCCTCCCCCGCATTGCTTTCCAACATGCCAATCACATGCCCCAAGCTATCTTGCATTTGACGCAAAATTTTTAGCGACAAATTTAAACGCGGGTCGCGCCCAACATCATTGACGTCTGGCTCTTGCAAAAAGGTATTTTTGTTTTTCATAGGTTTACAACGATGATCCCACCGCCGGGGTGACCTGCGCCTTGATTTGTGACCGTTCCAAAATCTCCGCTTCGACAATCGCCCGATCGCGGCCGTACTTTAATCGACACAATTGTTTAATCGCTCCCGCCAACTTGGCGTCCGATGGCGGCGGCGGGAATGTTTTCATGGTAAACGGTTTGACTTGGGTGTTATCAACAATGATTTTGGAATACCAGGTAAACTTGTCCGAGTTAATCAAATCATAACCGGAAAATGTTGGGGTGAAAATCTTCTCCAGCGTTTCTGAATCTTCCGGACCAATACGCGAAACAAAGATCGACCCAACGTTACCCAAAATAGCATCGCGAATCTCTGTTTTATTATCTTTGACCAACTGTCCCATGTACTGATGACCGACGATCAAGTTCAAACGATACTTACGCGCCTCGGACAAAATGGTGGAGATGGAATCCGTAATAAAGTTTTGGAACTCATCAATGTAGAGATAAAAATCTTGACGTTGATCTTCGGGCATGTCCGCGCGCGCCAAGGCGGCCATCTGCAATTTGGAAACGATAATCATTCCCAGCAACGAAGAGTTAACTTCTCCGGTTTTTCCTTTGGCCAAGTTAACCAGCAAAATCTTGCGTTTGTCCATGATTTCGCGCAGATCAAAACCCGATTTGCGTTGACCAATAATGTTGCGCATCATGGTGTCTTCCACAAACCGACCAACTTTGGAAATCAAATAGCCCAGCATTTCCGACTTATGGAAATCCGATGTTTTGGCCACTTCATTTTCCCAATACGAGCGCACCACCGGGTTGGTGACTTTGGCCACCCAGGCTTTTTGAAAATCATTGTCGGAAAACATGCGCGGAATTTCGGCAATCGTACCCACATCGCTCGGATCAGACATGAGCGTCAGCATGACGTTGCGCATGTGGTGTTCAAACATGGGACCGATCATTTCCGGCGGGAAGAGTTTGTAGAAAATGGCAATCATCTCTTGAGCCGCCATATCCATTTGCGCCGGATCCTTCACTTCTAGCATGTTGAGCCCCACCGGACGCTCCAAGTCGGACGGATCAAACATCACCACGTCGTCAATGCGATTTTTGGGAATGTGACCGAGCAACCATTCAATCATGTCGCCATGCGGATCTAGAACCGCCACACCCTCCCCTTTCAAAATGTCCTGCAACGCCATCTCTTGAATGAAGACCGTTTTACCGGAACCGGATTTACCAATAATGTACATGTGGCGCTGGCGATCGGGACGCTTAATAGCAACATCAGTTTTGCGCCCGCGAAACACGTTGTAGCCAAGCAGCAAATCCGCCTTTTGCGGCACTTCCACCGGCACCGGTGCGGTGCGGGCGGAAAGCCACAAAATGTTTGGTGTCTCCGTTGTTTTTAGCGGCAAATGCCAAAGAGAAGCCATCTCTTCCGTGTTCACTACCAGTTTGCGCATTTCATCGAAGCCACGATAAATAAACTTCTTCACCAAATACTTTTTGCGCATGGGAATCGCTTTCACAAACGCGTTACCGTGTTCGTAAATGCTAAATTGAGCAAACGCCCCCATCACGTCTTCCAACAAATGTTGAGCGCCGCTTTTTTCCGCCGAAGAAACCACGATGCGCACGTTGATCTCCAATCCGCCCTTACCCAGTTTCTCATCGATCGCTTTGGTCAAATCTTGTTCCGCCTGCGTGATCATCGTTGAACCGCTGGCGCGTTCATGCTTTTCCGCATCTTCTTTCTTTTCTAGACCAACTAAATTCTTCCATCCTGGCCCCTTTTTCTTTCCATGAATAGCCTCTTCCAAGGTCATTCCTTCAAGCATGCGACGGCTGACATGTTTCCCCCTCTTACGCCAATCTGTATGCGCCGGACGCACAATGTACTGAATGGCCACGCCGTCAGACTCCGGCACTTTAGAGAGCACGTTGGTAAGGGCGTTCAACGGATCTGATTCCAACTTGCGATACGTTTTCAACGGAAAAAACGATTGGCGCTTAAATTCCAAATAGCCACCAAGAATCGTTCCGGTGGGAGAAAAAATATTATAATCCTCAACTTCCTCCACAAACGCATCGGAATGCTGAGCGGTGATTTGCTGTTCAACGAAATCACGATATCGGCGCGGCACGGTAACAAAAAACTTAATCACTTTTTCATGAGCCACAATTTCAAAGGCCAATTGATCGGTTCTTCCAAGCATCCAAGCCAAAATCCCTTTTTGATAATGCAAGCCGGCAATGGAAGCGAAAAAGTTTTCATCAATCCCGATCTCCTCTTGAATTTTCTGCGTGGTGAGCTGCTCTTTGGTTTCTTCTTCACGGCGAAACTTTGGCAACGTTACCAGCAAGGTGACGTTCTCTAACGCTTTGCCGTGGCGATGTAAAAAGCGATGTGCCCAAAAACGCACTCCAAACACAATGGCTGCCAAGGCGAGTGGCCAGAGGACAAAAACAAGGATGGTAATAACCGACGTGGTGTCGATTCCCCCTGTCGTTGCCGGGAGTGTGGTTGCGTTCACCGTTCCAAAGGCCGCGGCGATCATACACGTTTGTGTTTTTGTTCTTCGGCAAGCGCGTTAAGCTTGTCCGCTTTTATTTTTGATTCTTGTTCCAGGAAAAACTGATTGACACCGGGGATCATTTTGAGCCAGCGGATAATCAAACTCAGGGCTTTGCGACCATGAAACTTGCCTTTGTCGATCATCTGACGGATCAAGCTGGCGGTTTTCTCCCCCTCCTGTTTGAAGGCTTCTTTCTTTTCCGGCGGTAAGTTCTTGTACATGTCGCCCAAATCTTCCGACAACACCTCTTCGATCTCTCGCGTTAGCTCATCTTTCGGCATCATCACAGGCGCGACAACCGGGACGGGTGTAATTGGTGCCGGAGTTGGAACCACTTCGCTCACCCGTTCTGGAGCCGGACGCGGAGCCTCATGCATGGTCGGCTTGGACTCCACTGTCTCCGCCTTGGCCGGAACCCCCGTCTGTCCTTCCGGCGTGGCCTCCATTGGCACCTCTAGCATTTTTTTCTCAAGCTCAGCCATATGTGTAGAAATTATAGCACAGATTGAAAAACTTCCTAAGATAGTTGCATCATCAACATCATTTAAAGGCAAGACCCCACAACAGGAGTTCACCGGATGGTGACGTCGTGGGGTTCACAAAAAGTCGTGTGGTGGTAGACCGCGCTCAACTCCGCCTCTTCACCTTGTCGGGACAGTTCCACTTTCCGCATTCATCACACGGAGTGAAAATACCGATGATGGTCAACACGAAAAAGGCGACAACAAAAAGGAAAACGCAGATCATGTCAGCTCCAGGTCTAGATTGAATGCGCAGAGTGGCGATCCGGCGCCAAAACAAACATAGACCTCTAAAAATTTATTGTCAAATACAAGCGATAAAACACGGCTACAGAATTTTTTGTCCTTCAGGGGTATCTTCCACCGTAAATCCTTTTTGTGTAATCAAATCGCGCAATGCATCGGACTTTTTCCAGTCCTTGGCCAAACGCGCCGCTTCGCGTTCTCGACCAAGTGCCAAAACCTCTTCCGGCACCTCTACGGGCTTGCCAATATAGGCCTCAAGACCCAATCCAAGAATTTGATCCATTGCCAGTAGTTGATTGGCCTTATCCGCAGGCGAAAATGAAGCATCATCAAGCATGCTCCACATGGCTGCCAGGGCCTGGGGGGTGTTGAGGTCGTTGTTGAGGGTGGAGAGGAAATCAGAAGGAGGATTGGACGCACCCGAGGTTACCGGTAACGATCGAGCAATCGCATACAACTTTTGCAACGCATTTTGCGCGCCTTGCAACGCCTCCCAGGTGAAATTTAGTTTGGAACGATAGTGAGCGCCCAGGAACATATAGCGCAAAACGATTGGATCAAATCCATGATCGATAATATCGCGCAAGGTATAAAAGTTCCCCAACGACTTACTCATTTTTTTTCCATCAACCAGCAGATGCTCCGCATGCAGCCAATAGCGAGCCAGCGGCTTGCCAGTGCATGCTTCCGTTTGTGCAAGCTCGTCTTGATGATGAGGAAAGAGCAAATCAATCCCGCCTGTATGAATGTCGAAGGGAACGTCGAGATATTTGGCACTCATCGCTGAACACTCAATATGCCAACCAGGACGACCGTCTCCAAAAGGAGCGGAAAACTTCACATCACCATCTGCCGCGTCCCAAAACTTCCACAAGGCAAAGTCTCCCACGTTTTCTTTCTCGTACTCGTCGGCTAAGACCCGTCCAGATGCACCAGCCTTCAATCCTTCCAAATCTAAATGGGCCAAGGCGCCGTAGTCATTAATCTTATTGATGGAAAAATAGACCCCGTCGTCGGTTGTGTAGGCAATCCCCTTTTCAAGTAAGGTATTGATCATCTCAATCATCTCCGCGATATGCTCGGTCGCTTTCGGATACGCATCTGCCCGCTTGAGGTTGAGCGCGTCGACATCTTTAAAAAACTCAACGGTATACTTTTCCGTAAAATCCTTGAGCGACATACCCGCCTTTTGGCTGTCACGGATGGTTTTGTCGTCAACGTCGGTCAAGTTTTTGATTTGACGAACGGCAAGTCCATTGGCTTCGAGCGTGCGACGCAAAACATCTTCAAACACAAACGTGCGCAAGTTGCCGATATGCGCGAAATTATAAACCGTTGGACCGCAAGAATAGACCCCCACTTGGCCAGGGTTGATAGGCTGAAAGTCCTCTTCTTTTCGGGTCAAGGTATTGTACAGACGGATAAACATAGACTTACGAAAGTATACGGGAACGGAACTTTTAAGAAAAGGGGGGTGTGGGTTTATATAGGCGGGAGCCCCTGCTCCCGCTATGCAGGTTTAACCCTCTCGACCAGACTCGAAAAACAACTCGTTTGAACACAATTTGTGTTCAACTTTTTCATTTTAGCTGGTAGGTATATCGTGGAGGTCTACAGGACGATATCTCTAGCACATCTGGAGCATACCGTTTTAGAATCAAGCACATTGACGACCATCAACTTCAACACACAAGGCGGGAGTAGAGACTCCCGCCTATGCAAACCGATCTACCCGCCCCTACCTCTAAAAGGCCGTGCCGGGTTACTCGATCGCCGGGCAAGCGCCGGCTTCGACACCGGATTCGGACGCGCAGTTTACCCCTTTGACCAGTTTGGCCTCTGGATTATCTGTTTCAAGCTCAAATTGAATTCTATACGCGCTGGCATTGCCGACATAACAGTAGGCGTCGCTAGCCCCAGAACATTGCACCACTTCTTTGAGCCCTGCTTCCGGGGTCGTCGGCACTCTGGCCAAATAGACTGACTCGGAAGTCGCGTCGCAGGTTGGCACAAAGCCGTCACTCGACAAACAAGCGGTGCCAGAAGCGCCAAGAGCGGTGGACTCAGCCAAAACGGGATAACTGTTGTGATCATTAAAATACAACTCCAACGCCATTTGCGTGCGCACAACATCGGAAAGGCGTTTGGCGTCACGGGCACGAACACGAGCGGAGGTGAGAGCCACGGTGGCTAGCACACCCATCAATCCCACGATTCCCACGACGACCAAAATCTCGACAAGGGTAAACCCTTTTTTATTATCCATAGTTTTCTTGTCTGTATTATCTCTTATTTTGATTCTTTATTCAACAATCCTCGCACCTTGCGTACAGCCTCGCTTGGCACAAAATGCCCTTTGATCAAGTAGGCGTCGGCTCCGGCGCGCTTCATGCGTTCAATTTCCGGCCGCTCAAACAAGCTGGAGAGAATAGCAATAGGCAAATATGGCGTGTCGGTTTGTGAACGGATCGTTTTGATCAAGGCCTCGGTGGCGTCTTCGTCTATGTCTGGCTCGAGCACTAAAGCGGAAAGCTTACGCTTGGCACGAATCTTCTCCCCTTCACTCAATGTCTCTGCCACATACACTTTCCAACCCGTTGCTTCAAACTTGCGGGCGTAAATCCCGGCCAAAAACGTGTCAGCATCGATGATTAAGACAGAGGGGCGTGCCGGCATATTATTCAATGTCTCTCATAGCGAGCCCAATGGCCACGGCGAAACGCGGACCAATCTCGTCGAGCACCGGGCGCAGCGCTTCTGGAACAGTTACCCGCGCCCATGGATCACCAATATACACATTAACGTTCAACTTTCCACTCAAGAATGCCACCATTCCCGGAAGCTCCGCCGACCCACCCGTCACAATCACCTTTTCGATTTTAGATTCTCCATGTCCTTCCTGACGACGAAATTCGCCAATCGAGTAGTTGATCTCGTTCAAAATAGGTTGCAAAAGCATCTCTACCGCCGGCGGAATACCCGAGGAAACATCTTTAGCCAAATCAAGCTTCATTTGCTCCGCCTCTTCTAAACTAATCCCCATCTGCTCGGCGATTATTTTAGTGAGCATGCCTCCACCCACATTAACGGTGCGCGTAAAATACGGAATGCCTTTATCAACAATCGTAATGTTGGTGCGCTGGGCACCAACGTCCAAAATCAAAATAACCGATTTATCTCTGCCCACCAGCGAGCGCACCAAAGCAAACGACTCCGTTTCCAAAGCAACTAATTCCATTTTAGCCAACGTAAATGCTTCCACATATTTGGCTACCAATGTCTTCGCCGCGCCCGTAACCAAAACGCGTGACCGTTCTCCTATTTTCTCCTTTTCTCCCGCTTTCTCCGCCTTTTTCTCATCAATCACCCGAGAATCAATAATCATTTCGGTAATTGGCAACGGTGCTAACTTCTCCACTTGAGCCTCAACAAGAAGCTTCATTTGCTTTGGATCTTTGGTGGCGGGAACAGAAATCACCGCATCAAACACTGCGTGCTGCGGCAATCCACTAATCGCTTTGGTCGTTCCCGCGCCACACTGTTTGATCTCGCGTGCTAATAACTCAGCCGTTTTTTTTGCGTCGTCGAGCAAAGGCGCTGTTTGATCGTTGAGCGCGCGATCGGTGTAGGCATAGGTCATTAATTTGGCACGTCCTTTTTCACTTGCCAATTCAACCAACTTAATGCCTCCAATACCAATATCGATCCCTAAATAGGATTTGGATTTTGAACTACCAAAAAGAGACATAGATTGGAATCAGTATATCACAAACCAAGGATTCCCTCATCGATGGCAATGTTCACCAACGTGTCGGCTTCGGTATTTTTTTCCCGGCGCACGTGTCGAAACGTCACACGCTTAAATTGCTGACGCAGGTTGTAAACTTCGACAAAACGTTTGGCTAATTCCGGATTTTTGACGCGATATTCCCCGTTTAATTGTTTAACGGCGAGCTCGGAGTCCATCACCATCTCCACCACTTCCGCTCCAAGTTCTTTGGCGCGCTCAAGTCCACGCTTAATGGCGATATACTCGGCTTGGTTGTTGGTGGTTTTACCAAGATATTCATGAATGGTGGAAACGGTCGCCCCTTCCGTGCCGTCTTCGTGCATGGCGTGCACCGCAACGCCAATACCCGAAGGTCCCGGATTGCCTCGTGATCCACCGTCGGTGTAAATGCGGAGGTGCTTCGACATAGGAAGAACTAATAACTAATCTCTTAAAACGAAACAAATACTAATACCTAACGTCAAAATCAGTTTAAACCTTTTCGCATTGAGTGTTTAGTTTTTGTTTAGACTTTCGTTTTTACTATTTAGTCTTTTCCTGATTCTTTTTCAAATCCACAATCCTCAACTGAATCTCTTTCCTCCCATTCCATTCATTGATTCCGACTTCGTAAACCACATCTAGTTTATCACCCACCGCTAGTTTTGACACCCACTCCCCGAAACGAAATCCAATAAACTTTTTTCCTCCGGCAGTAAGACGCAAATGTTGTGCTTCCGCACCCACGGTGTCGCAGGCTCCGACCGTTAATCCATAACTGACAAACAACGGACGTGGATGTGCTTCGCCATACGGCTCCAACAAATCCATGGCGTCAATCAACGTCCAATCAATCCCTTTCGGCGACAGTTCCGCGTCAACTTGGATGGTTGGCGTGGCGTCATGAGTAGCAAAGTAGACTTCGGCCTGCGCGGACATATTCGCGCGAAAAGCTTCCAAATTCGCTTCACCCACGCAGCTCATACCACAAGCTTGCGGATGGCCGCCAAACTTAGTCAATAGGTCGGCGCAATTTTTCATCGCCGCCGTCACGTCGAATCCATGGAGACTTCTCCCTGATCCGGCAAAGTGTCCATCTTCTTGAGCACAGATCACAAACGTCGGCAGACCATACTCATTCATTACCTTTCCCGCCACAAGCCCCGCCAATCCCACCGACCACGGTCCAACAGCAAACAACATCTTGCGATTCCCCGCTTCCCCGATCTGTGTTTTGACCTCGCGAAAGGCGGCGTCGGATGCTTGTTGGCGGTCAACGTTGGATTGATTCAACGCGATGGCCAACTGTTCCGCTTCCTCAGGATCTTCGCACATGAGCAAGTTATAGGCGGCGTTAGCGTGATTCATGCGTCCAGCAGCATTAATACGTGGGCCAATTTGAAACCCAATAGACCACGTGTCTAACGGCTTGTCTTCCAACCCAGCGTTTTTGAGAAGCGCTTTAAGCCCTAATCGACGGGTTTTGTTGAGCACTTTCAAACCAAACTTTTCCAAGGTGCGATTTTCTCCCAAGAGCGGCATGACATCGGTGACGGTCGCGATCGCCACAAGGTCGAGCAGCCACTTTTCATATCCGTCAGGGAAAGGCATTCCTCGCTTTTGCGCTTCGATAATTAATCCACAGGCAAGTTTGAACGCCACGCCCGTGCCACACAATTTTTTGTTGGGATAGGTTTCCCCCGGCACCAGCGGATGGAGCAGAATCGCCCCCTCTGGCAACACTTCCGGCATTTGATGGTGATCGCAGACAATCGTATCGATGCCAAGTTCTTTGGCGCGCGCGATAGCCGGGCCGTTACTAATACCGCAATCGACCGTGATGATCAGCTTGGTCAGTTCATGCTCGTGCAAATGTTCGACGGTTTTGACCGACAAGCCGTAACCATCTTTTTCGCGATGAGGAAGAAACACGGTGGGAGGAGAAATAGAAGAGAAAGTAGGAGAAAGACGGATAATTTCCCGCAAGGTGGACATAAGCGTTGTTGATCCACACACGCCGTCGGCATCATAATCGCCATGCAACGTAATCACTTCTCCCCGCTCGAGCGCTAAAAAAACGCGATCGATCGCCTGTTGCATGTGAGAAAACTGAAATGGCGAAATCGCGTCACGACCCCAATCTGGACCCAAAAACACATCCATTTCCTCCTGGGTGCGCAAACCGCGGTTCCACAAAATCTGCAACACCACGGGGTGCAGTTCGGGAAACTCCGCTCGACAGGCGTCGTCGATCGGCTGCGCTACAACCCAGGTCTTGTCCATACTAGAAAGCAAATTGGGCGATGGAAAACAAAATGGAGACAATCATGAATAACGAAAAAATGGCCCAGGCAATCCGCAACGCTTTGTGTTTGGTGATTTTGATTTTTTTCATACTAACGCTTAAGCACGTTTAAGTAGGCGTCCGTCGGAATATCAACTTTCCCAACTCCCAGAGCCATCATCTTTTTCTTTCCTTTCTTCTGCTTGTCGAGCAACTTGTTTTTGCGCGTCACGTCGCCACCGTAGAGTTTGGCAATCACGTCTTTCTTCATGGCGGCAATGCGCTCAGCAGCGACAATTTTTCCTCCAATCGCCGCCTGCAACTTAATGTCGAACATCTGTTTAGGAATCGACTCCTTCAACTTCTCCACTGTGCGCCGCCCGACGCGTTCGGCATCGGTGCGGTACACCAGCATCGCCAACGCTTCCACCGGCTCTTCGGCCACCAAAATATTCAAGCGAACGACGTCTGCTTCTCTGTAGCCAATCAAATCATAGTTGAGCGAGGCATAGCCGCTCGACACTGATTTTAAGGCATCATAAAAATCAACGATCACCGAGGCGAGCGGCATGTCGTAACGCAAAATGACGCGACTGTCGCTCAAAAAATCCGTTGTTTTATAAATCCCTTTACGCTCCTGCGCCAACTGCATCACCGGACCGATGTAATCCTTCGGGGTAATCATGTCGACCGAAGCCCACGGCTCTTCAATATGTTCAATATGCGAAGCATCCGGCATCTCCAGCGGCGATTTGATCACCAACATCTCCCGACCCGTGCGATGGACGTGATACACCACCGAGGGCACCGTCACGACCAAATCCATATTAAACTCGCGTTCCAATCGCTGCGTGATGATCTCTAAATGCAACATGCCGAGCAACCCCACGCGGAACCCATAGCCGAGCGCTGGCGAGTGCTCTGGCTCGAATTGCAACGCCGCGTCGCTCAACTTCAACTTACCCATTGCTTCGCGCAAGCGTTCGAAGGTGCTCCCCTCTTTGGGAAAAATGCCGGCGTAAACCATTGGCTTGACTTCACGATAACCAGGCAACGGCTCAACCGTGGAACCGGCGTGCGAAATGGTGTCGCCAACACGACAGGCGGACAAATCTTTGAATCCCGTAACAATGTAACCAATCTGCCCCGTCTCCAACATGTCCATCGGCGCGTAGCCGGGACGCAACGCCCCAAGCTCAAGAATTTCCGACTCCGCGTTGGTGGCTTTCATGTGCAATTTCTCCCCTTTGCGGAAGGTGCCGTCGACCACGCGCACGTACGCCACCACGCCTTTATACTCGTCGTACTTGGCGTCAAAGATCACCGCCCGTGACGGTTTATTTTCCGCTCCCGACGGCGCGGGGATGCGATCAATAATGGCGTCGAGCAATTCGGTAACCCCTTGCCCCGTCTTTCCACTAACGTGCAAAATTTCCTCCGGCTTGCAACCAATCAAATTGACAAGCTCATCTGTGCAGCCAGGAATATCTGCCGCCGGCAAATCAATTTTGTTGAGTACCGGAATGATGGTGAGATTGTGCTCGAGGGCAAAATACAAATTACCAATCGTCTGTGCCTGCACCCCCTGCGCGGCGTCAACGAGCAGCACCGCCCCCTCCACCGACGCTAACGACCGTGAAACTTCGTAATTAAAGTCGACGTGACCAGGAGTGTCAATCAAATTCAAAACGTACGTTCCATTTTCACTTTTGGAATTTTGTATTTCGGATTTGCTTGGTTCTTGAGATTTCGTATTTGAGATTTTCCAATTCATGCGTGCCGGAGCAAGCTTGATGGTAATCCCCTTCTCCCGCTCCAAATCCATGGAATCCAACAGCTGTTCCTGCATTTTTCGCTTCTCCACCGTGCCGGTCAATTCCAAAAGACGATCGGCCAGGGTGGACTTCCCGTGGTCGATATGGGCAATAATGCAGAAGTTGCGGATCTGATTTTGAGGGGTCATGCACAAAGATGATAGCCAAAAATGCGCCAAACGTCCATTCCTTCGGGGCTTGCTTTTTTGCTATACTTTTGCTAGGGTCGGCAGTTCCGAGAATCCACTCGGACGCGCACCCAGGAGATTCATCCGTGATAATCGTCCCTTCCAATGCGTCGTCGATCGGCGCGCTCTACTCCCCCTCCGGCTGGCCGCTGCCCAAGCGGTTGCACACAGCCGGAGCGTTCCTGGCCACGACGAACGAAGAGGAGGCACGTGTGCTTCTTCAAAACGTCAAGGCGGGCCTGACGCACGAGAACGCGCCCCGTGTCGTAGCGCTCATGCGTCAGACGGCGGGAGATAGCGATCGGCTGACCAATCGCACCTCCGTCGGCGTCGAGCTGCTGACCGCGCTTCGTGACGTCGGGTGGATCATTCGACGAGTCGACGGTGACTCTCGCCGGCGATTCGTCGCCGTGCCCGGCACCCCGCGGCAGGTCTACATCCTGCACCACCGCCTGCACCATACGTTCCCGGTAGGAGCACTGGCACTCGTGCCGTCGCCGCCGCCGAAGTCGGCACGGCGCCTCTACCGGCACGAGACGGAGATCGCCCACATCGTCCACTTCCACCCCTTCTGATCGACTTCATCAACAAGCTCAAGCGCCCCGGCCACGCAGGCTCGGGGCGCTCAATAGTTTCAAAGCACGTTCTATTACTTTTGGCATGTTCCCTGTAAAAAACATTCACCCCGAGCCGTATGCCCGGGGTGAAGACGTATTTAGATAGCTCTACCCTAACCGTGCAAAGCCATACCGATGAAACAAGCAAAAGAGGTCGCCAAGAGGATACTGAGAAGAACGAGACACCCCTGAAGCAAAGGATGGAGCTGCGACCATTCCGAGGTATCGTTCGTGGGCACACCACGCGACGCGTCAGGCGACCGAATCGGCTGCGGTTTCGGCAATGCTACCGGCGCGGCAGACTTGTGGACATCCACCACCATCTTCGGCTTACCGCTGCCAGGACGTGCCTCTTCACGCCGAGGCGGACGCGGCGCAGGCGGCGGTTCCGGAGGCCTCGGGATTGACCGTCCAATGTACGCGCACAGCTGCCCGTAGCTACGAACCATGAAGGCGTGCCGTCCGGGAATGGACATAATTCGCATACGCTCATGCTGCTGGCTTGCGAGAAGTTGCAGGCAGATTTCGAAGTGCTGACGCAGATCCGGAGGTACAGCCTGTTTCCCAAGACGGCACTTGTCGAGCGCCCGAAGGTAGTCATCCACAGCCTGTTGATCCGTGTCCCACCACGTCAAATCGCGCGGGAGATCAAACGAAAGGGCGGGAATCAACTTCAAACGCACAACCACCATGTACAGGCACAGACCACGAAACGGAGCGTCACCATACCCCATCCACGGCTGTTCCACGACGAGCCTTGCCCAAAACGGATGAGTGGCCACCTCATCAACCAGCTCGGAGGCATGCACGAAAGCCTTGATCAGCTCGGGCAAAATTTCTTCCACCCGACGGGGATTGTTCTCCGAACAAAGCGCGGCCCAAAGGCACTTGCAGTACTCGTACTGCTCGGCAGAACCCGAAATGGACGCGCAGTCATCGTCGTCAAGAACGCTACCCAACGCGGCACACCCGGCACGGGGATTGCCCGTCTTCCGCTCCAAACGTGCGAGGCGGACGGCGATGGAAATACGTGCGGCGTGATTGCTATCGTCTTCCGCGTATTGCGCAGCACGCTTATACGCCGCCCGAGCCGAACGCGGACGCCCAATGCGCTCGCACGTACGGCCGAGCAGCTCCCACGCAAGCGGATGCGTGGAGTCCTGATCAAGCGTTTTCTCCAACGCCCCAAGACAAAGTTCGAGCTCGGCGTGAGAGAAGTGCTGCAGCGCCTGACGGTACCGTTCGTTGGCTCGACGTTCGAGGGTTCGTTGTGCCCGTTCCTCCGCCCGACGATCCATTTCGATGAGCTGATGGAGAATCAGTAGATTGACGAACGTTCCGAAAGCCACCTGCTGCCCGATGTGCTCTGCCGTGTCGTTGACGGCGCGAACCACTTGCGCGGACGCGTCGTTGATCGCTCGACGCGTGAGCAGAGACTCCTGCTGCAACACGGCGGCGAGATCGTCGATCTTGCAGTTGAAGAGAAGAGCCAACTCATCGAGCTGGTCGCTCACGCCGGGAAGCCAGGCCTTGAAAGCCGCGTCCGCGGGCTGACGGACACCGATGTCCACCATGCTCTCGGAAACGCCGCCCTGAATAGGCTGAAGACTGAACCGCTCGAACAGGAGTCGCACCTGCTTGAGCTCGTCGCCGATACGCTCGCGCTGCCGCCAGGTCGTCCACGCGTCGTTATACATGCTGGTCATTGCACACCTATACACGAGAAGGTTGAGAGAAAGGACTGGGTCAACCTTAAATTATTTTAATGAAATGTCAATACATCCTTACTCAATCACCGCCCCGCCGATGACTACGTCGCCATCGTAGAAGACAATAAACTGACCAGGAGTGACGGCGCGCTGGGGTTTGTCGAAGGTTACATGCAAACGACCATCCTCACCGACGATCACTTCGCACGTCTCCAATGGCTGACGATAACGAATACGGGCGGAACAGTGGAATGGCGAGGCGGGTGCGTCGACCAACCAATTCATTTCGGTCGCGGTAAGTTCCGTACGATACAAGGCTTCATGAAAATTACTAGAAACGACCAACTCGTTGCGCTCCGCGTTTTTTGCGACAACGTAGTAGGGTGTTGGCAAGCCTCCAATCTCGAGACCTTCCCGCTGGCCGATGGTGTAAAAAGCTAGGCCATCGTGATCCCCCACTACTTTGCCATTCATGTCGACAATCTTCCCCGGCTTCTTTTCAATATACTCCTGCAAAAACTCGGTCATGTTGATCTCCCCAATAAAACACACACCTTGACTATCTTTTTTGCCTGCAACAACCAGGCCACGCTTCTCGGCTTCCTCGCGAACCTGTGGCTTCAACATGTCGCCGACCGGAAACAGAACTCGCTTCAAAGCCTCACGCGGCATTTGGCATAAGAAATAAGATTGATCTTTGTTGGGATCGATCCCGGCCATAAGGCGGGGCACAGTGGCCCCGCTTATACGTTCGACGCGAGCATAGTGCCCTGTGGCAACAAAATCACAACCAAGTTTATCGGCCTCACGCATGAACAAATCAAACTTCATAAACTTATTGCACATCACGTCTGGATTTGGCGTGCGCCCGGCCGCGTAAGTTTTGACCATGTAGTCGACCACCTTGGCGCGATACTCCGCTTCAAAGTCAAAGGTCAAAAACGGAATCCCTAATTGCGCAGCGACCCGCATAGCATCACGCCGCTCCGTGCGCCAATCACATTCTTGAAACTCTTCCGTGCCATCACACACCTTGGTCGACCCAGACCAGTTCTTCATGAATCCCCCAATCACCTCATACTCCGCCTCCAACAACAATGCCGCGGAGAGACTTGAATCCACTCCGCCAGACATACCGACAAGAACTTTGGGCTTTGTTTCTAGCACAATAACTTTTGAAAGCGTTTGTAATTGACACGACCTTCCCAGGAGCACCGGGAAGGTCGTCGCTGTGTGCGTCTCCCGAAGGAGATGCGATGCGCTACTTGCCCGGATTTTGTCCGGGGGGGATCTCCCGTCTCGCACACCTGTTCGGTCTGCGTGCACGTTCCCTGAGCATCGCGTGCGACGCAGGTGTAGGTGCAGTGGATGAAGGCGAAGGCCTGCTGGGTCACAGCAAAGCCCATCGCCCCGACAACGATCGCGAGAAGAATCCGACTCAGCTTCATGAGTTCCCCGTTCATGTACAAGAGGAAAATGCCTGCCGTGTACAAGCGGCAAACACGTGTGGCACGTAAAGCGTCCACAAAATTAGCCTACGTTTATTTTTTTGCGGTGTCAATACATGTTTGACACGGTTAATCTCTTTAAAGCGGTGCTATACCTATCGTTGACAGGTCGCTATGGGTGTGGTTTACTCCGCCGAAGGAGATCAGACATGCAAACGGATATTTTGAACTGCTGGCTCGCTGGAAACTATCAACTGGAAGGACAGAAGCCTCCCCGGAATGCTCATCCTGACCTTCCCTGGGTCGAATACGAAAGCTACATGCGCGCGCAGGTCCTGCGCGGCGTCCCTGGGCAACTCGGAGAACTGATCATCGAATTTCCCCCCGAAGGAGCGGAGGACAACCGGCTGCACGTGCATCCGCAATCAGATCGGGTGATCACGGTGATCAGCGGCAGCGGCACCTTTGTCGCCGTCCGTCTCGGCAAGCGAATCACCCGCGATCTCCGTCAAGGCTCACGGATCTACATGCCGCGCGGAGTTCTGCACACCTTCTTCGCCGGATCCAACGGTCTGCTCGTGCACGCGGTGCACAACCCCTTCGTCGCCCTCGACGACCCCAGCATTCTCATCTATCCGAACACGGAACCGTGACCTTCCTCGGGGTCTGCTTCAAGGCCCCTACACAAAAGATCATCACACGCTGGTGATCTTTTGTTTTATGCCACGATCAAGAAAATAAGACGGCTATAAGGATGCGGTAAGCCGTAAACCACAAGTAGCTTGTTTTGCTGATCAATTTCAAGAGCCAGCGAATGCTGAGGATGCCGGCCACGAGGGCGGCAAAAAATCCGATGATCGTTGGCAACCACTCGATGGGGGTTTGATGAGCGTAAGCTTTAGCAAGCGTTAAAACAATCGCCCCGGCGGTGGCAGGAATGCCAAGCAAAAACGAAAAGCGCGCGGCGGTGACGCGGTCGAGACCGGTAAACAATCCGCCGGAAATAGATAAACCGCTACGTGACCCGCCAGGGATCAAGGCAATCGCTTGGCCAATGCCGGCGGTGATTGCTTGCTTCCAACCAACCTGGACATGAACCTTACGTCGTGAAGCGACCCAATCAGCAACACCAAGCACAAGCCCCCAGAAGATCAGACTGATAGCAATCAATCTAGCCGATCGAAACGTTGCTTCAATCGCGTCGCCAAAAAAGAACCCAACGATCACAGCCGGAATCGTCGCTACAATAATCATCCACGCCATTTTTTGATCCGCCTTCTCCCCTTTGCCCACAAATCCCAAAACCATTTTTTTCACTTCATCTTTAAACACCCATAACACAGCGGAAAGCGTTGCCAAGTGCATAGTGACGTCAAACACCACGCCTTGATCGGGCCAATGCAACAGTTGGGGAATCAAAATCAAATGCCCGGAACTGCTGATGGGAAGAAATTCAGAAATGCCTTGAACGATGCCGAGAACGATGGATTGGATGATGGACATAGGTTGCATGGACAATTCGTGAATTGTCCCTACGTTGATAACCATTGAATAATGCGATCTGACAAATCTGGTTGATTGATCAGCATCGTCTCTGCGTGGCCGACGCCGCTCAAAAGCACAAGGTCTGTTTGCGATGGATTGAGTTCGTGCAACGTTTGTACGTTCTCATAGGCGCGATGCTCATCGTCGTCGCTGGCGACCAAGAGGACACGTTGATCTGTTCCAAGCTGCATGATTTTATCATCCGTCGATACGCCGCGATACAAAAGCCCAGGCGACAAGGCCACGACTTTCTTCATTCCTGCATGACGGGTCATGAACCAAATGGCCACGTTGGCGCCGATCGATCCGCCAATCACGATCGTATTTGCCTCCGTCGCCCCAAAAGGCTTCAAGTAATCAAAGGCGGCCTCAACGTCGTTGATTTTGCCAAGGTCGTCGGTAAAGGTTTGATAATCAAGCGTTCCACCCATCGTCGACTCGCCGTGTCCGCGCTCGTCGATAGCTAAGCCCGTCACTCCATACTCCGTTTGCAACTTCGTCGCCAATGCATCCCATCCCTCTTTGGTCGACGACCGCTTGTGTACATACATCGCAAACCGATCCGATCCACCCTTGTACAGATTACCAACAATCGTGACACCGTCGGAAGTAACGAAAGAAATTTTTTCGTACATATTAACGCGTTTCTAAAAACTGATAATAACACGGTTTGCAATAGATTGTCCGCTTGGGATACACCGCGCTGGTACCGGCCATCATCGCCACACCACATTTGGCGCAGGTCGTCGCCTCTTGAACCGGACCGTTGCAGGAAGCAACCAACTCTTTAAGCCGGGCGGTGTAATGCTGTCGAGGAAACGGATAGCCATGGGCCTTACGCTCATCGAGTTCGTTCTTGTTGATGGCGTACCGACGATTGGCTTCCTTGTCGAAAAACGGCTTGCCGACCCACGCGTCGTCGACATCGGCGATACGATCAGGCACTTCGTTTACATCAAACGTCGGCGCGTTTACATCGTACGGCGCGAAGCGCATACCGGCAACAGGATCATCATCGCGCCCGCCAATGTTGCGTAATTCGTCGGCGGTAAATGGCGCGAGCACATAAGCAAATCCGTATTTCACCCCAAGCGGAGAAAACGCCGCCGGAAAAAACCGACCATACTCGCCGCGATCAAGCATAGCGCACTTAATCTCATCGAGCTTGATCCAATACTCTTCCTCACCGTACGGCGTGTTAAAAATATGGAACTTCTTGCGATTCAGCCCCACGCATCCAAAACAATTTTCACAGCTATAACAGTTGATCAAGTACTCGCAATCCTGTGATTGTTCAGCGACAAAAGAAAACTTGATGTTGTGCGAAGACAAGGCCACGCTTACGTAGTAGCAGTCAT
>CAZPQJ010000004.1:0-5363 GCA_964588955.1 uncultured Gammaproteobacteria bacterium
CGTCGGCGTAACCAAGTTCTAGTTGATACCCCACCGCTCCTTGCGGAGGCGAAGCAATGAGCGATTCAATCTCTGCGTCAACATTCGGTCGAGCCACGTCGTCGAGTTGCAACAGCGCCCACCTGCCAAGATGAGATGTTTGGGTAGAAACCGTGCGCGCAGCTGCGTCGAGGTCGGAATCGACACTCCGCCACATGCTGAAAGACTCATCAAAAAACCCGAGCGCTAAGCGATGCATATCCGCGTCTGGCGTTGTCGTGGGATAGATGATCGACAGCCTTGCCGGAGCGCTGAGTATTTTGTCTGACGGATAAAATTGATAGACGGAAGAGACGACGGCGGTGTAGTGCTGTTGGGGAGGTGTAGTTTCGTCGATGGCAATTTTTTCGGAAGCGGTGAACGATCCACTCAGCGTGAGCAGCCCATCATCACTTACAAACGTCCGTTCCTCCGGCGCACGCAACTGCAGTACAGTCAGCGTTCCTAATGCTACAAGGAGAATGACGACGACGCGTAAAACTTTTTGCATAGTAGTGCTATTGTAGCACGAAAAACTAAAATCTAAAGACGAAAAACGAAACAAATACTAAACGAAAAAATCTAAAACAAAAAAACGGGGTCTCGACCGCGCTGCTTTTTCAAATCTACTCCTCCCACGGCAAACCTTCTTTGCCAAAATGGCCGTAGTTACTTGTGGCGCGGTAAATGGGGCGGCGCAAATTTAATCGTTCAACCACCGCGGCCGGTCGAAAATCAAATTCTTTTTTTACCAACTCGGTTAAATCGGTTCCATCGCCCGCTTTCACCTCCAACGCTACCGGTTCAGCTTTGCCTAGTGAATAGGCGGCGCGAACGAGCACGACATCTGCCGCCCCGCGTTTTACCAACTGCTTGGCAACGTAGCGTGTCATGTAGGCGCCGGCGCGTTCGGCGCGACCAGGATCTTTGCCACTCAGTCCACCTGTGCCAAACGGAATCAATCCGCCGTAGGTGTCGCACGAAACTTTACGATTGCTGGCACCTGTGTCAAACCCCAAGCCGCCATTACTAAAACACCCAATCGGATTGATGCTCACTTGCACCGCTTCGGTTGAACCAACAGTTAAAGAAACAACGCGATCTAAAATAATCTGCTGCAAGGTTAAGTGATCAATCGATTCTTCATGCTGTAACAACACCGTCACCGCTTTCACAGCTGCCCCTTCCATAACCAGTTGCACTTTTCCATCCGGACGAATCCATCCAAACCCAGGAACATTTTTTCGCAACTCGTCGATGCGCCGAGCAATCGAGGCAGCCAACACCACCGGCAGTGGCATCATCTCCCGCGTTTCGCGGGTAGCGTATCCAACCACCACCACCGTGCCGTCAGATCCCGCATGGGCATGGGCGGGATTGTGCGGATGCACATCTAAATTAACAAACGGTTCAATTTGATCCACGTAACCAATATCTTGATAGACCTGCTTGGCTAATTCTCCTGCATCAAAGTCGGCATCAGAACACACCTGTCCACCAATGGTCAGCATGCCGTGTGAACCCATCACCGAAAGATCAACCCGACTCAACGGATCGCGGCGGATGTATTCGTCAACCAACGCATCGGCGATTTGGTCGCAGACTTTGTCTGGATGGCCTTCTGTCAGTGCTTGTACTACCTTCATAGATTATGGAATTTCTGAAAATGGATGAGATGCGACGTGCTGGAGGCGATAAAACGACGAGACGTACCCAAAATGTACGTTGAGGAGTTTTGAGCCGAAGCACAAGCAGCTCGCCATTTTCGGGAATTCCAACGGCATGCTACCATGGGTTTAAGACTATTAAAAGGAGGCTTTATGGACGATAATATGACCGAGCAAAAGCCGTCTGTGACGGCAGAAAAAACGCGTGGATTGGGCTGGGTATGGGTAGCAGCGATTGTGATTGTGGTGGCTGGTGTTTTATACCTCACCCAACGCAAAGCCCCAGGAAACGACGAGGCGAGCTCAAACACAAACGAAGTGACAAGTCCTGTAGTCAAGGACATCCCTGTCACTCCAACCCTTGGCAGCATGCCGAAAAGCGTGCCTACCGGGGCATTGTTCGGACTGGATTGGAAGGTGGACGCCACAGAACAAACATTTGCCTCCGCTACCGGACTTGTTTGGGACGATACTTCACACACCGGAACGCTTGGCACAGAAGTTACGCCTGATGCTTCAGGGTACCCATACACCACCACCGCGTTTACCAATGGCCTCACCGCCGTTCCCGGAACATTTGAAGACAACATGAAACTTCAAGGCAAAGGAGCTGCTGGAGCGATGTATTTGCGCGTCTATGCCACCGTGGCTGGCAAAACCTATTGGAGCCAGGAATACGTGATTCCTACCAAAGCGGAACACGGATCTACGGAAGGCGGATCATAAAATTGATTTCGCCACGCCAACACAGGCGCCAATCGGGTTATCCACAGATAAAACTTGCGTTCGGTTTTTGTTCGGTATATCATACGAACATAACACGAACGTAAGTTTTTTTATCACTATGGGTTTAACAAAGAAGCAGGCAGAGATCCTCGAGTTCATCCGCAACCATATTGATGAGCAAGGATACGCTCCCACCTATCGTGAGATTGCCGACGCGTTCGATCTATCCTCCCCCGCTACCGTCCACCAACACGTTCAAATGCTTATTGAGAAATCGTATTTGAAAGCGGGAGATGATGGTGAAGCACGATCGCTCAGCGTAAGTCACCCTCTGAACGCGCTCGTCGATCGACCGCTTGCCATGATGTTGCCGCTTGCCGGACTCATTACCGCCGGTGAACCAATCGAAGCTGTGGAAGATCAAGAAGCCATTGCCGTGCCGGGAGACTTTGTGATGGATGAAGCCAATTCGTACGTTCTGAAAGTGAAAGGACGTTCAATGATTGAAGACGGCATTTTCGACGGAGACTTCGTGATTGTGGAACGGAATCCTTCTCCCAAAAACGGTGACATCGTTGTTGCTCTGCTCGACAACGCCTACGCTACGCTCAAACGTTTCTATCGCGAAGCCCATCACATTCGTTTGCAACCAGCCAATTCCACCATGCAACCGATTATCGTTAACGGAAATATTAATATCCAGGGAGTCGTGCGAGGAGTGATTAGAAAGTTTGCTACGGTTTAATCATTAACCGTAGGGACAATTCACGAATTGTCCATGAAAGGCTTGTTTTTTGTACCCAAAATCAAAATAAATAACTTCTAACGCATCACTACTATGTCTGATACAACACTTCGCTACTATGATGCCACGCTTTCGTTCATGCCCAATCGATCCATTCGTCGCGTCCAACATGCACGCAAAATGTTGCGCCTCACAACCAGCCGTCGACGTTTCAAACAGTCTGTACGTGGAGCCTTGAGCCACCTTTTTTAGTATGCATACCTTTCTCGACGATCCGATCGACGTCATCGCCAGCTTTTCTAAAACAAAGGTGCGGCCAATGCGCATGCGCTGGCAAGAAAAAAATTACGACATCAAACACGTCAATCTCATTCACACCGGACGTGAAGGTACAAAGCGCATATTTTACTTCTCTGTTTCCGATGACGCTAACGCCTTCAAACTGAAACTCGATCCAGACGTGTTGGAATGGCGCTTGGTCGAGCTTTACACCGACGGAGGGTAACCCTATCGCTCTCCGACTCTGCAACTCAAGGATTTAATTCCTTGATACCTTGGGTGGCAGTAAAGTGAAGCGATAACCGTTTTGCCAGCCTTTTGCGGTTCATCAAAAGGCTGGGCCAATACTACTTCGCGTGAATCTGTATGATTTGATCAGCGGCCAGCAGACCATCTTGATGCATCGTATTGGTCAATCGCTTGAGCTGACGACCAACCCAGTCGGCAGAATCGGTTAAACTTGTACGAAAATCAGCTAAACGATCTTCAAGAAAATCACGCGTGACCATCACCGCTTTTATCGCAGCAATTTCTTGATCAACCTGTTCAAATCGAGGTAACACAACATCTTCAAGAGCCTGGCCGATGGATTCATCGACGACCTCTTTAATCACGTGACGTAATTGACCCACCTCGTCTTTATCAAACATATCCCTCCCTTAAAATATCTAAAGCAGTCTCTTTATTCTTACACAAAATTGACCAAAAGTCAATCCTCCATTGTGGACAATTATGCAAAGAATAGTCATGCACGTGGATATGAACAGCTACTTTGCTTCTGTGGAACAGCAAGCCAATCCATTTTTGCGTGGCAAGCCGATTGGAGTCACAGGAAAACGATTTGATGTGAACCGCCAAGGCGAAGCACAGCGTTCAATTATTGCCACGGCAAGTCGAGAGGCAAAAGCGCTTGGGGTAAAAACCGCCATGTCGACCGTCGAGGCATTACGTATTTGTCCTTCTCTCATTATTATTCCAGGTGACCCAGAAAAGTATTCAGAGATTACTCACCGGTTCGTCAATCTCTTTCACGAGTTTACCGACGACGTGCAACAAGCGAGCGTTGATGAATGCTATCTTGATGTGACAAAAGAGGCAGACGATTACTTTGGGGCAACGATCATCGCGCAAGCAATCCGCACGCGATTAAAAGAAGTCTGCGGTGAATGGATTACTGCATCAATTGGCATAGGGCCAAATAAACTCATTGCTAAGCTTGGATCAGAATATCGCAAACCAAATGGACTGACCGTTGTGCAACCACATCACGTTCTTCCCTTTCTCGACACGCTGCAACTGCGGGACTTTTGCGGCATCGGATATCGCACCGAACGGCATTTAGCAGAACTTGGAATCACCACCGTACAAGGTTTGCGCGATTATCCCGTCGACGCGCTCATCAAAGAATTCAAAAGCTGGGGGCGCTGGCTACATGAAGCTGCCTGGGGACGCGACCACTTTGCTGTTGAACGGGAGGAAGCGGATCAAAAGTCGTTCGGGCATTCCTATACCTTCCCGCGCGACATTAATGACCCGCGCGAACTCAAACGTAACCTGCTGGCGATGTGCGACAAAGTCGCTTGGCGCTTGCGTCGCGAAGGACTGTCTGCGGGATGCGTTCATGTCTACATACGCTACAACAAACACGGAGGCCACGGACAACAACGACGCCTACAAGAACCAACGGCAGATGGGCTCACTCTGTTTGACGTGGCCTGGAGTTTAATAGAGCACTGGTGGGATGGCACGCCTATCCGCCTGATTGGCATTTCCGCTTCCATGGTTACACGCGCACCGGAACAATATTCACTTTTTGCTAAAAATAAAAAAACAACCATGGTCGTTGGAGCCCTCGATAAAATTCAATCGCGCTACGGTTCCGCCAGCTGGACCCGGGCTTCCTGCCTCGGCATCGAATTCCGCGCCCG
>CAZPQJ010000004.1:5463-89273 GCA_964588955.1 uncultured Gammaproteobacteria bacterium
ACGGTTCCGCCAGCTGGACCCGGGCTTCCTGCCTCGGCATCGAATTCCGCGCCCGCTCGAGCGGCTGGCATTATGATCACGAAAGTTGAGCAATACGTTTAGGATCCCCTTGCTTCCGGGATGGTCTTTGCCGGCCAGATCATATGCCGTCCGAGATAATCAAAACCGCCCTTCCAAAATATGCGTTGATGGGCCCTCGTCGCCGCCATCTCTTTCTAGCGTGACCACAACTTCGTCATAGTCGTTGTAATCTTTTCCAAACGGACCATCCCAAATCAACGCAAAGGTGCCGTCGGCATTTTTATCCATTGAACCGGTAGAGAAAAAATCAAAGGGTTCAGCACGTACGAGCCATCCTTGATAGTGCCAGCCTTCGGACGGATCCGAAAGATGAGCTACGAGCGTGTGGTGAAAGGTATGATCTTGCACTTCACGGCTAGCAATGGCGAGTCCCACATGATCGACGTTGTACACCGTCGCTTCCTCGCGATCACGACGAATAGGCGCTTGACCATTAGCAACAATGGAAATGACTTGATTTTCGGTGACGGTAGATGTGTCGGCAACCGGGCCGTTGCTTTGTCGGCGAAACCAGCTAATGCCACCAAAAAAGACCGCCACACCAATCACCAGCAAGGCAAGGGATTTATAATGCGACGTGCCGCGAACGGGCGTGTGTGATGATCGATAGGAACGTTGGTGCATAGATCGTTATTATAACTCGTCGACGCCGCTCAAAAAACCCGAGGCTTTGGATTTCTTTTTCGGCTCCCCAAGCGCATCGAGAACAATCATCGGTCCGTCGTCACAAAAATCATCATCCGCCCGATCCATAAACGACCAATCTTTTTTCCCAAGATTCTGCGTGCCAGACAAAAATCCCGGATTCACCGCGCGGCGCAGCTTCACTTCTTCGACCAGTCCTTTGGGCAGTTCTGACAAAAACATCGACGGCTGACGCATCTCCATCGTTTCATAGCCGCTCATCATGGGGTAGGTCAAAAATAACTGTTTACGGGCGCGGGTAGCGGCGACATAAAACAACCGCCGCTCTTCTTCGAGCCCGCCCTTTTCCCCCATCGCGCGAGGATGCGGAAAGGCACCGTCGGTTAAGTTGATCACAAACACCGCATCCCATTCGAGTCCTTTGGCTTGATGGATCGTCGACAAAACCATCTTGTCTTGCTGTTCCAATGACTCCCCTTCCTCAATTGCGCCGTAATCGTCTTTCAATGTTACTTCCTCAAGAAAGGTCGTGAGATCCGTATACTGTTCAGAAAAGATGGCAAATTGCTCAACGTCTTCTAGCCGATCAGCAAAGTTAACATACTCTGCTTCCAAGTAATCTTGATAGCTCGATCCCGCCACGGCACGAATCAGCGCCGCGGGTGTACGATCGGTTTTCAGCATCCGGGCGATGTTACTCGTGAGTGTTTGCCAACCGTTCATCGACCGGCCACTCGCAAAGTTCGCCGGATCAGCCGCAACAACCGCGTCAATCGTCTCGTACTGTTGCGCCGCTTCGGTGATTTTCGCCGCCGTCACTTCCCCAATCCCCACTTGATGAGACAGCACACGCACCCAAGCCGTGGTGTCTTTCGGATTAGCAATCAACCGCACATACGCGACGACATCTTTCACATGGGCGCGTTCAAAAAACTTCATCCCTCCGCGATACTCGTAAGGTACATTACGCCGAGCAAGTTCCATTTCCAGTGCCTGACTGTGGTGTGCCGCGCGAAAGAGGACGCAGATTTCTTTGAACAATGACCCCTTGTCGCGCAACTGTAAAATCTGCTCAGCCACGTACTGTGCCTCTTGTCGAGAGTCTCCCGCCGGCACCACGCATGGCTTTTCAAAACCTGGTCGCACGGCTTTCAACTCTTTTTGAAACTGATCAACGTTTTGTTCAATCACCGCGTTGGCCAACCCCAAAATCTCTGGCGTCGAACGATAGTTTGTTTGCAAACGAAACACCTTGGCATCGCCATAGCCATCGGGAAACTTCAAGATATTTTGAATCTGCGCCGCGCGGAATGAATAAATAGACTGCGCGTCATCACCGACAACAAGCACGTTGCGGTGATACGAGGTGAGATGCTTCACAATCCCCGCTTGAATCACGTTGGTGTCTTGGTACTCATCGACCAGGACATAACGAAAACGCTTACTCAACGCCTCGCGCACGGCTGGATTCGTGTTAAGTAACTCAGATAGCAGTAACAACAAATCATCAAAGTCCATCGTTCCCGAAAACTTCTTGCGCTCGCCATACACTTCAGCAACACGCTCGATAGTTGGCAACAAATCGAAAAAGTGTGGATGTTTGTCTTCAATCACCTCGGCGATCGTTTGTGACGAATTGCGGGCGTAGGAAATAATGGAGTGAATCACCGACGGCGAAGGAAAACGCTTGGCTTTGGTGTCGATCTTCAAATCACGAATACAGAACTTCACCAAGTCGTGCGCATCGTCCGCATCCATAATGGTAAAGTTCGGCTGATAGCCAATGAGGTGGGCGTACTGGCGAAGAATCCGATTAGCAACGGAGTGGAACGTGCCGCCCCAAAGTCCGGTCGGGTACCCGTGCATCAACTCCTGCACCCGACTCATCATCTCCTTGGCCGCTTTGTTGGTGAAGGTCAAAAGCAGAATCTCCTCGGCCGGCACCCCCGACTCCAGCAAATAGGCCACCCGATAAGTAATGGTCCGCGTCTTTCCCGATCCCGCTCCCGCCAATACCAAACACGGCCCGTCGCCGTGAATAACCACGTCCAGCTGCTCAGGATTTAACTCCTGTTGATAGTCAATCTTGTAGCTCGCAGGAGCGGTATTGGAGAGGATGAATTCTTTCATAGCCCACAGAGTTTATCACGTCTCAACCCTGGACAAAAGGCATCAACTTTGCCACAATCCGCTCGCCCCACAACCCCGAGGATCCCATGACTGATTTCACCCGCATCGACCCACGCAACATCACGAACGACCTCTACGAGCAACTCCACGCCGGCACACTGAGCCTCGACTACCTGCGTTGGTCAATCGAAGATGATCAACCCCAGGAGGTGCGCGGGCGAGAGTACGATTCACACGCCACCCTCACCTGGATCATCATCAACACCAAGACCTTGCAGGAGTCCCTCATTGCAGATGTTCCCGCCTTCCTTCGTGAGCTCTTCGTCACCGGACCGTACGGTCCGGTGTGGATGGACGCACTCATGCGAGGCAAGACCCCCGGTATCACCGTGATGCCAGAAGATGACATCGTGCGATTGGTCATCGCTCATGCCGACAGCAAGACGACCCGACTCAAGCTCGACTGGGTGCGTCACCTGTTGGAAAGTCATGTCGACTCCGAAGTGGTCGAATTCCTGCTCACTACCGTGTTCACCCAGTCCATCAACCACTTGTTCATGCTCTACGACGTCGAGGCTTCGCGCTACTGGAAAGAGCCACAGGTGGAGTGGTTCGACCGTATCTGCAAGCGACTGCTGTCAAAAGCTGTCCGCGCCTGCAAAATGGACAAAAAGTACAAACGCACGAGCCTCTTGCTCGGCGCGCGGCTTCGGCAGCGCTACCCCGAGGCAAAGGAAACCCGCGCTCTGGAGTTCTGGATCGCCGCCGGCTTCACCCCGAAGAACGCCGCCCGCGCCTACGCCGAAATCGTCCAAAAGGTCGGGGTGATCCCCAATGGCGACGAGGTGTTGCGGTCCAAGGTGCGCAACTGCGGCTGGACCTTCGCCCATGTGCGACGCAAGACCGTGCTCAGCTTCCCGTGTATCTCCGGGCGCGAGGAGGCTCTCTTCGACACCCCTCGTAGCCACTGGCAAACGGATCCGGCCGGAGAGGAAACCTGGGAGGTGCTCGTACCGACCCGACTTCTCGACGCGGCAGGAAGCGTCAGCGAATCCTCCGTCGTCACTGTCACCCGCCCCCGCTATTCCTGATCTCTCATCAACGCGCCCTCGAAGCCAAGCTGGTCTTCGAGGGCGCCGTTCTTTTTATTCCTCCCAACTAATAATCTGAAATCCGTATTTTTCAATGTCTTCTTTGCTCCACCACTGCTCGATGATGAGATCTTTCGTCCGCGCCACACGGCTGACGGTTTTAGTCATCTCACGTCCAGTATATTCCTGCTTCTCTTGATCCCATTCCTTCAACACCAACTCGTCGCCAGGCGCGCAGTCCCAATCCGCCAGACGCATTTCGTAGTGCTTCTTGCCATCAAGGATCCATTGAAACCACGGCGTCCAAACTTTCTTTTCGTGGCGCATACGTATAACACAGGCAGGCACATGGGCCTGCCCCTACCATTATCGAAATAATTTTGAACTCCAAGTCAACACCTGCCCGTCGCCGACGAGACGGAAACGATCCCCTTCGCAAATGATAGCCAAACCGTCGGGCAAACCAATGATCGGATGCAGGGGTTTCTGTCGAGCGAACTTGTCGAAATAAATCTTGTCGCCTGGTTTCATGTGCACCGCCACCATAAATGGCACCTGACGCAGCCCACGCGTGTCCTCGAGCATCACATCATTCTTATCCGCCGACGGACCGACCCCGGCCGTTTCGATACTGGTGCCAACAACAATACTTCCCGCACTGACACCCACATACACTTTATCTCCCGCAAGCAATTCTTTCAGCTTGGCATCAAACTTACTTTCACGAACCCACTTCAGCAAGTAGTACGTGTTTCCCCCTTCAACAAAAATCAATCCGCAATCATCAAGCTTGGCCAAATCCTCCGGCACTTTCAGATCGATGTCGATCACATCGGAAAATCCCAATGATTCAAGAGCCGCGCGATCTTTCAACAAGTACGTCTTATCTTGTGTCTCTGGCTCCGACGCAGTAGCAATAAAACCCACTTTTGTCTCGCCCGGCGGAGTGGGAAGCATTTTCACCATCTCTTTGGCGAGCTCCGGAGTAAACTCAGACGTTAACAGCAATTTACGCATAATTTCCTTTTTATCTTTTCTCCTATTTTCTCTTTTTCTCCGCCTTTACCACGACCCTCCCCCACCTCCACCAAATCCCCCACCAGAGAATCCTCCCCCGTGCGAGGCACCGCTCTTGGGTGCCGCAACGGTGGCCAGATGACTGGTGAGATCATTCATGCGAGAAGAAAAGTCGGCAGCGTTGAAGTTCATGAGCGATGGACCAATGTACCAGGCCGGGTGAATCGCTTCGGCGTGCACGGTCGCAAACGCTTTGGCCCACTTGTCGGCGATGCCAAAAATCATGGCGTACGGCAAGTACTTCTCAAAGATTCCCTCTTTCTCTTGCCACTCCAAACGATATTTCTCTGCGGTGGTCAAGAACACCTTAAATCCTTTAGCCACATCGAACGCCTCTGCTCCCTTTTTTGTACGTTTGGCCATGAGCCAACCAAACAGCAAAATAATACCACCTGTCAGCATCACCGCGAGACTGAAGGACGGAAATCCCAAAAAGGCCACGACTATGCCCAAGCCCATCCACGCCGCGCGCGCACGGGAGGGGTTGGCGGCAAAATAGCCTTCGCTCACCAGTCGCTCCTCCAAGGCTTTTTCAGCCGGGCGCTTATCTTTGGCAAATTGATTTTTCAAATCATCTTCTGTGGTCGATGTGCGTCCATTTTTGAACAAGGCGTTCAGTAGAAGGGTCTCCCACTCGCGCAACTCTCCCCCACCAGAAACTTTTTCCAAAGTAAACGTTTTGCGATCTGGCCCAAAGCGATCTTCCGTACGCTCGATAATTTTTAGGTGTCCGCGCACAGCCAATTCAACAATGGCTGCCGAGAAAAATTCTTTCCGTACCCCCATGCCAAACAATATCCCCATTTCCGCCGCCAACAATCCCTTCGGCGGCTCATACTCCGGCACGATCGTCCCGCGACCCTTGGGATCACGCCCGTAACGATGCCAGCGCCAAAACATAAAGAGAAGGGTGAGGAGCGGCAGCACCCAAATGACGTATTTTCCGATCGCTTGTAACGCTTGAAACTCCGCACTCTGATACGTCGGTGGCGGCACCGTCACCAATCCCTTTGGCCAGGCAAAGGCGATAGTCAAAAAGTCATTCGAGGTGCCCGCCAGCATGGTTCGGCCAGAAAAAGCCGTGGTGCAATCTGATGCGGTGGAGCCAGCGGCACCGGTGTAGCACGCGAGCGAAACATCCTCTTGCGCAAACGTCGCCTCGGCGGGAAGCTGCACGTGCACGGACGCTTCGCTCGGCGGCGTATCCCAATCCGTCCCGGTCACGTTCCAATACAACTCCGTTTGATCCGCCAAATCCACTAAGGCTCCGTGCACCCGATAATGCAACACATAATACTGCGGACCATTTACGGTGGCCTCCGCGCTGCCAATCCGCAATGAAAGCGCGTCACCATTGCTCGCGTTGGTCTCAATCGGTTTCCCGCCAAGATCAGTAACACTGACGTTATCGATCGTCGTGACCAACGTGGCTCCGCTATCGGTGCGGTAGTGTGTCGGGATAACACGATAAATCCCATGCTTGGGAACGGCAAAGTCGGCAAGAATTGTTTCAGTGACGTCAAAACTCCCATCCGCATTGACCTGAATCACGTCATCAAAACGGTTCAAATACAAATCGGCTGCTTGGACGGAAGCAGGAGAAAGCAGGAGAAAAAGAGAAAAACAAAGACTAGCGGTAGAGAGCCTTGTTGGCCAGGTGTTGATCATACGTTTCCGCATACATGACTTTACCCTCCTCGGTTGTCAAAAAGTAATAGTAGGGGTTGGGTGTTGGATGGGCGGCGGCGATGATCGAGGCAATCCCTGGGTTGGAGATGGGTCCTGGAGGGAGTCCAGGATATTTATACGTATTGTACGGCGAATCGGTTTCCTTGTCGTCAAGGGAAATTCCTGGAGACTTTTTGCCGGTAATGTAGTTGACGGTGGAATCTGCTTGCAAGGCCATGCCAATGTCTAGTCGTTTCTGAAAAATATCGGCAACGTTGCCGCGATCCGCATCTGTCATGACTTCGCGCTCGACAATGGAAGCAAGGGTCAACACTTCGTGGAGATTGCCCGTCTTGATAATGTCTCCAAGATCGTCGGCGTGTTCGACTAACCGTTGATCCATGGTCTCAAGCATGATGCGAGCAACGTCCTCGGCTGTCGCATCTTGCGCAAATCGATAGGTATCGGGGAAAAGATACCCTTCCAAGTCGACGTCATCAGGTTTGTCACTCAACAACGCTAACGTATCTTCAAATGGAGAATCAACCCCCGTAGCTGCCTGCCAGTCGACATCGGAAAAACCCAATTTACTTTCCACAAGCGTGCCGATTTGTGTGAGGGTGTAGCCTTCCGGAATCGTTACTTCCGCATCGGTTTGTTTATGGCCGTAACGTAAGGTGATAAATAATCCGGCAATTCCCGTTCCGCGAGAAATTTCATACGTACCGGCTTGCAAGCGATTATCCCGTTTGACGTATCGCACAAATACTTCAAACAACCAGGCGCTGTCAATCAAGCCCTTTTCCTTCAACGAGGCGGCGATCTCGCGAGCGCTTTCTCCCGGCGTAATCGTAAAGGAAACGGCATCGGACGCATCCGTTGGCTGTTTCCAAATTTGACCGCCAACCCAAATCATCCCGCCAAGCATCGTAAAGACCAGCACCACAAGAACCATTAGCACCCAAAACATCTTTCTCATAAAAATTTACTCATTCCCCGCTTTTTGAGTTCAGCCACGATCTGCTTCACTTGCTGCGCGCGATCACGCGGAGCGATCAAAAGAGCATCCTCGGTGTCGATGACAATCAAATCGTCTAGCCCCACAAGTGCCAGAACTTTCTTTTCCGAGGTGCACAACAAATTTCCTTTAGCTTCCACGCAAACCACCTGCCCGCGAGTAACATTTTTATGTTCGTCGGCTTCATCGTGGATGCGTACATCATAAATCGCTCTCCAGTCGCCTATATCGCGCCAGCCAAAATTTCCTGGCACCACGGCCATCTTGCCGCCCTTCTCTAGAACAGCCACGTCGATAGAAACGTTAGGAAGCTTGGTAAAAGCATCTGTGATGATCTCTTTGCTATTGGCTTTTCCAACCGCCGCTTGGATGCGGAGCAATTCGCGGTAAATGTCTGGTGCGTGTTCACGATAGCGTTCCAAAAACGGACCCGCTTCTGAAACAATCAAGGTTGGATTCCATAAATAATCACCAGAGAGCACGTATTCCGCCGCCCGCTCCGCGTCTGGTTTCTCCACAAATTTGTCGACCGTGTGCGCTAAACGCTGACGACCTTCCGCTCCAACCCAGGCGGCGGCAGGACCCAAATGAATGTAGCCGTAGCCTGTCTCCGGATAATGCGGTTTTACCCCGATCAACACCACATGTCCCGGTTTCTTGCGCGCCAATTCATCGGCCATGGTGATCGCCTCCACGTACTCTTCGGCATCAGTCACGTGCGCGTCGGAGTTGATCACCACAAATGTCTCTTCAGGGTCTTGTTTGGCAATCATTGCCACCACCGCTCCAATCGCCGCGGCAGTGCCTTTACGTTCCGGCTCGACAAACACATTCTTTGGAGGGATTTTTGGTAACTGTGCTTTGACCGTAGCCGCATCAGACACGCCTGTCGCCACATACATCTCTTCCGGCTTCAAAAACGTTGCCAAACGACTATAGGTCATTTGCAAAAGTGTTTTTCCACCCAAAATGCTCTGCAGCTGCTTAGGTTGTTTTTCTCGAGACAATGGCCACAACCGCGTCCCAGATCCACCGGCTAAAATAATCGCTTTCATAGGTAGTTGTTTACCACTTCGTAAACAGGAAGTCCACCAAAGCAAACACAACAGATACAAACCACGCTCCACATGTTCCGATCAAGGCTCCCGCAAGGATATCGGTTACATAATGCACACCGACCAGCACCCTGGCAAGAGCAATGGAACTTGCCAGCACTGCCAAAAGGATGGCGATCCACACGACCGGATGCCAAAAAATGATGAAAAATGCCACCGTCGCGAAGGCAATCGTCGAGTGTCCAGAAGGAAACGATGGCGTATAAACACGAATGGGTAAGTGCCAAGCGTCTGGCATGCGTTCGTAGGGACGCTTGCGGCGAATGAGAAAACTTAACACAATAGAAAAAACGTGCGGCGCGCCAACGGCAACAAACAGCATCAATAAATACAGCGCGTAACCTTCTTGCGTGCGTATGAATGCTGGATAGCACACAATCGTCGCGCCGAAAAAGGCCCACACCATGTACTTGGCAAACAACGTCGCCAAAAACTCGCGGGCGGGATACCCGTCGGCCCAACCATCAAGTTTCGTGGAGATGTATTCGTCAAAACGCAACATACGTTTACATTAACGCGGATCCAGTCATTTCCGGTGGCTGGGGCAAATCCATCAGCTTCAAGATTGTTGGGGCAACATCGGGCAACATCCCTACCGGTAATGAAAGCGACAAATCCCCTCCCGGCACTTCGCCAGCAGGCGAGGCTTGCCCTTCCAAAGCGGCGCTGACAATCAAAAACGGCACCGGATTGGTGGAATGCTCTTTGTCGATGTCCCCGGTTTGCAAATTGCGAACCTCTTCCGCGTTACCGTGATCAGCCGTAATAAACACAGCCCCACCAGCGGAGACCGCCGCGGAAACAATCTTACCAACACACCCATCCACGGCTTCTACTGCCTCTTTGGTGGCCTCCAGGTTTCCGGTATGCGCCACCATGTCGGCATTGGCGAAGTTTGCCACAATCACATCGTACGCCCCGCCGCGAATCTCTTTGACGACGCGATCGGTGATGGCATCAGCAGACATTCTTGGTTCCTGATCGTAACTGGCCACCTGCGGAGAAGGAATAATCACGCGTTCCTCACCAGAAAAAGGCTCTTCGCGTGTCCCGTTCAAAAAGAAGGTCACGTGAGCGTACTTTTCTGTTTCGGCAATGTGCAGTTGTTTTAGCCCGTGCTCGGCAAACACTTCCGCCAGGGTTTGACGAACCACCAGAGGCGGATAGGCCACGTCTACCGGCAAACGTGTTTCGTATTCTGCCATGGTAACAAATTCTAAATTCGGAATTTGCTGGCGAGGGAATGCGTCGAACTCAGGCAAGACAAAAGCTTTGGTCAATTCGCGGGCTCGGTCGGGACGAAAGTTGAAAAAAATCACCGCGTCATTCTCTCCGATCGTTGCCACGGGATGACCGTTCTCAAGCAAGACCGTCGGCGGAAGCTGTTCGTCATACACTTCCTTGGCATACGATGCCTTCATCGCCACAAGCGCGTCTTCCGCTGTTACCTCTGCCATGCCTCGTGCCATGGCATTGTACGCTTTTTCCACCCGATCCCAACGGTTGTCGCGATCCATAGCATAAAAACGTCCACACAGTGTAGCTAGCTTACCTGTTTTTAACTGACGCATCTTTTCCTGCAACGTAGAAATAAAATCAAATCCGGCGTTATACAGCGTATCGCGCCCATCTAAAATCGCGTGAACAAATACTTGAGAAAGTCCTTGATTCGCGGCTAACTGCAACAAGGCATGCGCGTGGGTATCCATGGCGTGCACCCTCCCCCCAGACACCAGGCCCACAAGATGCAATTTACTGTTGTGTGTTTTCACCTGCTCAATCGCTTTTAAAAAAGCCGCGTTGCGAAAAAAATCTCCGAGAGCAATGTCGCGATCGATGCGCGGCAGCATTTGGTAATAAACGCGTCCAGCGCCAATCGCCAAATGTCCCACCTCAGAATTTCCCATCTCTCCCCAGCTCAACCCCACGTCTTCACCGGAAGCGCGCAACGTCATAGCCGGATAGCGACGTATAATATCGTTCATCACCGGCGTTTTCGCCTGCGTGATCGCGTTCCCTTCGGCGGCAGGTGCCACCCCCCAACCATCAAGGATGAGGAGCACGGCCGGTTTGGGACGTTTCACCTGTTGATCGTCCATAGATTATTTTCCAAGTTCTTCCGCAATCTCCAACAGGCGATTGTACTTACACAATCGCTCCGACCGCGACAAACTTCCGGTTTTGATAAACTCGGCATTAAACGCCACGGCCAAGTCCGCGATGGTGGTATCTTCCGTTTCTCCGGAACGGTGCGAAACATTAATGGCGTATCCATGCTGCCGCGCCAACAGAATCGCATCGATCGATTCGGAAAGGGTGCCAATCTGATTCACCTTGATGAGCACCGCGTTGGCAACATGTTTGTCGATCCCTTCTTGAATGCGTTCCACGTTGGTCACAAACAAATCATCACCAACCAGCGTTGTTGTTTTGAGACGAGAAGTCAATTGCGCCCACCCCGCCCAATCGTCTTCCGCCAATCCATCTTCAATCATGACCAGTGGATACTTTTTGATCCAAGATTGATAGAGCGTAATCATCTGGGAAGATGTCAGCATTTTCTTATCTGTCGTCAGCGCGTAGATTTTTTTCTTGTCTTCGTAAAACTCGCTCGCCGCCGGATCAATACCAAGCTTCACGTCGCGACCGGCCACGTAGCCAGCGCGCCCAATCGCTTTTACGATCAAGGCGAAGGCTTCTTCGTTACGCTTCAAAGGAACCGCGTATCCGCCCTCATCTCCCACAAGCGTGGAGTACCCTTTGTCTTGCAACACCAATCGCAGAGCATGAAACACTTCCGCCCCGCAACGCACGCGCTCGGAGAATTTCTTCTGCTGAGGAATGATCATGCATTCTTGCAAATCAATCACCCAACCAGCATGCAATCCACCGTTTAAAATGTTCATCGTCGGGTGCGGCATGGTGTAACGCTCCCAAGATTTACCGGCCGACGTATCTACAAACGTCTCTCGTATATAGCGATACAATGGCACGCGTCGCGCGACGGCACCGGCATGGGCGCAAGCGAGCGAAACTCCTAAAATAGCATTGGCCCCTAAGCGGGATTTGTTGGGTGTACCGTCCAGCAAACGCATGGCGTCGTCGATTCCACGTTGATCAAAAACCGATCGACCCCGCAGCAAGGTGGCAATAGGTCCGTTTACCTGCTTGACCGCTTTCAACACCCCTTTTCCGCCATAACGTTTTTTATCGCCATCGCGCAACTCCAACGCTTCATGCGATCCAGTCGAAGCACCAGAAGGAACACAGGCCGATCCAATCGTGCCATCGTTCAGCATGACCGAAACTTTTAGCGTAGGATTTCCTCGGGAATCCAGGATCTCGTGGGCGTGAATCAAATCGATAGAATGTGATGCCATAGTGGGGACATAATAACACAAATCGGGTCGGGATGGGATCCTATAAAGGACGGGGTCCAGCCGGTTTCTGCGTAATGATTTGGTGTCTGTGAAAAGGTCACTTTTTGACTGTATATCAAAAATAGATCGGTTATAAATTCTTTTTAAATAGAACCGATATAAAATCTATATCTACTCGAAAAATGACCACTCGGTACACCATCTCTACCGCATCGCCAGCTCACACGAGCCACAATGATACAAACCACCCCCACTCGTTAAAAAATCCGGACCGATCCAAATCGTTAGCGCTTCACCATAAGCGGTTCGATCCCGGGCATCTTGTCACCCGACAAAAATGCCAGCATCGCTCCCCCACCCGTTGATAGTAATGTAAACGCATCCGCCAGTTTCCATTTTTCCATAAGCGGCAACGTGTCTCCCCCTCCAACAATTGTTGTCGCGTGACTCTTGGCGATCGCTTGTGCTATGGCACGCGTAGCTTTGGTGAACGCCGCATGTTCGGTGCGTCCCAAAGGCCCATTCCAGACGATCGTTTTCGCGGAAGCGATCACGCGCACAAATTCCTTGGTCGTGGCTGGCCCCGCATCTTCAATCGCTGTTCCATTCAAACGAAAATCCATCGGCAATACCATCTTGTTTCCAAAACGCTTAAGCAGACGCTTGGCCGTTTTCATTTCTGTTTTTTCATATCGCGACGTACCCATGGAAACCCCCATCGCCGCTAAAAACGTATTGGCGAGCGCTCCGCCGACGCACACGTGATCGGCAGCTGGGCCCAGTCGTTCCACTAATCCAATCTTGGTTTCCATTTTCGCACCACCGAGCACTAACACATACGGTTTTTTTGGATGCCCCATCGCTTGGGAAAGCCCCTTCACTTCCTCGACCATCAACGGACCAGCAAACGACGGCAAGAGTTTGGTGATCGCGGAAACAGATGCATGAGCGCGATGAGCGACAGCAAACGCGTCGTCCACATATAGATCACCAAGCTCAGCTAACGCTTTGGCAAATCCACGATCATTTTTTTCTTCACGCCGATCAAAACGGAGATTTTCTAGCAAGGCAACATCACCATTTTTCAACCCATCCACCAATCGCTTTGCCGAAGGACCTACAAGAGAACCATCGTAACGCACGGGTGTTTTTAACAATGCGCTCAAACGTTTGGCAACCGGACGCAAACAATTCGCTGTATCGCTTGCGCTTGTCGGTCGACCAAGATGCGACAGCACTACCACCCGCGCGCCCGCTTGCTGCAAGCGGCGAATCCCTTCGGCGGAACGGGCAATGCGCCCGCGCGGCCCATCAACCACGCGGTCATTTTTGATCTCCACGTTAGCATCAATACGCACCAAGACGCGCTTGCCCTTAACCGCGTTCAAGGGAATCATTCGTAATTTCATAGTTTGCCGACATGTTCAACCAATTCCATCAATCGCACCGAATATCCCCACTCGTTGTCATACCAAGCGAGAACTTTTACCAAATCCCCATCGACTACCCGAGTCATGGCCAAATCCACAATCGACGAACGGCTGTCGCCAACAAAATCTGTCGAGACCAGTGGTTCGTCGGTGACACCAAGGATCCCTTTCCATCGGGCGGATGCGGCTGCTTTCTTAAACACCGCGTTGACTTCTTCCACCGTCGTCTTTCGACCAAGCAAAAAAGTGAAATCCGAAAGCGACACATCGATCGACGGCACACGAATAGCAATTCCATCAAATTTACTTTTCATTTCCGGCACCGCTTCGCTCATCGCTTTGGCCGCTCCGGTCGAGGTCGGCACAATGTTGATCAGCGCGGCTCGCGCACGACGCAAATCTGGATGCAATTTCGGCGGTAAGCCATCGACAATATTCTGCTCCGCCGTCACCGAATGCACCGTCGTCATCATCGCTTTCTTAACCCCGAACACTTCCTGCATAATATCCGCCACCGGAGCAATCGAGTTGGTGGTACACGAAGCGTTGTTGACAATCACATCCTTCTTCCCCGCCTCTTTGTGATTGACCCCCATTAAATACGTTGGTACCCCTTTGGCCGGAGCGCTGATCACCACTTTCTTGGCCCCGGCCGTAAGGTGCGCTTTAGCGCTCTCCGCATCGGTAAAACGCCCGGTCGATTCAATCACCACGTCAATCTTCATCTGTTTCCAAGGCAGCTTGGTCGGATCCATTTCCGCCACCACCGGCAAACGCTTGCCATCAATCAACAACCCATTCTTGTCGCTAGAAATTTTGTGGTTCCATGTACGAAACACGGAATCATATTTCAACAAGTGCGCCAGTGTCGCCGGATCGGTCAAATCATTAACCGCCACAAACTCGATTCCTTTATGGTCCCAACCCGCTTTGAGTACCGTTCGACCAATGCGGCCGAATCCATTAATAGCAACGCGCAGCATAGAAAGAAAAAATAATTGATAACCAAAGTATAGCACAAAAGGAAACGCCGACGACCCAAAGGCAATCGTCGACGTGGTAGAAGGTCCCTGATGGGAGTGTGCGGATGCGATGCAGTCCTCGCGTGTGCCTAAATGGCCAAAGGTCAACAATGCAAGGTGGACGAGCACCCTCACTCCACATCAGGGAAGATGAAGAGGGGAAGCGCCTGGGTCGCGGTCAGGATTGTGTACGGTACAGGTCGAACAGGACTCGTGGGAACAGGCATGATATCACTCCTCCAACCACGACCCAGGGGGCACCTTTACTATACACCTATAGAAAACAAACAACACGCTCAGTCAAGAGACCAAGCGTGTTGCGTTGTGGATATTTTTTAGGCTCCCAAGTTCAGTCGGGAGAATCGGCGCACTTGGATGTTCTCTCCCAAGGTGGCGATCTTCTCTTTCACAAACTCTTCTACAGTTTTGTCTTCGTCTTTAATGAAGGCTTGCTCCAGCAAACAGACGTCGGCGAAAAACTTGTTGAGTTTACCGTCAACAATCTTATCCATAATCTCCGCGGCTTTGGTTTGTCCTTCCATTTCCGCGCGATACATTTCTCGTTCCTTCTCTACCATCTCCATGGGCACCTGATCACGGCTCACGTAGAGCGGCGCGGAAGCGGCCACGTGCATTGCCAAGTCGTTACACAAGGCCACGAAGGCTTCGTTACGGGCCACGAAATCGGTTTCGCACAACACTTCTACCAACACACCCACTTTACCCGTGCCATGCACGTAAGCATGGACGCGACCTTCGTTGGTGGTGCGGTCGGCTTTCTTGCCAGCTTTGATGATTCCGTTTTTGCGCAATAATTCAGCGGCCTTTTCCAAATCACCACCCGCCTCGACCAACGCCTTTTTGGCGTCCATCATCCCGGCTCCAGTCATCTCCCGCAACTCTCCCACGGCAGCGGCGGTAATCTCTCCCATAGAAAAAACAATTAGCGTTTTATGTTCACTCCTCACTCCGTATCCGGTTATCCGGCCACTTTCTCTTTGGACTTTTCTCCGGCCACTTCTTCAGAAATTTTTTCGTCTAAATCAGCAACGGCGGCCACCGCTTCGGCTTTCACCTTGGCTTCCTCTTCATCTTTTTCTTTGGTGGCTTTGGCGAGCGCCGCGGCTTGCACCGCGTTGGCTTTGCCTTCTTTGATTGCTTCCGTTAAGGCGCGGGTAATGAGCTCAATCGATTTGACCCCGTCGTCGTTGCCTGGAATCGGGAAATCCACTTCGGTTGGGTTGACGTTGGTGTCGACGATGGCGATCACCTTGGCTCCTTTTTGTTTAGCTTCGGCAAGCGCGGTTTTCTCGGCTTTGATGTCCACAATGAACACCGCTTCTGGCGCCGAGAGCATCGACTGAATACCGCCCACTTTGCGATCCATGTCTTCAATGTCGCGGGAGAACCACAACTGTTCTTTCTTGGTGTACTTCTTCAACTCTCCCTTGGCCGACTTGTCTTTCAAGTCCAGGAACTTTTTGATCAAACGTTTAATCTCGCCGAAGTTCGTAAGAGTGCCACCGAGCCAGCGGTTGGTGACGTTCGGCATTCCTACTTCTTCCGCGTACTTAGCAATAATGCCACGGGCCTGCGGCTTGGTACCAACGTACAAAACCATTCCCCCGTGCGCGGCGACGCTCGAAGCAAATTCTAACGCTCGGGCGAGTGCCGTACGGGTCTCGTCGAGGTTGGTGATATGCACGCCGGAACGGGTGCCAAAAATAAACGGCTGCATCTTGGGATGCCAGCGACTGGAACGGTGACCGAAATGGACTCCGGCTTGGAGCATTTCGTCGAGGGATGGGACGTTAGCCATACTATTTTCCTTTTAGACGTCGACGGGCAGTGGCAGGGCCTCCTTGGCTAAAGCGTTGGAGGCAGGATCTGCCAGAGTTTTGACCCCGTCTGTGTGTTTGATTTATGGCGGAAGTGTAATGAATATAAGCGAAATGGTCAAGTAAGAAACCTAAGATTAGCTTCTAATCTTGACTTTTCTTGTTTTTCTTGTACAATCGCGGCGGCCAATCCCGGTCTCCTCGAGCACAGAGAGGCTCCGCAGATGGATTCTGATACTTCCCCCACCATCGTTCCGACCCCCACTCACACTCCTCGACGTTCCCGACCTGACCCTGTCATGAGCCTGCTCATGCGCAGTGGAATGTCGGAACACTACAGTCGAGCCATCGACACCCGAGCCGAGGTGTCCGCCGAGAGTATCTATGAGATCATCGTCGCCCTCAACGTGCAAGGTGAAGAGGTTGCTGACGGTCTCATTCACGACCTCATCCGAGTCGTCACACGGCGGCATCGCGGAACCTGGTCGCCTGCCCAGCTGATCGCCCTCCACACCATCGCCGACTCTCGCCCGAACTCGGCCACCTGGAAGAGACACCTTCCCCCGTGTGCGGCCTGAGACCTTCTTCCCCACGGACCGAAGCCCGCGCGCTTCGGTCCGTCTCCTATTTAAAACAAAAACATCGCATCACCGAAAGAATAAAAGCGATAGTCATTTTTCTTGGCCTCTTCGTAGGCCTGCAACACAAACTCGCGGCCAGCAAACGCACTCACAAGCGCGAGCAAGGTCGATTTCGGTAAATGAAAATTGGTAATCATTGCGTCGACAATCTTAAAGGCGTATCCGGGCGTGATAAATATATTGACGTCACCAGTATAGGGAGAAAGAAGGGAGGTGGCAGAAAGATGGAGATCGGCAACAGCTTCAAGGGTACGAACCGTGGTGGTGCCGACCGCAATAACTCGACGACCTTCGGACTTAGCGAGATTGATTCGTTCCGCTGTTGCTTCATCGACACGCACAAACTCGGCATGCATCATATGTTCTTCCAGCGTGGCAGATTTGACTGGCAAAAATGTTCCGAGTCCGACGTGCAAAGTCACGAACTCAATCTGTACCCCTTTGGCTTTGATCTTCTCAAGCAACGCCTCGGTGAAATGCAGTCCTGCCGTTGGCGCGGCCACCGCTCCCGTTTCTTTGGCGTAAACGGTTTGATAATTCTGGGTTGTCGCTTCAGACTTCTCCACGTACGGAGGAATCGGCACCTCGCCGTGGGCTTCACAAAAAGCCAGCACCGCGTCGGTCGATACACCGAAGTCGACGAGCACAGTGCCGTCTTCATGTTTTTCCTTGACCGTCGCGTGCATGCACAATGCGTGCATTGTGCCCACATCAATAACCGATCCGACCGATACCTTTTTCCCTGGTCGCATCAACACCTCCCAAAGCCCGTCCCGCTCCCGCAGGAGGAAGATCTCTACTTTTCCCTCTTCTCCATCATTTTCTCTTTCTCCCATTTTCTCCTTCTTTATCCTCCCCAATAACCTTGCCTTAAAAACTTTGGTGTTATTAAATACAAGTACGTCCCCCGGCCGCAAATAATCGACCAGATCAAAAAACTTCTTGTGCTCGATCGACGCGTGCGAACGATCAAGAACCATCAGTTTGGAATGATCACGTGGTTCCATCGGCGCCTGAGCAATATACTCCTGTGGAAGTTCGTAATCGAATAAGGCAATAGGCGTAGACATAGCTCGAAATCATCCTAAGCGAGGAAAGCGGATGCGTCCAGTTCACATCCACACAGAGGCTTGACAAGGAAGTTAAAAAGGGCTAGGGTTCTCGGTCGCGACCTTTCACCCCTGACGCATCTCTGCGGAGATGCCTCGCGGGTGGGAGGCCTAAAACAAACCTGGGCAACACCACGGGTGGCACGTCCACCGTTTGCGGCATGCCGCCGAGCCAATCCATTCCCAAGTACACGGGATGTTGAGAAGCTCGGGTGCGAAGCGCACAGGCAGCCGCAAAGGGATAAGGACAGGAACTTCCTGCCCTTCGGACAAACCATCTGTACGGCGTTGCCGAGGCAGATTTCAGGCACGGTGCTACACGGCTAGCTGGCCAATTCTCCAGCGGCCCCCTTCGCTAGCGCGGAGCACCATGAAGTCTTGACGACCACCCACCTTCTCCTTCAAGGACCCAAGCGCACGCGCTGGGTCCTTGATCATTTTTGCCCCTTATGATACCCTGACGCTCGCTAGTAAATTATCTTATGAAGGCTTCCATCCACCCAGAATATTTCGAAAACGCCACGATTACCTGCGCCTGTGGCGCGGCCTATAAAACCGGATCGACCAAACAGGCGATTTCGGTGGAGTTGTGCGCTTCCTGCCACCCGTTCTACACCGGCACTCAAACCATTATTGACACCGCCCGCCGCGTGGAGAAATTCCAAGAGCGTGCCACCAAAAAGGCCGCCGTGGTGGTTGGTCAAACCGCTAAAAAAGCCGCTCGCGCCGAAAAGCGCAAAGCCGCCGGACCAAAAGTGGAAGTCGAAGAATCCAAGTCCGTGCGCGTTTCCAAAAAGAAACAATAGCCCCGCGAGAAAAGAACGCACGGGATTTCCCGGCGTTCTTTTCGTTTACCTGAAGTGTGATACGATAACACGAGCCTTATGGATCTCCTGAATGAACTAAAAACGAAACAACAGGCACTCACCGAACTCGAACAAAAAATGGGCGATCCGGCTGTTTTAAGCGATCCAAAAAAATTGAAAGCCGTGGGCCAAGAATACGCCGAGGTGAAAGAGATTGTCCGAGTCGGTTTGGCTTATCAAAAAACGTCTCAAGAGCTGGTAGCCGCGCGCGAGATGCTGAAAGATCCAGAAATGAAGGCGATGGCCGAAGCGGAGATTGCCGAACTGGAACCAACGTTGCCTGGGTTGGAAGAAGCGTTCATTGTTGCCTTAATTCCTCCGGATCCGCTAGACAAGAAAGACACGATCATGGAAATCCGCGCCGGCACCGGTGGCGACGAAGCGGCTTTGTTTGCTTCAGAGTTATTTCGCGCCTACAGTCGCTACGCAGAACACCAAGGCTGGAAGGTGGAAGTCCTTTCCGAACATCAAAATGATTTGGGAGGATTCAAAGAAATTGAATTTGTGGTGCGCGGTGGCTATGCCTACAGTCATTTAAAATTTGAAGCCGGAGTGCATCGCGTGCAGCGTGTGCCGGAAACGGAAAAAGCCGGACGCGTTCACACTTCCACCGTTACCGTGGCTGTGCTCCCAGAGTTAGACGATGAAGATTTTTCCATCGACATGAAGGACGTCAAAATCGAAGCCACCACCAGTTCTGGCGCCGGCGGACAGTCCGTCAACACCACCTACTCGGCCATTCGCATGGTGCACTTGCCTACTGGCATTGTGGTGCAATGCCAAGATGAACGTTCGCAAAAGCAGAACAAGGAAAAAGCCATCACCGTGCTGCGCGCCCGCGTGTGGGAATATGAACGCGAGAAAGCGGCCAAAGAACGCGCCGACGAACGCCGCGGACAAATCGGCAACGGTGAACGTTCGGAAAAGATCCGCACCTACAACTTCCCTCAAGACCGCTTAACTGACCACCGCATCAACCAAAACTACTCGGGTCTAGCCGGCATCATGGAAGGTAATCTCGATGACATCATCGCCGACTTAAAAAAAGCGGAACGCGAAGCCGCGGCATAATCCTATAAGGATTTGCAGAAAAACGGATGGATTTTCGTTAAACGGGCTGTCGATCCACAGGAGACGTAGATACCGCTACGTCGAGTGTGGTCGACGGGGGCCCGTGAAACGAAAAGACGCCGTTTTACAAAAATCCCTATGACGATCGTTGAGTCCCTCACCTGGGCCAACAACAAACTGAAGAATCAGTCGGACGTTGGTGCACCGATGCTCGACGCCCAGCTTCTGCTTGCCTGCGTGCTCAACGTTTCTAAAAACTATCTCTTCACCCATTTTTCTCAAGAACTGACCGAACAGCAATTTGATCGCTTCGAAGCACTCACCGAACGTCGCCGCCATCACGAGCCCATCGCTTACATCATCGGCTGGAAAGAATTTTATGGCCGGCCGTTTAAGGTCAGTAATTTTGTGTTGATTCCCCGACCAGACACCGAGGTGTTGATCGACGAAACCAAACGTCTGTGCGAAGGGGCAAAAGATTTGTTGCTCGTCGACATCGGCACCGGCAGCGGAGCGATTGCCGTCACCTTGGCCGCGGAAACGGGGCTGCCGGTGTTGGCGGTAGATGTGAGTCAAGAAGCGCTGGTCATTGCTCAACAAAATGCCAACGTCCATGGCGTGGCAGACCACATGACCTTTTTGCACGGGAGCGTAATTGAGCCCATCAAACCAGAAATGACCGCCTCGCTCAACGAAGTGATTATCGTCGCCAATCTTCCCTATCTTACCAGCCGCCAATTCGCCTCTTCCGAACCCGACCTGCGCGACTACGAACCGCGCCTCGCTTTTGATGGCGGTGTGGATGGCCTCGACGTCTACAACCAACTCTTTCGTAAACTCCAAGCACGCCGCGGAGATTTTCCCCGCAAGCTCACGGTGCTAATCGAAATTGATCCCAGTCAAAACGAAAGCGCCCCGCGTTTAATCAAACAATATTTTCCTCACGCTGACATACGTGTGATGGATGATTTGAGCCATCAACCGCGCATTGTTATTTCTACACTTTAGCCTTCAGCGACCAGAGGGTTGACATCTCCTTCCCTTTCAGGCACACTCGCGCCGTCCCCAACCCAAGGAGTTTTCCATGCGCGTGCACGGTCCCTGCCGCATCCTCCCGACCACTGTTCCCCACAAGGTGGGTCATATGCGCCAAGCCCGAGACGGCAGCATCTGGGCCGCCCTGGAACATCCGCTGGGGCGCTGGTGTGCGAGGGTCGACGGCCACTACTTCGTCGCAACCGACATCGACGACACTGCTGCCATGATGTCGGCGGCGATCCGTATCACCAACAACAACGGAGCGGGGATTGAGCTGACACTCCCCGAAAAGAGTGGTCCGATTCGCGTCCTTGTTCTCACCGACGACGAGGGCGGACGCCCCAACATGCGTACCATTGACGACGTGGAAGTTCCGCTCACGACGTACATGACCTGCGATCTCCTGCGCGACGGAGGCATCCGCTGTGCGACTCTCTCGTCAGATGCCGACGGTATCCTCAACGTCGTGCCCGACGAAGGGTACGCGGTGGAATTCACTGCCCGCGGCAACCTGGTGTGTCCGCACTGCCACGTACGCATCCAGCTCGGCCAAATGCGGAAGCACAATGGCCCCTGCCCGCGTTGCGAGCACCCACTTCCGGAGCTCGCCATCCCCTTCGTGATTCCACCGTTCCCCTGAACTGACGTTCCTTCTTATCTTCTCGCCCCACCGCGCCAGCCGGCTCTCGTACCCAACGAGGCCGGCGTTCTTGTTTGATTGACGAAACGTTAAACCACGTGAGAGGATGCAAAAACTCAGGAAACGTCTGAGCAACAACACACGGAGTACAAACACCATGACGACCGAAACCCTGAGCTGGATGCAGACCCGTTGGGAAGGCCGGATGACCGCCGGCCAATGGGTCGACCTGTGGCAGATGGCCAACGCAACCGGCAATCGAACGCTCGCTGCCATGCTCCTGGAATCAGCCTTCCGCGAATCCACCACCTGCCACCCGGAGGTGAACGCCATCGTCTTCGAAGTCGCCGATGGCGAATCGGTCTACCGCCACAAGCAAGGATGTCGGGCGTGCAACGCCTACTTCATGCGCGCTGCCAGTGCCGAGCCGTGTGCGATCACCAGGCTCGCTGAAACAGCACGCGCCGCCATCGTCTACGGCCTGCTCAACCGCGGAGGAACTTCGGCCATTCGCTGGCTACAGGAAACAGACGATGCCATCGGCGTGAAAATCATGGGCTACCTCTTCACCCAAGCCAGCTGGCTGGAGAGGGACAAGCACGAACAAGAGGCTGTCCGAGCCTTTCTCTGCGATCTGAAGCCCTCATGGCTACACGCACGCGACGACCTCGAACGGCGTCGGGTTTTCCTGCGCACGCTCTGCCAGTGGGGGTTGAGCCACAAAATTGATCCGGTCACCACGAGTCCGGATGCCGCAAACGTCAAACTTCTCGAGGAAATTGCCCGGGAGAACGGAGAAACAGATCTCACCACGATCTACGGCAACAACCTCGCACCGGCCTACTGTCGTTCCGCGGCCGGACGTGCGCTTGCCCTCGGCATCCTGCTGACGCCTCCCCGCTAGTCTTACAAAAACACCGGCCGCTCCGTACGGGAGAGGCCGGTGGATCTTTTTACAAACTCTCCACAACCTCTACCCATCTTTGTCCTGCATTTAATGCAATCTCCACTCCTTGTTCATCATAATATCTAAGGACGTCGGTGGCGGTGGGTTTTTTCCAGGTCATTTTTTTTACAATCCCGTCTTGCAGCAACAAACCATCCCCCTCACCGATCGTGTCGATCGACAAGCGTCCGATCGCGTCGAGCACGGTCATATTTGTGGCGATCACCGCAATCACGTGCGCTTGGATCGGCGTGCCATCGGCCATGAGCTGTGCATCGGTATTTTCGTAGCGGCTGTAGGTGTTAGTCTCGCGATCATATTTCCACACGGCACGATACAGCGATGCGCCCATCTCTACGGTGAAATCTTCCACCTCGGTTGGACGCTCTTCCAAGGCCGCGTCATCTTTAAACGTCATCAGTCCGTAGTCAGGCACCGAAACCTCCGCATAGCGCAGATGCAACCCCCGCGCCAGCAAGTCCGTCGACGTATACACATTGTGTGGTGCCGCACGATCCGGAGCACGCCAAAACTGATACTGATTAAAAAACTCGTTGAGGTCGTAAACATCATCCGTCGTTTTTAACGTTTCCAGCGCCTCCGGTGATCCACCAACATGAGCATACAGCGCTCCATAAGCCGAAGCCCAATCGATGTAATACGGACGTGCTGAACGCACCGGACCGATCTTGTCGACGGTCGCGTCAGCGGCATACAAGGCAAGCAAGCGCGGAATACCCCCTTCGGCCGGCGCCTCCATAACCTCGAAGGCCTGGTCAACCCCAGACTGTGGCCAGGCATCGGCAGAATTTTCTACCATCACCGCATACACCATTGGACGCGCCACTTCCGCGCCCGTCTTCTCCCCCGTCAGCGGATGAAGAAACATCTTCTCGCCTTCTTCGACAATCGCATCCGCACCTCCCCTTGAACCAATAAACCCTTGTCGATACAAATTCCAAACTGAAACGCCAAGCAAAATGAGCGCCATACTCATGGCGCCCACCAAAATCTTCCTCCTGTTTTTCTGCGCAAGCGTTGAAAGCTTGGCAAGATCGATGTGCATGGTTATTCGGCTTTGGTTTCTTCTCCTTCTTTGGCTTCCTCTTCTTTACCCTTCTTCTCCACTTCCACCTGGCTGACATCCGCTTCAACTTTTTCATCCAAGGCGGCCATTTCCGCTTCCGAACGCGGCGCTTCTACCGTAGCCACGGTGAAGTCCGCGTCGGTCAATACTTCCATTCCTTCAGGCACGACAATGTCTTTCACTTTCACCGCGTCATCGAACGTTTTCAACAGAGAAACGTCCACGTCCAGCTCGTGCACCAACTTGCTTGGCAAACAGCGCACTTCAATTTCTTCAATCGACTTCACCAGCGTTCCCCCAAGAGCATGAACAGCTACGGAATCGCCAATGAAGTTCAGACCGATCTTGGCTTCGATCGGTTTCGACATGTTGACTTGGCGGAAGTCAATGTGGATGACGTCATGGCTCAACGGATCGCGTTGCACGTCTTGAATCAAGACTTTGATCGCCTTGCCATCAAGCATCAAATCAATAATCGTGGATTCCCCCGCTTGCTTGAGGGCGCGACCGAAAGCTCCGGATTCAATCGCGATCGATTGTGGCTCAATTTCCGAACCGTAAACAACGGCCGGCACATTGCCTTCCAAACGCGCGGCGTAGTTCTTACGACCGACTTCTTCTCGTTTCACGGCGTTGAGGGTAAGCGTTTCCATACGTAGCAGATCAAATTCAGTTCAAAGTAGCCGTATTAAACAAAAAAACGCGGGATTCGTCAAGGCGGCACCCCTTAGCCACCAAGTTTCCTAAGGATTTCACCATTTTCCAAACCTTGATGCACAGTCATGACATCATCGATCGAGACGCTCCCACCCGACTGAAACTTGACCACGTCGTCGAATGACAGATCTGTCACCAAGCCGACAGAACTGACCCCCGCCTTAGTTACGAGTACCAACGCCAGCATGGCATTGGCGCAGCGACGGCAACGCACGTGCAACAAATGCGTATCTCCATCTTCGCCGAGCACTTGTGCCTCCATGGGATTGAACTCTTCTTCACACAACGGACAATACGAAACAATCCGCAAACCGTCGTGCCAGAAGTTGGAGGGCAAAGTAGACATACGTTGAATTTAGTATAGCAGGAGTTTATAATCCTACAATGTCATACACAAATTAAGAGGTGTTATACTACACACATATGCGTGAAGGTGGTGAAAGACCAACATTTGATCTTGGGGCGAAAATAACAAAAGGCGCTGAATGGGTGATGGACCGACCGACGCCGCGAGCACTGACGGCGATCGTGGCCAGTGTTTTGTTGCATGGAGCTATTCACAATCGTGAACACATTGCGACAGCCGCCGAAAATCTTACCTATCAAACCGTACAAGACACACGCTCGATGCTCCGAGAGATGAAAAAAGAGATGGCAGAGGATCCCGTCAAACGAGCCGAGAAGGACAAAAAAACGATCGACGCTCTCAAAAACAAACTCGCTGAACGAAGCGTGCCAGACTTTGATTTGACGCAAATGTACTTCGGTAGCGAATCACTCATAGAAGGCGTAAGCGAAGAAGAACAAAAAGAGGCCACGGAAATCTATCAGGGCATTATCGATAAGGCTAACGAACTCAAAAACTCTGGAGCTTCTAGCGACGAAGTCTTGGGTTACATTTTGAAACAACAAGGTGTCTATGATGAAGACCAACCGCTTCTATCGGATCTGATGCGGGATCATCGCGGCAATTGCGAGGCACGCCTTAAATACATTACCTCCGCTGTTGAGGATCTTTATCCCGACACGGTCAATAATGGCGAACTCGGCGTTCAGCTTTTCGCACCCAACGTAGATGCGCATGGAGACATTCGTGAACCGCATGTTCGAGCAATCCTGACCCAAAATGGGAATCGTTTTGTTTTAGAAGGTGATGCGATGTTTCCAGAAGAACCCGAAATGCACAATGCTCCCGTCTATGAGGTACGATGGTTAACGGCGATGGCTTTTTTAACGTCACGACAAGCAATGGACTATACCCAGGTGGGTCTGCGTCCCCAAACATTTATAGAGAAAAACAGCGATAAACGACCAACCTTGTTCACCTACCTCCCCAGCTCGCCTATTTCCTATCCGGGAAATGCCGCGGGGCGTGATGAAATTAATCCCCAACCAGTCAACGGTTCCTGGGCAGGTTCACGAAGTCACACAAAAGAATATGAGGCATCGCTCATCATCGACCCGATCTCTGACACAGAAGTCGAAGAACACACAAAAGCAAGAAAGGCTCTTTTGGAAGACGAAGGCAAACAAAAGGATGAACAATTGTTCAATCTTCTTGCAAAAGGTGGTGATTTGTTTTCGTTAGAATGGTCAGGAAATGGCCTGGATCTTCAAAACATACCCGACAAGGTTCCTTTGTCTGCTGTGCAAGCCGCAAACCTAGATAAAAAAAATGGCATCTCAGCAATAGTGCTGCGTCCTGATCAGCAACCTTCTGTGGGACTTCAAGAACAGGGCATTGGCGAAATTATCTTTAACGGTGCTCCATCACCGGAATCATTGACGACGACTGACAAAAGACAAATCGTTACGATTAAGGACCCAATGGAAGTGGGGAAGTCTTTTTCTTCAAAAAAGGATCTACAACAAGTGAACATTATTCTTCAAGACAAATCCCCGACAGAAATCGGTCCAATTCCCTCCTTGCCAGAAACGGACTTGACTATTAGTCAAAAGGCTAAAAAAGGAGAGGTCTCATTTGTCGGAGGTGTTCCTCGTTATGCCCATTATTTCCCAGCCCAATTTTTAGAAAAACAATCGTTCCGATCTTTACACTTGGACGGTATCATTCCCAACGGTTCACTCCACCTTGGTACAATCAAAGAGTACCTAAAAGTACAGACGTTGGCGCGCGAAGCCAAACTCTCTCCGATATCCGCAGACACCAATTTCTTTATCCTTGTCGCTCCGTATCATGCTCTCATTCCCAACCTTCTATCTGAACTCACGTTTAGTGGTGAAGACGCCCGTTTGGTTTTACAAGTAAAATCTATTGAACCAGAAGCGCTATCTGGGATCCATGTAAAAACATTGCTGATTGGCGCCTACTTTTTGAATAACAGTCTCATGAGCGATTCCAAAGACACTAACGAGGTTGAAGCAGAAATGGCAACAACCCACATTAAAGACCACGCCTTCTCTGGGGCACAAATAGAAGAATTGGATATAGATAGCACCATGAAGGTGACCTTCGATCCCCTTGCGTTTGAAGGATCAACTATTAAAAAAGTGGTGATCACTCTTGGTAGTAAAGAGAAGAAAAGAAAAAAAGAACTCGAAGCGTTGACGTTCCCAAAAGGAATTGAGGTGATTTATACTGAATATTAACTACTAGAGGTTCTCACAGCAACGCTTTGGGCAAAGCCGACGAGCACCAAGGCCATCAGGAGTGACGAGCCGCCGTAACTGACCAGCGGCAAACCAATACCGGTTACCGGTAACAAGCCGAGGTTCATACCAATGTTGACCGTCACTTGAATAGCGAACACAGCGGTGATGCCGAGCAGCAAATAGGTGGTGAAATCATCATGCGCGCGGCGGGTCAACATGAGCAGACGGAAAAAGAATAAGGCAAACGCGAGCAACAACAAGAGCACGCCCACAAATCCCAACTCCTCGGCGATGACGGCAAAAATAAAGTCGGTTTGGCTTTCTGGCAAAAACTTCAATTGACTTTGCGAACCAAATCCTAATCCTCTACCGAACATTCCCCCGGAGCCAACGGCGATAATCGCTTGGGTCACGTTGTACCCGCGACCGAGCGGATCACGCGATGGATCCAAGAAGGTCATCACCCGCTCGCGCTGATAGGTGTCGAATGCCACAAACCAGGCCAACGAAACAGCAACAAGTCCCAAGGCAATCAACACCAACGCCTGTTTCCATTTCATCCCGGCAAAAAATAACAGGCACACCCAGACACCAACAATGACGAGGGCTGATCCCAAGTCCGGTTGTAATTCGACCAACCCGGCGGGCAACAAAGCAATCACTCCGCTGCCGAAAATCTCGCGCCAGCCAAACTGCCGCCGTGCCCGTTCGCTGAAATACTTAGCCAGCACAAGCACCACCACCACTTTCACAAATTCCACCGGCTGAAAGGAAAATCCAAATAAGGTAAACCAACCCGTGGTGCCACGAATCGTCGAACCGAACACCACCACCGCGATCAAGAGGCCTATAGAAAAAAGATAGAGCGGCACGGTCCAGTTGCGAAACAGACGATAGTTGGAAAAGGCGAGGGCTAAGGCTAAGGCCAAACCAACGACTAAGGCGATCCCTTGTTTGGTGATAAAGCCCAGATCGCCTGCTTGCGTCGACAAGGCCACGGAATAAATCGCTGAAAACCCGAAAGCCATCAGCACCAAGGCGGCGGCGGCAAGGAGCCAATCAAACTTAGCAAATAATCCAAACAAGCGGGGCATACAACGCTAGCGCTTGCTTTTGACACGCTCGCGCACGTCGGGCACCAATTCACCATGCAAAGGCATGTAGATAGTAGGATCAAAAATATCCATGTTCGGAACAATCAACGTGGCATTCGCTTGTGGCACAGTGCCAAACCAATTAACCGTGATCTCCCGTGACTCCCCGCCAGCGAGCGATGGCGTGCTAACCGTAGTGACGCCCACAGGATGGTCGTTGCGGTACAAAACAACGGTAAACAACGGATCCCAAAAGCCGTAGGCGGAAGCGTTTTGCACCGTGAATTGCGTGCGTCCGATCGTGCTCGTGCCAAGCGTGACGGAGCGATCGAAGCTCACATCGGAGGTGACGAAATTGAGCCGTTCCCCTTGCCAAGCGGCATAGTCGCCAATGGCATGATGATTGACGCGCGTCCAAACAATATTGCTGATTTGCAGCGTGGCTGAACGCGGAACCGTGCCGACCGTTACGCCGAGTGCCACGATGGGCTTGCGCAGCTCTGAAGGCAGAATAAATCCTTTCTGCACGTCGGTCGTCCCCTCCCCGTAGGTAAAAGCGTAATCAAAACTTGCCTCCCAATCCACGTTTGGGTTGGTGAGTTCGGCATAAAAATCTGCCCGAGTAGCATCGATACCAAATACGTCCGTCCCCGCCACGGTCAAACTGGCCGCAGCCCGCGGCCGAGAAACGGTATGAAAATGACCAACACCCTCGACAATGCCCCCGACCATTGCCCGCTCGGTAAAATAATCGTTGATGCCGAAATCAAAAAAGGCGTAGGCAGAAGAACCAAGCAACAAAAGATCAACACACAAAAAAATCCCCAAGGCGATGCCGCGAATGGTGCGACGATGATTAATCCAAAAGACGCTCCGTTTATAAAACGTGGCGAATTGTTTTTCCTCCGGCGCTAAGAGATTCTGCTCTTCCATGGCATCAGTATAACATCTTCACAGGCGAAACGCACCGTGGTATCATTTTGACGCAAAAATACTTATGCCTAAAGCTGAAAAAGAACAGAAGAAGGGAGCTTATACCGCTCAACAAATCACCGTACTTGAAGGATTGGAACCGGTACGCAAACGTCCAGGCATGTACATTGGCTCTACCGGGCCCACCGGTTTGCACCACCTCGTGTGGGAAGTCGTCGACAACTCGATTGACGAAGCCATGGCTGGTCATGCGGACACCGTTACCTTGCGACTGCTGCCCGGCAACCGCTGTAGCGTGGAAGACAACGGTCGCGGTATTCCGGTAGATCCTCACCCACAATACAAAGTTTCCGCCCTTGAACTCGTGCTCACCAAACTGCACGCCGGAGGAAAATTTGGTGGTGAAGCTTCTGGATACAAAGTTTCCGGCGGTCTGCACGGGGTGGGTGTTTCGGTGGTTAACGCCTTGTCGACCTATTTGAAAGCGGAAGTCCACCGCGACGGATACGTATGGAGCCAAGAATACAAAGTCGGCAAGCCGCAATCGAAAGTGCACCGTGGGGACAAAACGAAAAAGAACGGCACGATCATCACCTTCGAACCAGACGCCTCCATTTTTGAAACGGTGGAGTTTGATTTTAAAATAATTTTGGATCGCTTCCGTCAACAAGCTTATCTCACTAAAGGCATCAAGTTGGTGGCGATTGACGAACGCGAGAACGAGAAAAACGGCTACGCGTTCTACTTTGAGGGCGGAGTGCTTTCGTACGTGCGTTTCTTGAACCGCGGCAAAGAACTAAAACATGAAAACGTTTTCTACGTCAGTAAAACAGATGAAACCACGGACATCAGCATGGAGCTCGCCTTCCAATACACCGACGAGTACCACGAAAACATCTTCTGTTTCACGAACAACATTATTAACCCCGAAGGCGGATCGCACTTGGTAGGTTTCCGCACCGCGCTTACCCGCGAACTCAACGCCTTCGCTCGCGGCAAAGGGTTCATTAAAGAAAAAGATCCTAACCTCACCGGCGACGACGTGCGTGAAGGATTAACCGCGGTGATCAGCATTAAAGTCAAAGAGCCGCAATTTGAAGGACAAACCAAAGGCAAGCTTGGTAATCCAGAAGCGCAATCCGCTGTTTCCGCTGTGTTTGGCGAAGCCTTGAAAATCTTCTTAGAAGAACACCCGCGCGACGCCGAAGGCATTATTGGCAAGTGTGTGCTGGCCGCCAAAGCCCGCGCCGCCGCCAAAGCCGCCCGCGAAACCGTGTTGCGCAAAGGCGCGCTCGAAGGCCTCACCTTGCCTGGCAAACTCGCCGACTGTTCCAGCCGCGACGCCACCATTTCCGAACTCTACATTGTGGAGGGAGATTCCGCTGGCGGCTCAGCCAAACAAGGACGCAACCGCGAGTATCAAGCGATTCTGCCGTTGCGCGGAAAAATCTTGAACGTGGAACGCGCAGGGCTCGACAAAATGCTCGGCAATAATGAATTGAAGTCATTGGTGATTGCTTTGGGTACCAACATTGGGGAAGGATTCGAAATCGAAAAGCTGCGCTACCATCGCGTGGTGATCATGACCGATGCCGACGTTGACGGGGCCCACATCCGCACCCTCTTGCTCACCCTCTTCTACCGCCACTTCAATGAACTCATTCGCCAAGGCCACATCTACATCGCTCAACCGCCGCTCTATCGCCTGCAAGTCGGTAAGAGTGTCCGCTACGCCTACTCCGACGAGGAGAAAGTGAAAATTGTCGAGGAGATGACCTTAGAGAAACAGGAGAAAAATAAAAAGTTGGAGAAAGAAGGAAAGCCCGACACCGAAGAGCAGACCCCTACCGATTTGCCAATGAGCGAGGGCGGCGAAGCGGAAGTGGCCGAAGTGGCAGGAGTCAAAGTCTACATTCAACGCTACAAAGGTTTGGGAGAAATGAACCCCGAACAGCTCTGGGAAACCACCATGAACCCAGCCAATCGGGTGATGGTCAAAGTAGACATTCAAGATGCCGAACACGCCAACAGTGTCTTCGACCTCTTAATGGGCGCCGAAGTCGCCCCCCGCAAGCGCTTCATTCAGACCCATGCCAAATCGGTGGTACATTTGGACATTTAAACGAAGATTAGCCAAAAGAAACGCCGTCCGACCAGGGCGGCTTTTGGTTATCCCCACCTCTTGCCAAAACGGACCGCCTGCTGTATAGTTGGCACAGAAATCGACCCCCCAAGGGGGTTTTTAAAGATCCCTCCTACACCTAAACTTCGGAGGGCGAGCCGACTTCCTATGAAAAAATTAATCAAAAAATGCTTTTCCTACGTTAAGGAGGTTCTCGAAGAGACCCGCAAAGTGACTTGGCCGAACCAGAAAACGACCACCCGCTACTCGATTATGGTGATCGCCGTGGCTGGATTCGTTGCCTTGTTCTTTGGCGTACTCGACGCCGTGTTCAACCTCGGCCTCGAAGGTCTGTTGAAGATCTCCAGCTAACCCTTTTATGGCAAAACAAGCAGAGTCAGCAAAACTTGGACGCCGCTGGTACGCCATCCACACGTACTCCGGCTACGAAGAGAACGTTTCCGGAAACTTGATGCAGCGTGTTGATTCCATGGACATGCACGACAAGATTTTCAACATCTTGGTGCCCAAGGAAAAAAAGATCAAGATCAAAAACGGCAAGCGCCGAGTGATCGAAGAAAAGATTTTCCCAGGCTACGTGTTGGTAGAAATGGTGGTGACGGATGATTCTTGGTACGTGGTGCGCAACACACCGAACGTGACTGGCTTCATTGGAACCGGTACGACCCCGACTCCCCTTTCCGATGAAGAAGTCGCCGCCTTACAGAAACGCATGGGCGTGGACGAACCAGAGTTCAAACTCGACGTAACCGTCGGATCGATTGTGCAGATTACGGATGGTCCGTTCAAAAACTTCGAAGGAAAAGTTTCCGAAATCGATCAAGCCCGCGGCAAAGTCAAAGTCATGGTCAACATGTTTGGCCGCGAGACGCCGATCGAGTTGGACTTCCTGCAAGTTAAGAAAGTGTAAACCTATTTATTCACATAGCATGGTTGCTCTTCAAAAGAGAATCCATTAACTACGGGGTTCTGAAAATGGATGAGATGCGAAGTGCTGGAGACGAGGATACTGCTGAGGCGTAGATCCCTACGACGAAGCAGTTCCGAGTCGAAGCACAAGCAGCTCGCCAGTTTCAGAAGCCCGACAACAAAACGCTATGGCAAAGAAGATGACGACCCAGATTAAGCTCCAGATCCCTGCCGGAGCAGCCACCCCAGCCCCTCCGATCGGTCCAGCCCTTGGTCAGCACGGTTTGAACATTGCCGACTTCGTGAAACGCTTTAACGATGCTTCCGCCGAACGTCGCGGAGAGATTGTTCCAGTGATCATCAGCGTGTACGAAGACCGCACCTTTGACTTCATCATGAAGGTCGCACCGGCTTCCGACTTGATTAAGAAAGCCGCCAAGATTGAAAAGGGGTCGGGCAAGCCGTTGACGGAAAAAATTGGAAGCATTACCAAAGATCAGTTGCGCGAAATCGCCGTCAAAAAGATGCCTGACTTGAACACGGACGATGAGGAGATGGCGATGCGTATTATCGCCGGTACCGCTCGCCAAATGGGGGTTGAAATAAGGTAATGAGAAATTAGTCATTAGGTAATTAGTGGGAGGGGTAAAACCCGATTGAACCACAACAAATGTATGAGAAGCAAACGTTATACCGGAGCGAAAAAGATGGTGGACAGTAAAAAGTCGTACTCTGTTGCCGAAGCCGTAGCTTTGGTCAAAGAAACCGCCAAAGTGAAATTTGACGCCACGGTTGAGTTACACTGCAAACTCGGTATCGACGTCAAACAGTCCGACCAAAACATTCGCGGTACGATTTCTTTGCCACATGCTGTCGGCAAGTCCCGCCGCGTGGCCGCCTTCGTGGAACCAGACAAAGAAGCTGAAGCCAAAGCCGCTGGTGCAGACTTGGTCGGTTCCGAAGAGCTCATCAACGAAATCGTTACCAAAGGAAAGATCGACTTCGACGTCGCTGTGGCAACCCCCGGCATGATGCCAAAGCTCGCCAAGGCCGCCAAAGTCTTGGGTCCAAAAGGCTTGATGCCGAACCCAAAGACCGACACCGTCGGTGCGCAAATTGGCAAGATCATCGCTGAACAAAAAGCGGGTAAATTGACCTTCAAAAACGACGACACCGGCAACGTCCACGTAGCTGTTGGGAAAGTCTCCTTCGACGACGCCAAAATTACCGAGAACGTCAACGCCATTATCGACTTGATGCGTCGCTTGAAACCAACCACCGCCAAAGGCATCTACTTCAAAACCTGCGTGATGACTTCCACCATGGGTCCCGCGATCCACGTGCAAGTTTCCTAAGCGGATCGGATTGGATTGAACCAGAGGAACCTTTCCAGAAATCAATGGCGGGGCTGTCAGGCCTCGCTTTTGGTTTAAAACTCCACATCCTATCCACTAGCCACCACCTGCTACCGATGTTACAATCCACCTACAGGAGGCTCGCCGATAAGGCGTCATCCTTTTTATTTATGCTCAACGACTTCAAAGGGGCTTTAGCCTACCAACACATTAAACAGCTGATGGCCGAAGGGCACATTCGCGAAGGGCAGGAGGCCAATCTTCAACCTTCGTCGATCGACCTTTCTATCAGTGGGGAAATTTACCGCATGCGCGGCACGTTCCTCCCCCGCCCCAACGAAAAGATCCGCGACATTTTGCGGAATGGTATTTTGTTTCCGGTGAGCTTGAACCAACCATTAGAACTCAATGGAATTTATCTGATTCGTTTAAACGAACTCCTCGACCTGCCAGAAAACGTTTACGCCATGACCAACAATAAGTCGTCGAGCGGGCGCATCAACCTGCAAACGCGTTTAATCGTAAACGGAGTCAGCAGTTTTGACTACGTCCCGCGTGGCTATCGTGGCGAGCTCTGGTTAGAAGTCATCCCCAAGTCCTTCCCTGTTCAATTGAACTACGCGGAGCATTTGAATCAAATGCGTTTCTTCACGGGCGACGGACGTTTAACCGACGAAGAACTCAAGCGCGAACACGAGCTCCATGGCTTTCTGCGCGGTTCCATGAATGAGGTTCTCCCTATCCAACCGAGCGCGCAGCAGAAAGGACTCACCATGAGTATCGACCTCACCAGTTCCGAGATTGTTGGCTATCGCTGTACCCCGACCACCAGCCGCGTCCTCGACTTTAAGCGCCGTGACCACGATCCGATCGACTTCTTTGAGCCTATCCCACGACCAAAAGACGGACAACTCATCATGCGTAAAGGCGAGTTTTATATTTTTGTTACCAAAGAAGGCATTCGCATTCCCCATGATTACGCCGTGGAGATGCTTCCTTATGACGTGAGCAAAGGCGAGTTCCGTTCGCACTACGCCGGATTCTTTGATCCTGGGTTTGGCTACGGGGCTAACGGCGAAATTCTTGGCACCCCCGGAGTTCTCGAGGTCTTCACTCACGACAACGACTTTGTGCTACGCGACGGCCAGCCCATTTGCCAAATGGTTTACGAGCGCCTCTCCGCCCCGGCCGAGTTGTACTACGGCGATCCAAAACTCGTCAGCAACTATTACAAACAAACCGGCCCGCGGCTATCCAAACACTTTAAGATGGACTAGTTGTCCACATTTGACAGCCCCGATCGAGCTACGTATGATTAAAACGCTATGAAGCAACACATCCGCCAACTCATCTCTTCCTCGTCCTCTTGCCTATCAAGCTGAGGAAGATTTTGCTTTAACGTATTTGCAACTCCTCGGCAGCAACCGAGGAGTTGTTGTTTATTCCAGTGCCGCGCGGGTGTGTACAACCCCGCGCCGCGCTGGAGCCAACCGATTCTCGGTTTGCCCAGCCGGAGTCCATCGTGAAAAAGTTGCCTGAGCGTCTGCCTGGCCCCTCGTTCTTCGCCATCCTCGATCACTTCTCGGGCGGCCCTCTGCTCCCCCGCCAGGAAAAGGAAGCTGCGCCGGAGATGGCTGGTACCCTGCACCATCTGCCTGACTCCTGGAATCAGCAGTTCCCGGGGACGGTGCAGATCCTCGTCCTCGCCCGCGGGGATACCCACGCCACCATCTGTCCCTTCACGGTGATGATGCATCGCGATCCCCGCCCTTCGGCTCGCGACGTCTTCCTCGCCTTCCCCTGCGGCGAGGAAGAACCTGCAGTCTTCTTCGTGGGCCTGGGGCTGGCGCGCAAGGTTCCGCACAGCAACCTGCCGCCGGCCTTCGATCGCATCTGTCTCAATCACCTGCTGGCAGATCCGCCCAAGGGCTACAAGCGGACCCACCTCGCGGCCAACGAAGAACCGCTCCCGAACTGGAGGCAGGCCTGGTTCCGCTACATCGCTGAACTGAACAGCACCGGGAAGCACTGACCTGCTACAACCATGCCCTCCGGGAACTCCCGGAGGGCACAACTATATTTCTCGATATTAACGACAAACAAGCCGTTGGACTACCGATCTCGTGTCCCAAGCGAAAAATCGACTGCACATTCGACAATAATTTCGATTGTGTCAAATAACTTTACATCCGTATGGGTCTGGTTAATCGCCAATGGAATTTCCGTACAACCCATAACGATTGCCTCCGCCCCTTTTTTTAGATATGCACGCGCGATATCCTTTAACACAATAATGTCATCTGTTTTTTGATTTCCGCCCATTACATGCTCAATCACATTATTCAAAATGTGCTGCTGATCAACATCTGGAGAGATGACCTCAATACCGGAATCATTAAAACGTTTTTGATAGAGCCCGAGACGGTTCGTACTCTCAGACGCAAAAATACCAACTTTTCTATATCCGAATTTTATTATGCGCTTTTTTGTCTCTTCAATAATGTTAAAGATTGGTATCTCTACCGACGCCTGCATTTCGTCGAAGTAAGCGTGTACGGTGTTGCAACCGATAATCGCCAAATCACACCCAGCGGCCTCTAACTTTTTGATTCCAGCAATGAGCTGACTTTTTACCGCGACCTCATCTGTGATACCCGTCTCATCAAACCCGACAAGAGGCAGGCTGTAGATAATGACAGGCGGGTAATCAGAGTCTTGAGTCGCGCCATACTTCTGCTGAGAATACTTAATGATCTTTGCATAAAGATTTGAAGAAGCTGCTGGCCCCATTCCTCCTAACACCCCAATCATCTTATTTTTCATAATGATATTTTTCGAAAGAGAAGTTTCTCTATCTCAACATTGCAAATGTTGTCAGCAGGTTTGGGTTTAGACAAGTCCGCGTTCGATGGCTTTTTGCGATTGGCGAGCTTCGGCGTCGGCGCGAGCCCAGAGGTAGTCGTTGTAGTCGACGAATTTGAGCAAGCCGGAATCTTTAACCCACGGGGCTAGCTGGACAATCCCGTCAGCAATCTTTTGACAAACGCGACGATAATTTGGGTGACCTTGCGGCACGGTGCGTAACTCGAGTAAATGCTGCGCTTCGCGGAAGTTCATCCCAAACCAGAAGCGAATTTTGTGACCAAACAAAACGACGTACTCGGCCATGGGCGCACCAAATTCGACGCTCAGCTCGTCGAAAAACGCCCGCACCTCAGCCTCTAAGGCGTTGCAAGCGTCGGCCATGCCGATCTCCACAATATCTTCCGGAATCACAAATCCTAAATGCGGATTCGGTCGCTGCCACTGCAGAGTGCACATACGATGGCGATGCAAATCGCGGAAGACACCGAAGTTAGTGACGACTTCTGCGTTTACATCGTACCCATGTTCAAAGCCACGCGGCGAACGATCGCGGCGGCCTTGGCGGTCGCCGACCGCATGCTGCAGGAGCGTGGAAATTTGATCCATTGGCAGGGTTTGCAGTTTGGCAACAAGTTCCGTATAGGCACAGTTCACGTAAGGAAAATAGACCCCAGCGAGCAAATGATGGAGCGCTTCGGGCGTGTCGGAAAGCAGACGCGGAACGTTGTGGACGCGCACCTCTTCCCCATCTGCCGTCGCCTTCATCCACTCAGGCGCGATGGCCGCAATATCGGCACGAATCGCCGCGTCGGTCGCCATCCAAAACTTCTCCCCTTCCGGATGCGCGCGTTTCACATACTTTGGCACCACTTTGTTGAGCGTGGCGTGCATGCGTTCGGCAACATCGAGAAACTCAGGTCGACCCGACGAATACAAGCGCTTCAGCAAGTGTTCAAAGGTGCGACCGTTGGCAACCATCGCCAAGTTGGTGAGTGTCGCTGCCGGTAACATAATGCGCGCCGTGTCGCAGGCGCGGGTGCGAATATCGAAGGTATAAGTGCGTTTGAATTCTTTTTTCTGCTTCTCGTCGTCGAGCTGATCAAGACGATACTTCGTTGGATCGTTCGGTTTGATGGCGTATTCCGTCTGCTCGATCGGTTTATTTTTCATGTATTGCTCCTGTAGCTTCTCTGCCAAATCCACATACAACGCAAAACACCGATCCATCAAATCAACATATTTTGCTCCATGCGTGGAAGCGATGATCTTCGGCTCGCGATAATAAAACCAATTACCCGTTACCGGATCACGTTCGGTGTACAACACATAACGGCTAGATTGTTCAATGTAGGCACCAAGACGTCGATCCTCAATGGCCTTAGCGGCCAAGTTGGAAACAGAGTTAAACAGCACGGTGGCACACTCTAACTCTTGCACGGAGTCATCACCATACTGAATCAAAATGCGTTCAATCAGCTGCTCCAACTTCCCCTCCCGCAGTCCACCAATAGGCACACCAAGTTCCTTAGCCTCCGCCTCGTCCGTTACAAGAAACTCTTTCACTAACACATCAATCACCGTGCCAGGCGCTCGGGACTGGCGAGCAAGCATGGCGCCCACCAGTCCGGACAATTTCCGCCCGTCAACCGCGGTGATGTTGCTTTCGGGAGACAAAAAATACGGACGCGCGAACTGAAAAACGCTCTCCAAAATAAACGAGCGGTACGGTAACACGGCACCGTCGCCGCAGGCTACCATCCGCTCCCCGGTTTGGTCGTCCGTAAAGATGGTACAGCGATCCTCGGCACTCAACTTCGTATAGGTTTTTGCGTCCATAGTCCTCACACTGTACAGAAGGTCCAGGGCTGTTACCAGTGGATAAGATAGGGTAAAATTGCCCCGTATGAAACTGCCTGTAAAACGCCTGGATCCGGCCGCTGTATTACCTGAATATAAAACCCCGGGAGCAGCCGCTTTTGACCTCACTTCACTCGAAACACGCACGTTAGCCCCTCGAGAAATCTATCGCTTCTCGACCGGCCTGGTTTTTTGCATCCCCCCAGGTCATTTTATGTTGATTGCTTCGCGCTCCTCAAACGCACCGAAAAAAGGACTGGGTATGGCCAACGGCATCGGCATTATTGACTCGGATTTCTGTGGGGAAACAGACGCAATCAACGTGTGCTTACAAAACATCACCGATGAACCCGTAACCGTAGAGGCGGGCGATCGCATTGCTCAAGCAATCATCCTCCCTGTCGAGCGGGCTGAGATCGTCGAGATCGCTTCCACTGGGGCGGTCGACCGTGGTGGATTTGGTTCGACGGGACGCTAAGATATTGCTATAATTAGCTCGCTATGTTCATCATGGTCGACGGCATTGATGGAAGTGGGAAACGAACCATTGTCGAGGCAATGCTCGCCCATTTAGTCTCCCAAGGCCGCACAAGTTTCGACATTGGCGAGTGGTCTAAAGAACACCATCGCTTGCCGGAGCCTGCGGAGATGGCTCATGCCGACGTGATTATTGGCGTGGAACCGAGCTACGCATGGACCGGCGCGGCCATCCGTTACGAAATGGTGCGCAACAATAAGAGCTACACCTCTCGCCAAATCGCCGAAGCGTTTTCCGTTGATCGATTAACCATCTACGAGCGCTGCTATCTTCCTCTGCTCGCGCGTGGAGCAACAATTATTGCCGAACGCGGCGTTTCCTCGTCCATCGCCTACCAACCCGCCGCCGACCCGACCCTCCCCCTTGAGGAAGTCCTTGCCATGAGCGGCAACGCCTTTGCCCTCAAGCATCGACCTGATCATTTGATCATCGCTACGCTCGACCCAGCTATCGCTCTTACGCGGCTCGCCAAACGCTCCGGCAAACAAGACGACGCTTCTTTCGAGAAAGAACCGTTTCTGCGCCTACTAGCCGAGCGCTATCAAAGCTCCTGGTTCCGCGAACTCTTCACGTCCGTTGGTACGCACCTACACACCATCGACACCAGCGGAACTATCGACGACGCCCGCACCGAAACCATTACCCTTTTGCAATCACTTACTTAAACGTATGCCGCAACTTCTCTCGGTCGGCACGATCATCGATCGCGCCTGGAGTCATTACACCAAGCATTTTCTAGAATTGATGGGGATCTCTTCCTGGCTTTTATTGATTGCCATTCTGACAATCATTTCAACCTGGATCTCTCCAGACACCTTACTTGTAGCCGGCCAATATCGGAACGTTCTTTCGGTGATGCAAATCACCGGCATCGTTATTTATGGTCTTACCTATTTAGTGCTAGCTCCGATTCTTTCTATTTGGATTAGCAATCAGCTGACAAGAGCCATCAATCTTGAACTCGATGCTACCAATATAAACACAAAAGAGCTTAGCCGATTCGGCTGGAAGAATTTCTTTCCCCGTGTGTTCGTAGGAATCCTTACTGCCATTTGTGTTTTGGCACCATTTTTAATCCTCGTGCCAGGCGGGATTATTTCCGTGATTGCTGGACTCACCAATTCTGTTGGTCTCTCGGTAATAAGTACCGCCCTCATCTTTATTGGAGTCATTGCCGCCACCGTCGGTTGCTTGTACGTGATCGTACGTTTAATCTTTGCTCCTTACGCCTTGTTGCTCGACGATCATCATGGACGTTCGGCTTTAAAACAAAGCGCCGCGCTCAGCCGGGGTAGATTTTGGAGCGTCTTTTTCCGTGTTGTCATTCCTGCTGTGGTTTTCTACATTGGCATGACGACTATTCACGTGTTGCTCATTTACGTAATGAAAACGATCGTTATCTCCGTAGCCGGACTTAATGCCACCCTTGCTGTCCAACTCTTCAGCATTGGCCGCAGCACCATCTTCATTGTCCTCAACACGTTGGTCGCTCCGCTGGTGATTACCGCCAATTGCCTAGTCTATCGCGATCTGACCAAGAATCGTTAATATGCTCACTGTCATTGAATTATTGCAATTAACCTTTGCCGTTTACCGACGCAACTTCGGACTCTATTTCGGCTACGCGGCTTGGATGATTATTCCTGGCGCCATCTTGTGGATTCTGGATGCTGCCATTCCTAGCGCCCATACGGGATTCGACATTGTGGGACAAGTTGCCTTGCTTGTTCTGGGTGTATGGATTTGGATTATTCTGACCAACATTACGGCCAACATTATTCTCAAAGAAAAAATCAACACGGAAACACTTGCAGGTCAGGCATGGAAAATGATCTTGCCGGTTTTTTGGGTCATGTTGATTGCCAGCCTTGTCAAAATTGTTGGTCTTGTTTTGTTGATTATTCCGGGCTTACTATTTTCGGTTTGGTATGCCTTCGCCGACTTGGAAGTCATCCTGAATGGTAAAACATCACTGGCAGCAATGGCAGGAAGTCGCGACCTTGTGCGTGGACGCGGATGGTCGGTGTTGTGGCGTTTAGTTGCCGGTCCCCTTTTGCTCGCGGCCGTGTATGTTATCGTCTCTTCATCATTAATTGGAATCGTAGAAACACTGACCACAGGATCAAGCAGTCTCATGAGTACGCAGCCGTCGGTCGGGGCGCAAATGCTTAGTTCTATCACAGACGCCCTCGTCTTTCCCCTCTTCGTCATTTATCCTGTTCTTCTCTATCTTGATCTTAAACAGATCAAAAAGAAAAAAGCTTCCGTATGAAACTCCAGCCGGTGATTGGACTAGAAATCCATGTTGAATTGAAAACCAAAAGCAAAATGTTTTGCTCTTGTTCGGCTCATGTCAGTGCCCACACGCCGCCGAACACCAATACCTGTCCGATTTGTCTTGGGCATCCAGGAACGCTTCCTGTGCTCAACGCGCAGGCGGTACGTTTTGGTGTTCTGCTCGGATTAGCATTAGAAGGAACGGTAGCGTCGCATTGCAAGTTTGACCGCAAAAATTATTTCTACCCCGACTTACCAAAAGGCTATCAGATTTCTCAATACGATCAGCCGATTGTTTCTGGCGGGCATGTAGACGTGGAAGTGCCTGGCGCTGAGCAGCGAAAAAACATCCGCATTGGTATTACCCGAGCACACTTGGAAGAAGACGCGGCCAAAAATATTCATGCCGGCACCACTTCACTGGTCGACTTCAACCGTGCGGGAGTGCCGCTGTTAGAAATTGTCACGGAGCCGGACTTTTGTGCGCCAGAAGAGGCCAAAGCGTTCTTGCAAGAATTGCGACTGCTTGTGCGCACGCTTGGGATCAGCGACGGAGACATGGAAAAAGGACACATGCGTTGCGATGCCAACGTGTCGTTGCGCGAACTTGATGAAGACGGCAACGTCTTTGGTCCCCTTTTCCATCCGAAAACAGAGATTAAAAACATTAACTCGTTCCGCAACGTCGAACGAGCACTAAAATACGAAATTACTCGCCAAACAGCGCTGTGGGAATCTGGCGCCCGACCAATGATCACCACTACCCGTGGTTTTGACGACACCACAGGCAAAACGGTGGAACAGCGCACCAAAGAAGACGCGGCGGATTACCGCTTCTTCCCTGAACCGGATTTGCCACCGCTCGAACTCGATGCCTTAGTAGAAGAAATGCGCCCGCGCCTGCCGGAGCTGCCGGCAGTCAAGCGTCGTCGTTTTGTCGACGAGTATGGATTCACCATGCCTGACGCACGCCAGCTGATTGAGGACCCAGCCTTGGCAGAATTTGCAGAACACACCATTTCTGAACTTGGCGGTTGGTTGGAGTCTCAAGGGAACGTGGAACCGGAAGGGGTCGAAGCGGCCACAAAAAAACTGGCGCGCTTAGTGGCCAGCTGGTTGCTCAACAAACTCCTCGGGCTCATGAACGAACAAGCAATCGACGTACGCACCATGAAGATTGATCCGGAAAACTTCGCCGAATTCATCACACTGGTGGCCGGTGGCAAAGTGACCAATGCCAGCGGGTTGAAGATTTTGCAAAAAATGTTAGAGAGCGGAGCCGACCCGACCCATATTATGGAAGATGTTGGCTTGGGCAAAATGGAAGATACCGAAGCGGTGGCCGCAGTGGTAGACCGTGTCCTTGCTGCGCACCCACAAGAAGTCGCCCGCTACAAAGCCGGCGAGGTGCAGCTGCTCAAATTGTTTATTGGACTGGTTATGAAAGAGACGGAAGGTTCAGCTGATCCCGGATCCACGAAAAATATTCTGGCTGCGAAGCTTGCCCAAGTGTAACCCAATGAATCCGAGCATCGCGTTTGAACCAAGTGAGCTGGCGCTTTGCATAGAGCCAGCTTTCTTTTTTGGTGTCTTCAATGGCGGCAGCAAGATTGGCTTTACCATCTAAGAAAAAACAGATCTGGCGATAGCCGATGCCGGTCATGGCTGGGAAGTCCGATCCGTAAGTGTCGCGCAAGCGGCGGACTTCGTCGACGAGACCATTAGCAATCATCACGTCTACGCGCGCCTCGATACGTGCTCGCAGTTCCTCACGGTCGACGTCCAATCCGATCTTGATCGGATCGTATGTAGCTGGTCCAACCGATTTCATTTGCGAAAAGGGTTTGCCAGACTTGATGCAGACTTCAAGCGCGCGAATCAAACGACGTTTGTTGAACGGATCAATCTCTAATGCACCCATCGGATCAAGCTTCTCAAATTGTTCGAATAACTCCCCTATCGATCGCGTTTCGAGTTCTGCCCGTAAGGCAACATCTGGCGGCACTTCTGGCAAACTCAAGTTGTCGACAATCGCATCAATCCACAATCCCGTGCCGCCGACGAGAATCGGCAGCTTCCCTCGACCGACGATCTCGATGATCTTCGCATCCGCGTAGGCTTTAAAATCAGAAATCGAATACTCCGCGTCCGGATCCACAAGATCTAGCCCCCAATGAGGAACACCCTCAACCATCAACGCCGCGTCGCCCAATTTCCAATCTCCTTCTTTCTCCTTCTTTCTCCATTCCTTCTCTCCCACCGGCTTAGCCGTACCAATGTCCATCCCCCGGTAAACCGTCCGCGAGTCAACGCAAATCACCTCGCCGTTAAATTCCTTGGCGAGGCGAATAGCGAGATCTGTTTTACCGGACGCCGTCGGTCCGACGATGACGAGGATTTTAGGTAATGACATAATTGACGAATCATTCTGTTTCACGTAGGTTACTCGCGGGGTTCACCACCATGAGCGAACTGAAATTCTGTACCTTCTGCGGAGCAGAACTCAATACGGAGGAACGCCGGCTGGCGCAGTGCAACACGTGTCAGCTGAGCCTGCCTCTCTACCTTGCGCCAATCGTATGTGTTCTGATCCCCATCTGGATCAATCAAGGAACGACGGCCTACCCTGAACCCGTGTACACAGACGAAATCGGGTACGTTCGTCGAAGGAAGCCGCGATTCACAAAACGCGGAGTAGTGCCACCAGAACCTGTGACTGTGCCCGTCGGCTCATACGGCGTGCTCGGATTCCTAACGGAAACCGCCACCAACTCCGTCCTTCCGCTCGGTACGTTGCTGCCAAAGGAAGATGCACGACAAGGCGGAGTCAGAATCTGCAAAGAGGCAGGACTAATCATCGACCCGTCCGCTCTTCTACTGGAGCGCACGCTGCTCAACCCTGCCGGTGTGTTCTGTCTTGTTCTACAAACCGCGCCGCTCACCATCCTGGGGAGGAGAGTCGAACTCGACAGCGAATCTCCCGACACCACTGACATGCTCACGGAACGAAATCTGAGCATCTTCACCCACTTCATGCAAATCCCTCCGTGGGCAACCGACATGGAGCGTCGACTGATCGTCCGTGCGCTACGCGTATCTGATCCTCACGTGTCCCGAAGCGCAGGCCGGACCGCCTACCCCTATGACTATCTTCGTCTCGTCTGAGACCGACCTCCGGATACTTCTCCGGAGGTCAACTGTTTTTAGAGATTGGTAATGAAAACCCCGAGGCCAACTGTTTCACCAATTCAGCCCGATCGACAACAAGCGGCGCTTCGACACCAAAGACACGGATTTGGAACGCTTCGCCGGCAACTTCTTTGTCGCCAAGCACCAACGTCCAAGGAATTTTTTGCTCAGCCACGCGGCGGATTTTGGCGCCCACTTTATCTCCCGACTCGTCGATTTCAGCACGTCCGCCAGCGGCGTCAATTTCTGCTTGCAAGGCACGAGCAAATTCCAGGTGCGCTTCGCCAACCGGACACAACATCACCTGCACAGGGGCCAGCCACAAAGGAAACGCTCCCGCATAGTGCTCAATGATCACGCTCATGAAACGCTCAATCGAACCAGAAATGGCGCGATGAATCATTACCGGTCGTTTCTTGGCACCGTCGGAATCCATGTACTCAAGCTCAAAGCGCTCCGGCAAGTTAAAGTCCAGCTGAATCGTCGCCAACTGCCACTCGCGGCCAATCGCATCTTTGGCAATAAAGTCGATCTTCGGTCCGTAAAACGCCGCCTCGCCAACACCAACTTCGTATTCCTTGCCCAACTCCTTCAGCAACTCCTCGAGCGTGCCGACCGCATTGTTCCAAACTTCCGGCGTACCCAAATACTTTTCCGGTTGCGCCGGATCATGGACGCTTAAACGGATGCGCAACGGCATGTCGAAAGCCGCATAGAACTTGGTGATGATGTCGTAAATCTTCAAGGCCTCATCTTTCACCTGTTCAGGTCGGCAAAAGATGTGGGCGTCATCTTGGGTGATCGATCGCACGCGCGACAATCCGGCGAGCTGGCCCGTGTTCTCGTCGCGATATACTTTGGTGACTTCGCTGTAGCGGATCGGCAAGTCGCGATACGAACGCGCGCGCGAAGCGTAGATTTGGGTGTGATGCGGGCAGTTCATCGGCTTCATGATGAACTCGTCATCAGACTTTTTGCTGTGGACGTGAAAAATGTCGTCGGCAAACTTGTCGTAGTGACCGCTCGTTTTGTACAAGTCCGCTTTGGCCATGTGCGGAATGTCGACGCGACTATAGCCGTGCGGTTTCATGAGCTTCCAAACGAATTCTTCAAGCAACTTGCGCACCACCGTTCCCTTCGGAGTAAACAGCGGCAAGCCAGAACCGACGAGCGGCGAAAAAGCGAACAAGTCGAGTTCAGCGCCCAACTTGCGATGGTCGCGCTTTTTGGCCTCTTCAAGCATTGCCAAATGCGCATCGAGTTCCGCTTTGGTCTCAAACGCGAGACCGTAAATACGGGTGAGCTGCGGGTTCTTTTCGTCCCCACGCCAATACGCTCCAGCTAATTTGTGAAGTTTGAAACTTCCCGGATCAGCCTGATCAATCCCCTCCGCGTGTCCGCCGCGACACAAATCCGCAAAGGCGCCGGAATGATAAAACGTCAATGTTTGACCGTCTGTCGAGAACTGATCAATCAACTCCAACTTGAACGGATTATCGGCGAACCGTTTCTTGGCTTCATCTGCCGATACTTCCTCGCGATCAAAGGTTTTCCAATCTTTCATGAGCTCTCGCATCTTCTCTTCAATCTTTGGCAGATCATCTTCCGAAACCGGCGTGGCGAACTGAAAGTCATAATAGAACCCGTCTTCAATCGCCGGACCGATCGTGCGCTTCGTATCTGGATACAATTCCATCACCGCTGCCGCCAGCAAGTGCGCCAACGAATGACGGTAGTGTTCTAACGCATCTTTTTGCATAGCCATAAAACAAAAACCCGGACCTAAAATAATTTAGATCTCGGGACCCATAGGGGCGGTTCCACCCGAGTTGCCTAGCGATTTTGCGTCCGCTAAGCCACTTTTTTGCATGGCTCGTCCATGCGCCGTCGACTCCCGGGGTTGGTAGCCCCGATCTCTGTCTGCAGATATAGTACGTTGGGCATACCCGACCTGTCAATCACAGAGGGAAGATTGACGGATCTTGCCAGATTAACTAGGTTGAAGAGAGTGTGGAGTCCATCATGACCGATTCTTCTGTTGCCCGGACGCTCACCGCCGACCACTTCCTCGAGCTCGTCAATCGGGCGCTTCCGCGAGAACAACACGTTCGGTTCACCACCAAGATCAACGGCGTGTTTGTGGGTCCGTGTCCCACTTCCGGAAAGCATGGTCATGTGCTGAGCGCACTCGCGGGTATGACCGACTGGGTCCACGAAAATCGCGAAGGAATTCTCGTCCTCTGTCGGTGTTGCGGACAATACCAGAATCAGGACCAAGACCGCATCATCGAAGCGTATTCGGAAGCACGGTGGACGTTTCCCCACACTGCCGGCTTCCCCTGTGATGCGGGGGCACCGGACCTCCTCGACGTGGCCGTATCGCCTGCAGGAGACCCGATCACCATTTTCGGCGCGCAACTCGCCAAATGGCTCCTCGACTTCGGTATCGCGGAGCGCAACGTCTAACCGACCATCTCACCGCCATCTCTCGCCTCGCGCGTCCGTGAAGTGAAGCAACCTCGGCTTCCTCCGGGCGCGCTTCACTTTTTTCTCATTATAATATTATCAACAAGTTACGTTTGACAAAATCAACAAGGTGTGGTTTAATATCATTAACACCGCCGGGGTCTGCTCTGCAGGCAAGGCGCGGGTGGCAAAGAAATGCCGCCGGTTTGCACAACGATGTGCACCGGCGGTATTTTTTTCTTACGACCAGGCTGGACTTGGGCCTGTGGAGGTAATTGGTAACCTCGGCGGTGTTGTCACCCGTAGTTACCGGTTCGAATCCGACCAGGTCCACCAAGCCTGGATCAACCAACCCCGTCGGCGTAATCCGGCGGGGTTTGGGTTTATGTAAAACTTGCGATCGTTTCAAAACTCGATGAGATGTCGGTGCGCGGGGAAGCCAGCTTTGGAGACGTACCCAAAATGTACGTCGACAAAGTGGCGGGGACCCCGCAAGCCGACAGATCGCGAGTTTTGAAACGATCGTATAAAACACAAGACCGCCTCCCCAAGAGATGCGCGGCTTGTGTGACCCGTGAAGACGAGTCACCGCGCAGTGGGGGGGCGGTCAGTTGGTGCGCAGGTTGTCGATCGTGGGCTGGGGCAGCACCACCCACTTGTAGTCGATGTTGCCGTTGATGTCGCGACCGACGATGAACGGACGCGTCGTGTCCGCAATCGGAGCCATGACGATCTGGCCCATGGCGATCTCGTGACCGGTCACCCCTTCGGCGTAGGCCAGGCCGAGGTTGATGCCGTGCTCCTCGCCGGTCATACCGCCGAAGATGAAGGCGACGATCCCGACGACGAGGATGACCATGGGGACACCGAACGCCACGACAGCGACAGTGTCTTCCGGATCACAGGCGGCGAGCTGACGACGCACGAGCGTCTTCCAGCGGCCGATGGTGGCGTCACAGACAAAGTCGATCAGGGCAAGCAAACGCATGGGAACTCCCGGAAGATGACGTCTTTAGTACGTCGGTTACCTGCGAGCGGAGTTGCTCGACAGAGGCTAAATATAGCATAAAAAGTGGATTTTGTCAATGGTTGGAGGCTAAAGTTAGCGAAAAATGTGTATAGGCGGGGCTACCATGCCCCGCCACGCATTGCGACGGCGGGGCATGGTAGCCCCGCCTATAGGGCGTGATAAAATGAATATACTATGCCCGAACTACCAGAGGTCGAGACGGTAAGGAGACAACTAGAAAAAGAGTTTAAAGGAGCGACAATCAATCGCGTCGAGGTTCGATTTGGCAAAAAGCTTTCCCCTACCCCAGCAACGTTTGTGAAAAAGGTGATGGGTAAAAAGATTGTGTCGGTGGAACGTCGGGCGAAATTGATCATTATTCACTTGTCTGGTGGACTCAACATCTTGGTGCATTTGAAAATGACTGGGCGGTTGCTGTTGCGAAAGACCACCCCCGACCCCTCCTTAGTAAGGAGGGGAGAAGACGCGCCCAACAAGCATACCCACGTTATTTTCTACCTCAACAAAAACCGCGAGCTTCGCTGGGAAGACTGGCGGCAATTTGGATTCATGAAGTTGATGACGGACGACGAGGTGACCAAACATCTCGAAGCACAGGGCTACGGACCTGAGCCACTCGAAAAATCGTTCACGTGGGCTAAGATGGCGATGTGTTTGCGTGGAAGCCCGCGTAAGAAAATCAAACCACTGTTGCTGGAACAATCCTGCATCGCTGGGATCGGCAACATTTATGCGGCCGAGTCTGTGTGGTACGCCAAATTGCATCCGGAAACACGGGTCGCCTCGATCACCGACGTGCAGATGAAGCAGCTTCACAAAGGACTCGTCAAAATCCTCAAAGCGGCAATCCCCGCCGGTGGAGCGTCGGCCGACGCCTACGTAGACATTTACGGCCATCAAGGAACATTCGTGCCAAAGCTCAACGTGTACGGTCGACAAGGAAAACCGTGTCGACGATGCAAAACGATCTTAAAAAACATGGTGCTTGGCGGACGGGCCACGGTGTATTGTCCGAAGTGTCAAAAGTGAGAAATGCGAAATCCGAAATTCGAAGTTCCAAACAAATTCTAAATTCGAAACAGGAAAAACAAAAAAAGGGCTTTTACGATAACCCTTTTTTGATTTCAAACTTATAATTTTGAATTTGTTTCGGATTTGAAATTTCGTATTTCGCATTTCCTTTATTCGATCACAATCTTAATATGATCCTTCAAGGTTGGCATGCGGCGCAGCCAGAAGGGAGAGAATTTGATTTCGACGGATTTGATCGCGTCGGATGATTCCAAACTGGCTTTGACCTGATTAGCAGATTTGCCAAGGAATTGCTGTTTGTCGAACAAGGTGGAGGTTGGGGCGAGCGTTGCTGTGCCGCCAAGCGTAACACTGACGTTAGCGATTTGGGTGTCGAGATCATACTTGTCAACCGTGACACTCACCGCATCAGCGGATCCGACAAGCTCCATTCCTTTAGGAACTTGTTCGTACAACTTGCCTTGGGCAATCTTCAACAAATCTTCTTGTTGATAGAACACCGCGACGACGCGCAGTTTCATGGAAATAGTAACCTCACTCGCTTCCGTGCCGGGAACGGTGTCGCTCTTTTTCTCCATCACTTCCGTAAAGAAGGCTTCCCCGCTCCAGGTTCCCCCTGCTTGCAGACGCAACGTTTCTTTGCCCGCTTCGAGCATTTGAGCCTGCAGGGCGTCGGCGGCGGCATCAAGATCAGACTGCGCCACGACTTGTACGCTCACGACCCCTCCCGTCGCCGGCACAGAACTTTCGGCGTAAATCGTTTTTTGCAACGCGGCATTTAATCCAGGAATCGTAAACTTGGTTGGAGCAATGTCGCCTGCGACTCCTGGTTGATCAGCATGCGCCATTACTTGCACCGATCCGCCCGCTGGAGCCGTCACTGCAGAATCAATACGGAATAACACGCCGGCGGTGGAAAGCAGGCGCGTGGTGGCTACGAGCGGCTGATCACTAGCGGTGGTGTTGGTAATCGTTACCATCACCCCAGACTTCCCTTCCACTTGCTTCAAGCCTTCCCCAGCCGTAAGCGGCATGGTGCTCGCTTGCTCAAAGATGGTGCTGACGACCTTGCCGGCAACGTCGGTGTCCGAAGCCGGCGTAGCGACGACGTCGGCGATGAAATTAGTGCTGACGTCTTTTTGCTCGGGCGTAACATGAATCGTCGCTCGGGTGAACGACAAATACATCACCACGCCAAGCGTCAAAAAGGTGATGGCCACAAAACTCATGGCGATGCGGCGGTACAGTTTGAGCGATGGCGTCGGCGCAACCGACGGACGCTCGACCGGAGCGGGTTTTCGTTTAACGGTTTTGCGAACAGGGGTTGCCTCCATATAGGACTAGTATAGCAGAACTTTTTTAAAAACTAAAGTCTAAATTCGAAGAACCAAACAAACGACTAAACACGAAAACGCTAAAGCAAAAACCGGTTTATGCCTTTCATAGTTAAAATTTAGTATTTGTTTAGAATTTCGGATTTCGTATTTAGTATTTTAATCATACGCTACGGCTGCACCCGCACATTTTCCGCTCCCACAATCCCCTTAACCGCGTCAACAGCATCAACGCGCATGCTATATTCCGTTTCGATGCGACGCAACGACCCAGCGGATTCGACGACTAAACATACACGCCCCATGCCGGGATGCGATGCAAACACATCGCGCAAGTCGGCAATCATGTCTTGGCTTGGTTTGCCGCGCAGGGAGATTTCGATCGTTGGATAGGTACTCGGTTGTTTCGATCGTTCAAACTGCTGTGCGGGAGAGTCCGTCCGTCGATGCTCTTCCTTTTTCTTTTCTCCTGTTTTTTCCAAACCGTCAGCGACCGATTCCGGAATCCACATTCCCTGACGAATCATTCCCGCCAAATCCGCGGAGTTATGTTCATTGACGGGAAGAAAGCTCGAAGCAATGAATTTGGTCACCCCATCTTTGGTGGAAACTTTGGCGGAGACAAGCAACACCGCACTGTCGGTGAGCAACGCCTTATTGCTTTCATACGTCCGCGGAAAGGCAATCACTTCTGCGGCACCGGAGCTATCCCCCACCATCACGAACGCCATATGCTCCTGCTTTTTGGTGAGAATTTCTTTGATCGCGTTCACTGCCACGCACACATACACAAACGTGCCGTCGGGCAACAGCAAGGCATCTTTCAAACGATGGATGGAGCCTTCCGCTAAACGATGCACATCTTCAGTGGGGTGCGCGGAAACATACAGGCCAAGCAACTGTTTCTCCCAGGCCAACTTTTCGAAGGCCGAAGCTGGCGCGGTGGGACGCAAACGCAGCTGCTCCTCAATGAGCGACGGTACCATATCGAACAACGACCCTTGATTCTGCTCGCGTTGTGATTGACAGGCTTTGTTGTACAACAAAATCTGATCCAGATTTTCCAACATCTGGCGACGCTCGCCGAAACGATCCAACGCCCCCGCTTTAATCAACGCTTCAATCGCTTTACGATTAAAAGCACGGTGATGAATGCGCTTACCAAAATCCGCCAAATCCGCGAATGGTCCAGCCTCACGCTCGGCGATCATGGTTTGAATCACGTCCTCTCCAAGATTTTTAATCGCCAAAAGCCCAAACCGCACATGGGTGTCGTCGATGTAGGTGAAATGCAGACGCGACTCGTTAATATCTGGCGGCAGCACATGAATTCCCATACGCTCGCATTCGGCCACCGCTTCAGCGATTTTTTCCAAGTCGGCTGACTCGGCGGTCATGAGCGCCGTCATGTAAATCGCCGGGAAGTTGGCTTTCATGTAGGCGGTCTGGTACGCCACCATACCGTAACTGGCCGCGTGGGCTTTGTTAAACCCGTAAGCCGCGAACGGTTCAATCAACTTCCACAACTGCGTAGCCAGAGATTTGGACAGCTTGCCCTTCTTAACAAATCCATCCAACAACTTTTCTTTCTGCGCAGCCATCTCTTCCGGAATCTTTTTTCCCATCGCCTTACGCAACTTATCCGCTTCAAGCCAGGAATAGCCTGCCAGTTTAATGGCGATCAACATGACGTCGTCTTGATAGGTAATGATGCCGTAGGATTGGTCCAAAATCTCGGCCATGCGTGGATCCAAATAGCTAATGAGCTCTGGATGATGTTTGCGGGCAATATACTCAGGAATGGATTCCATTGGCCCTGGACGATACAAGGCCACCATGGCCATGATGTCTTCCACACGCTCAGGCTTCAGCTCCATCAAATAGTGGGTCATGCCCGATCCACCAAGCTGAAAGACGCCCATGGTTTGGCCCTCCGCAAGAAGCTTAAACGTTTTCGGATCGTCGATGGGAATTTGTTCGGCGACGATCGTCTGCCCCTTGAGGGTTTTCACAAGAGCAATCGCGTCACCCAAAATCGACAAGTTGCGGATTCCTAAAAAGTCCATTTTCAAAACCCCCGCGGCTTCTACGGTCTTCATTTCGTACTGGGTGAGAATACGCCCTTCGCGCGATTCAATTTGCAACGGCGTATATTCCGTGAGCGGTAGTGGCGAAATAACCACGCCGGCGGCGTGAATGGAAACGTGACGGCCGCAACCCTCGATTTGCATCGCCAAGTCAATCAAACGCTTCACTTGGGCGTTGGATTTATAGAGCTTGCCAAAGTCAGGGTTTTCCTCAAGCGCGCGTTTCAAACTCATGGGAAAGCCTTGGCTGCCTGGTGGCACCATTTTCGCAATGCGATCGCAATCGCTGTGAGGAAAAGCCAATGCACGACCAACGTCGCGCACGGAACCACGAGCCATCATCGTTCCAAAGGTACAAATCTGTGCCACTTTGTCTGCACCGTACTTGTCGCGCACATAGTTGTAAACTTCTTCACGACGGTTATCGGCAAAGTCGCCGTCCACGTCAGGTGCGCTTGGACGTTCTGGGTTTAAGAAACGTTCAAACGGCAACTTATAAACAATTGGATTAACCGTACTAATACCAATGGAGAAACCAACCAGCGATCCTGCGGCCGATCCACGCGTGGTCGTCATGATCCCGTTTTTGCGCGACCATTCAATATAGTCGGAGACAACCAAAAAGTACGGAGCAAATCCTTTTTGTTCAATAACGCTCAATTCATAATCAATGCGCTTGAGCATCTCATCGGTCACTTCTGGAACTTTGCCGGGCAATTCTTTCAACGCGCGCTCACGCAACCACGTCTGTGCGGTGTGACCTTCTGGGATTTCAATATTCGGGAAGTTCCACTTTCCCAATTCCATGGTGACATTGCATCGATCAGCAATTTTTCGCGTGTTCTCGATCGCTTCAGGCACATCGGCAAAACGTTTTTCAATCTCCTCCCCAGCACAAAAAGACGCGTCAAAATCGACCGCCTGCATGCGTTCGTAATCCTCCAAGGTCTTTCCACTCTTAATACAAGAAAGGATTTTCCATGCCTCGGCGTCGGTTGGCTTCAAGTAGTACGTGTCTTTGGTAACAACAAGCGGAATGTTGAGCTTGTGTCCGATTTCAATAAGCACGGCGTTCACGGCACGCGCGTCGGCAAGCTCCGGACGATCAACAAGCTCAAGATAAAAGTGATTGGGACCAAATATCTCCGCGTACTCCCGCGCCACCTCTTCCGCCTTGTCGACTTCCCCGTTGCGAATCAAGGTCGGAATTTCTCCGTAGTGGGAGCCAGACAAGGCAATAATGCCGTGATCTGATTCCGCGCAAAATGTTTTCAACACTTCCTTATCAATGCGTGGCTTGTAATAAAAGCCTTCCATGAAACCCACCGTGGCAATTTTCATGAGTCGCTTGTAGCCGTCGTTCGTCTCCGCCAGCAGAACTAAACGATACGGCTTGTTGTCGATCTTGGGACGCTTTTCAAACCGCCCGTAAGCGGCCACATACGCGTCCATACCGATGATCGGCTTAATACCTTCATCTGTCGCCTTTTGATAAAACTCAACCGCTCCATACATGACCCCGTTATCCGTAATCGCAAAAGTATCCATTTCCTGAGCTTTGGCCTGTTTAACCAAGGCTTTTACCTTTGGCAAAGCTTCCAACAAAGAGTAGTGGGAGTGGACGTGAAGATGGACAAACTTGGAGGCCATAACAGGGGTAGATTAACACGACTTATCCCCATTGACCACAGTCACTTACATGCCCCGGTCGCGGCAGACCGGGGATCGCTTTTTTCAAAAACGAACGGAGCCTTTTAGAGAATTGTATATGCGGGAGTCTCTACACCCGCGATGCAGATGTGACCCCTCTCAACTGGAGTGCCAAAATGAATTTTTTGAACACAATTTGTGTTCAACTTTTTCATTTTGAGGGTCAGGAAGAGGGCATGCTTCCAACCCAGTTTTGACTAGGTATATCGTGGAGGACTACAGGATAATATCTCTCATACATCTGTATGATACCGATTTAGAAACACGTACTTTGACGGGCTATTAATTTCAACACATAAGGCGGGGCATGGTAGCCCCGCCTATACAAATCAATCCACCCGATCCTCTAAAAGGCATCTTCCTTTCCCTTCGCCCGCTTCTTTTCCATGGCGTACTCAACTACCCGTTCAATACCTTTGCCGACGATGCCGACCATTCCGCTCATGTGTTCGAACTTCTCACGGACGCCGACAATCGCTTTTTCAATCAATCCAAGTTTTTCGCGAGCGTCGGAAACGGTATCGTTGACGTTCTTCAAAATCATCGCCACTTGCCAAATGAGCCAACTCACGAACAAGGTGAACCACAACACGCAAAAGGCGAGGACGAAAAATAAAATATCTTTAGAATCAATCATAGGGGAGAGATAAAAGAGAAAATAGGAGAAAAGAGAAACGGTAAGATACCCGTTTATCGAATAATAGCACTAAACTGACTTTGCAGCACGTTGACCACGGATTGCATCACCGCATCGGCCTCTTCAGAAGACAACGTACGATCGCTGGCGCGCAAACTCAAACGGAAAGCCATTGATTTTTTCCCCGGATCAATCCCCTTACCTTGATAGACATCGAGCAAAGCCACGTCGGCAATCAATGCATTGGCTTTATGAATCGTCGTCACGACCTCCTCATAGGTAGAGCGCTCAGCAAGCACGAAGGAAACATCACGAATGGTGTCTTGGAAGACCGGTACTTCTGTGTAGGTTTTACGGACACCGAAATGCGGGAGCAACTTCTCCACGTTCATCCCCACAATCACCACTTGCTTGTCGATGCCGAAGCGATTGGCGTAGGTGGATGATAATTGTCCGATCGCTCCAATCGTTTGTCCGTTCCAGGTAAGCGTGGCTGAGCGACCCGGATGCAAAAACGGAATAGCGCTTTGAGCGGTAAACGTAGCACCGTTCAGCCCCGTTTCGCGCCACAAACGTTCGGTAATGCCTTTGGCGCGACGGAAACACGCTTCCGCGTTGGATCCATACACAGCGATCGCCAAATGCCATTCGTGTTTTGGAATGTCTCCAGATTGTGCTTCGTGGACGACCGAAAGTTCAAACAATTCCGCTTCGGGGAAACGGTGTTGATTCTGCTCCACCGCGTTCAACATTGACGGCCAGAGAGAGGTACGCAGGTAAGCCAAATCCTCCGAAAGCGGATTCTGTACGTGCACCATCGCCGCAGGATCCACATCCATCTTTTGCAAATCCGCGAGCGATACCAAGGCGAGTCCGTAGGTTTCCGTCAAGCCTGTCGATCGAAGGATCTCTTTGATTTTGCGCTCCCAAATAACCGCCGGCTCAACGATCGGGGTTGGCAGTGAACCCGCTGGAATGACCGACGGTAAATTGCCGTAGCCGACCATGCGCGCGACCTCTTCCACGAAATCGACTGAGTCTTCAATATCGTGATCGCGCCAATACGGGACAGTGACATTTCCTTTATCCACTTCAAATCCTAAGCCTTCTAAAATCTCCACCTGCTTCTTCATCGGCACGTCGATGCCGATCAAGCCACTGACGCGCTCAGAATCATAAGGGAAGGACAATGGTTGATATTTCTGTGCGCGCTCGTCGACAATCTCGGAAGCGACGTTGCCGCCGGTCAGTTCACAAATAAGTTCAATAGCACGATGCAAAGCAGCCGTGGTCGATTCGGTGGACAATCCTTTTTCAAATAAACTCGAAGAATCCGAATACAAATTCAAGGCACGCGCCGTGCGGCGCACCGAGACAGGATTGAAACAGGCGGATTCGATCACTAATCGCGTCGTCGCTTCGGTTGTCCCCGTTGGCTCGCCTCCCATTACGCCAGCCACTGCCACCGGACGCGCACCGTCGCAAATAGCCAACATCGAAGGATCGAGTTCGTATTCCTTGCCATCGAGCGCCAAGATCTTTTCCCCCTTCTTGGCTTTACGGACAATAATTTTCTCGCCTTCAAGCTTGTCCGCGTCAAAGGCATGCAATGGCTGACCAAGTTCATGCAAAATATAATTGGTGATGTCTACCACATTGTTGATCGGACGATGTCCTGCCAACAACAACCGTTTTTGCATCCACCACGGCGACGGAGCGACTTTCACATTTTCAATCACTACCGCTTGATACCGCGGGCACAAATCCGATGCCTCAACCCTCACATCCATTTTCGCCTTTCCCTTTCCCTTTTCCGTTTTCGGATTTGTTTCGAATTTCGGATTTCGCATTTCGCATTTTCCAAGCCCTGCCGCCCCCGCTTCCCGCGCCAATCCCACAATCGACATTGCATCCGGTCGATTGGTGGTGACTTCAATATCGAACAGCACGTCGTCAAGATCGAGCGCTTCAGCAAGCGGCGTGCCAGGTTTCGCGTTTGTGATCTCGGTCAGATCCCAAATTTCTTTTTCGCCTTGCTTTAATTTTTCAAATCCGATTTCGCTGGCCGCACAAATCATTCCAAAACTTTTTACTCCGCGCAATTCCGTTTCTTTGATTTCCATCAACTCGCCTTCACCATGCCATTTTACTTTCGATCCAGGAAGCGCGACGGCGACTAAGTGCCCAACTTCAAGGTTAGATCCACCGCAGACAATCTCCACCTCCTCGCCGACATCGGTCACCACGACACGAAGTTTGTCCGCATTCGGATGCGGCTTCACTTCCAAAACTTTTCCAACCACCATGTGATCAAAGGACGCCCCAACATCAATACTACGTTCCACGCTATTCCCCACCTCGGTCATGCGACGCACAAATTCCTCCACCGACGGTGTTTTTTTGACGTACTCTTTTAGCCAATCAAAGGAGGCAAGGATGTTCATAGCGTGGACAATTCGTGAATTGTCCCTACGTTAAAATTGATTCAAAAACCGCAGATCGTTTTGATACAACACGCGAATGTCTTTAATGCGAATGCCGTCACGCATCATGAGTGTGCGCTCAACGCCCCAGCCAAAAGCGAAACCACTGTACACAGCCGGATCAACCCCGCCGGCGCGAAGGACGTTCGGGTGGATCATGCCGGATCCACCGAGCTCAACCCAACCGGATTTGCACAAACGACAACGCTCGCCTTTAACCATTCCGGTTCCGTCGCACACGCCACAAGAAATATCTACTTCGAAACTTGGCTCGGTAAAACGAAAATGGTGCGGACGCAAGCGCGTCACGCGTGTCGGTCCAAAAAAGGCTTTGGCAAAATAATCCATCACCCCTTTCAAATGCGTAACATTGACACCTTTATCGACCATGAATCCTTCAAATTGGTGAAACATTGGGATGTGACTGACATCTGATTGTCGACGATAACAGCGACCAATGTTAATCATGCGAATCGGCAACTTCCCTTTCTGCAACTCTCGCACTTGGGAATTTGACGTGTGTGGCGTTAAAACAATTTTGCCGCGCTTTCCTGCTGGAGCGTCAACAAAAAATGTTTCCCAATTATCCCGAGCCGGATGATCTTCTGGGAAGTTGAGCGCTTCGAACGCGTACCAATCCCAATCGACGTCTGGAGCGATCACACGGGTGAAACCAATGCGCGAAAAAATATCTTCAATCTCGGCGACGGCTTGGCTCGTAAGATGCAAATGCCCTTCCTGCGGAGCAACGCCGGGCAAGGTGACGTCGATCCATTCTTTATCTGCCAAAGTCGACGACGTTTTTTGTTCGATCGTGCTCATGTGTGCCTCAAACAACGATTCCATCTCCTGCTTCACGGCATTCAAACGCGCGCCAGCTTCTTTACGCTCAGCGTCAGACATAGCGGCGAGACCCTTCATCGCCTCGGCCAGTTTACCTTTTCGCCCAAAAAAAGCGACGCGGGCGGCTTCCAGGCCAGCAGCATCTTCCACGGTTTCTAAGGCTTTTTTGAGTTCTTCAACCAGAGGGTGGAGAGACATAGCAAAATCTAACTTACCGAACGAACTTTAACAGATCGCGGTAAGTAATCAAGATGACGAGCAACATGAGCAAGGCAAAACCAAGATTGTGAACCACGGTTTCAAACTTGGCGCTCACCGGTTTGCGACGGAGGACTTCCACCAACACAAAGAAGACACGACCGCCGTCGAGTGCCGGAAACGGCAAAATATTGATTACTGCCAAGTTTATGGAAAGCACGGCGGCGAACTGCAACAAATAGGCGAAACCGAGTTTAGCAACTTCGCCGGTCATCACCGCGATACCGACAGGACCAGACAAATCCATGGAGACTTGCTGATGGACGACAAGATTTTTGATGAGGTTGTAAAAAGCGACGAAAATTTCTTGGGTAAACCATGCCGTTGTTTTAACTCCCTCAATCGGGGCACGATACCACGGGTAAGCAACCGTTCCGGAAGTGACGAGACTAACACCGAGCACCACCTTGCCGTCGGCTTCAGCCAAGGCGGAAGGAGTAATCGAATACGTGAAAAAGTCTTCGCCACGTTTAACTTCTACACTCATGGAACCGTGATGTTCTTGAATGTAGGCGCGGGCGAGATCCGCCGAGGCAAACGTTTGGTCATCGATCGAGGCAAGTTCATCGCCTGCTTGGATGCCGGCAACGTCTGCCGCGCTGGCATCTGCCACCCCAACGACATGCACAGCTTGATCACGCACGGCCGCCCCAGACAAATCCACGTCATCAATCACTTGCGGCATGCCGGCCATATATCCGGCCGACAGTAACACCACAGCTAAAATCACGTTCATCACCACGCCAGCCACAAGGACAATCAATCGTTTCCAGGCCGGTTTGGACGAAAACGCATCAGGATCGTGACGATCACTTCCCGACTCGCCTTTGATTTTCACAAACCCTCCAAGCGGAATCCAGTTGATGGAGTAGCGAATGCCATTTTTCACCCGCGACCAAGCGCGTGGAGGAAATCCCACACCAAACTCTTCCACCTTCATACCGAGTTTCAACGCGGTAAAAAAATGCCCGGCCTCGTGAGCGATCACGAGCACCGAGAGGACGACAACGAAAAGAAGAATAGAACCAAGCATGCAATCAAGTTAAAGTGATCTGTTCAAAGTTCAGGGACGAGCCGAAAAATGCTGTACCGAGACGTGAAACTTCGACCGCGTCGCCAGTGGTGAGAAACATTCTTGTCCCCCCGGCCGACAACTGAACGACGATCTCTGGATGGCGTTCAAGATAGGAACCTAAAGAGCCAGCAACGATCTCGCTTTGCTCGTACAATCTTACCCCATTTGGCAGCATTTCGCCAATCATTCCGGCGATGAGGGCGTAATGCGTGCAACCTAGCAGCACCGCGTGGATACTCTCGTGTTGTGCAAACAAACCATCTAAATACTCACGAACAGCAGTACGAAGTTCCTCTTCCGACGCGCCCACCTCGATGAGCGGTACCAACTTTGGACAGGCTTGTTGCACGATCATCGCCTTGGGAGCCCTCTGTGCCGCCTCATACACATACGCTTGCGACCGCACCGTCGCCTCGGTCGCGAGAATCCCAACAACCTCGTCGCCAAAGCGCTCCACGGTTGGCACCAAAATTCCGAGCACACGTCGATCCGGATACTTCACCGGCAATACCTCTTGCTGAATCCGCCGCAAGGCATTGGCCGACGACGTGTTACACGCCAAAATCACCAACGGACAGCCGCGGCGAAACAGTTCCTCAACCCCTTGGCAAGTAAATTGAAAAATCTCTTCCGCACTCCTCGACCCGTACGGCACGCGAGCGTTGTCGCCGAGATACACATAGTCATACTTGGGCAACACTTCAGTCAACGTTTTCAAAATCGTCAGTCCCCCAAATCCCGAATCAAACACGCCGATCATAACGCTTTACGCAAAGCCTCCGCGTACGGTTGACGCGACTCTGGGGTGGATCGTTTTGCCGCCAATAACTGTTCGTGAAAATGATCGTCGGTAAATCGCGGAAACAAATGCAAATGATAATGCCAAGCGTGCTGATCCCCCGCTGGCTCGTTGTTTTGCAACACGGTCACACCATCACAGCCGCGCGCCTGCTTCATCGCTACAGCAACACGCTGAGCAACTTCCCCAATCCGTGCGGCGTATTCCGTCGGCAAGTCATACAGATTCTCGAAGTGTTTGACCGGCACGATCAGCGGATGGCCTTCGTTTCCGGAAACGGATCTGGAACTGACAAACCCCATCACCAAATCATCGCGATAAAAAATATCCGTCTGCCTAATCCACGTGTCGTCGTTCTCGACCCCGTCGACGGCGAGACAGATCGGACAAACATAATTTTCCGGAGCGTGATTGAACATAACTACACCGCTTGGATAAACGCCGTCAGCTCATCACGCTTGTTGTCCATCAACTCTTGCGACTTCGCTTCAATGATCAGTCGAATCAACGGCTCATTGTTGGATGGACGAACAATAAACCACCAGTCGCGCTGGAAGTCACAACGGACGCCGTCGAGCAGATTCATTGCCGAGGCCTGAGAACCATAAGTCTGTTTGATCGCCGCAAGAACGGCGGCTTTGTCTGTAACATGAAAGTTAATCTCTCCACTGTTGTGATACTGCCGCAACGGACGCACCATCTCCGCGAACGTTTTTCCCGAAGCGCGCCACAGGCAAAGCATGCGCACAAACGCATGCTCGACCGCTTCCAAGTTTCCAAATTCGGAAAAGAAAAAATGGCTAGAGACTTCCCCACTGAAAGCGGCGCCCTGTTCAAACATCTTACGAATCATCAGTGTACGTCCGATCGCAGATTCGATCGTCTCGCCTCCAAGCTCCGTGATCGTATCTGTCGTTGTCCAGCTTTGATTCGGCGCAACAATGAACGTTGATCCCGGGAGCCGGGCGAGCACCTCTTTGGCAAACAACACAAACGCTAAATCGCCACGCAACGATTGCCCTTCATTGTCGATGAAAGCTACACGGTCGGAGTCGCCATCAAACGCCACGCCAAAGTCCGCACCTTGTTTGATCACCTCTGCTTTAATAGCATCGAGCGTTTCCTCTTTGGCCGGGTTGGCTTCATGGTTGGGAAAACGCGCGTCGGGTTCGGGATACAACTCAATCACTTCAAGTCCAAGTCGTTCAGCGAGCGGACGCATGGTCAAGGCACCCATCCCGTTGCCATAGTCAGCAACAATTTTTACTCCTTTGGCTGCTTCCGCAACTCCTGGCCAATCCAAACACGCATCAAGATAGGCATCGAGCACCGAGTCACTCTTAACCGTTCCACGCACAGATGCTTCTTGGTACTCCTCATCCATCCCTTTGCGAATATCGATGCCGCTGATTGGAAAACCCGTTTTATCGGCAAACTTCATGCCGTTGTACTCCGGCGGATTATGGGAAGCAGTAATCATCAAGCCGGCGTCGACAGGTAACGTACGCACAGCAAAAGAATAAAGAGGAGTGGTGACCATGCCAATATCAACGACGTCAACACCAAGAGAAACGATCCCGTCAATCGCCGCAGCAAGGAGTTCTGGACTCGTCGCGCGCATATCGCGACCGACCACAACGGTTTTGGCGCCCGTCTGTTTCACCAACACTTGTGCCGCTTTTCTCGCCACTTCCGGAGTCACCTGCTCTAGTAATCCGCGAATATCGTAAACACGAAAGATTTCCTCAATAATTTGCATAGTTTTTCCTTTGACTTCTCGTCTGTCCTGCCATATTATAGCTATATTGGAATTCAATCAAAACCTAACCTTTTTCCTATGCCCATCATGCTGATTGTTCTTATTCTCGTCGCCTTAGTTGTGTTGTGGGCCGTGGGGACCTTTAATAAGCTCATTTCCCTCCGTAATCGCACCGACGAAGCCTGGTCAGATATCGAGGTGCAGATGAAACGCCGTTACGATTTGATCCCCAACTTGGTCTCTTCGGTGAAGGGCTACGCCACCCACGAGTCCAGTGTGTTTGAGAACGTTACCAAAGCGCGCAGCCAGGCGATGCAAGCCCACACTCCGGCAGACCATGCCAAAGCGGAAAACATGCTGACCGAAACGGTCAAATCATTGTTCGCCGTTGCTGAAGCCTATCCGCAATTGCAAGCTCAACAAGGATTTTTACACTTGCAACAAGAGTTGGCTGATGCCGAAGACAAAATCCAAGCCGCCCGTCGTTTCTACAACGCCAATGTGCGCGACATCAACACAGCCATGCAAGTGTTCCCCTCAAACTTGATCGCCGGCATGCTCAATTTTGGCAAACGCGATTTCTTTGACGCGCCAGACGCTGTGGAGATGGTACCCGAAGTAAAATTTTAACGACCGCGCATGTACAACGCCATCGCTGCGAATAAACGCAAAACTTGGCTTTTCACCAGCATTTTCTGCGTGGTAATTTTAGCCATTGGCTGGTTCCTTGGGCACCAAACGGGCTCCGCAAGCCAAGGTATTATTTTGGCAACCATCATTGCCACAAGCATGTCGCTCGTAAGTTACTTTGATGGCGACAAACTCGCTTTAGCAACAAGTGGTGCCAAGCAGATCAATAAAGATCAAGCGCCAGAACTTTGGCGGATGGCGGAAAATTTGTGCATCACCTCCGGCGTCCCCATGCCAAAGGTACACATCATTGAAGATGATGCCATGAACGCCTTCGCCACTGGACGCAATCCGGCGCACGCCAGCATCGCCGTCACTACCGGTCTGCTGCGCCGTTTAGAAAAAAAGGAATTGGAAGGAGTTCTTGCCCACGAACTGTCCCACGTGAAAAATTACGACATTCTCATCATGACCATGGTTATTGTGATGGTCGGGGTGATTACCCTTCTTGCAGACTGGATGTTGCGTTCCACGCTATTTGGAAACCGTGATGATCGTGAAAACGGACAAGCGGGAACGATCCTCTTTGTGATTGGATTGGTGCTCTCTCTGCTTTCCCCACTGATTGCCGAGCTCATTAAGTTAGCAGTATCGCGCGAACGAGAATACTTGGCGGATGCGTCCGGCGCCCTCCTGACTCGCTATCCGGAAGGACTCGCATCGGCACTCGAAAAAATCCATGCCCATGGCCGGCCGCTTGCTCGAGCCAATCACGCGACAGCGCATTTGTTCATTGCCGAACCATTTGGCACCAAACAACGTTTAGCTTCGCTGTTCTCTACCCATCCACCTGTACAACAGCGCATTGACCGTCTGCGCTCCATGGGAATTTAGTCTATGCAAGAGATCATCAATAAATTTACCACTCATCTCAAAAACGTCCTCACCCGGGCGCTGACGTTTGTCGTGGAAAATCAGCTACCAGAAGTGCTGCCAGAGCATATGCTTTGGGCGCTCGCAACCCAAAAAGGCTCGATCGGAGCGGAACTGTTAGCCAAAGCGGGAGTGAAGGTGGAAGATGTGCGCCGCCAGATTGCGCAAGATACCGTGGCGGCTTTGGATCCACGCACGAACGTCCCTCTGCTTGCGGAAACTGCTCGACGGATGGTGGAGAAAGCAGTGCTCACTGCCAATGTCTACGATCATCGCTATGTTGGCACGGAACATCTTCTCTCTGGCATGCTTCAAGCCGACGAAGGATCGATCGGGACGTTTTTTTTAGAGAAAGGGATCGATGTGGCGCGTCTGAAGCAGCAAGTGGACACGGTGCTCAAAAGCACCTCACGATTTCCGGATCTCACTGACCGCGTCAACACAGACCAACAAACGACAGGAACAACACCCACCAACACATCCACAGCATCACGTAAGGAAGAAAAAGCGGATGACAAAAAAACTCCCGCCCTTGACTACTTTGCCTATGAGCTCACGAGCGCGGAGGCACAAAAATCGATCGACCCGGTGATTGGCCGCGAGCGCGAGATTGAACGCGTGTTGCAAATCCTCTGCCGACGTACGAAAAATAATCCCATTTTGCTTGGTGAACCAGGCGTGGGGAAAACCGCTATCGTCGAAGGGCTAGCCAAAAAGATTCTCTCGGGCGAAGTGCCGCCGGAAATGCGCGGCAAACGTCTCTTTGCTTTAGATTTGTCGCTCTTAATTGCCGGCACCATGTATCGCGGAGAATTTGAAGGACGACTGAAACAAATTATTGAAGAAACTACCAAGCACGAAGAGATCATTTTATTCATTGACGAAGTGCACATGATCGTCGGTGCGGGATCGGCTTCAGGTTCACTCGACGCCGCCAACATGCTGAAACCGGCGTTGGCGCGGGGAGATATTCGCTGCATCGGAGCTACGACTCCCGCGGAATATAAAAAACAATTTGAATCAGACGCGGCCTTGGAACGTCGATTCTGCCCGGTGCCGGTGGCTGAACCCAATGTGGAAAAAACGCTCACAATCTTGCGGGGTGTTCGTGCAACCTACGAAGCCTACCATCACGTCACCATCGATGACGCCGCGTTAGAGGCTGCTGTGCAATTATCTGCTCGCTATCTACAAGACAAACACCAACCTGATAAATCCCTCGACCTGATTGACGAAGCGTGCGCCGCCCTGCGTCTTCTACGTACGGCCGATGCGCCTATTTCTGCGGCACAACAGCGCACGAAACGCTTAACGCAAGTGCGCGAAGAAAAACGCCAAGCGATTGTGGAGGAACGCTTCGCCGACGCTTTGCGTCTGAAGGAAGAAGAGATCGCTCTTACCGCCCCTTCCCTGCTCCCGAATGAAGAACCCGCGCAGCAGAGGATTGGAACGATTACGGACGTAGAAATCACTGAAGTCGTAGCGCGCGCCACCGGCATACCCTTAAACGAACTCCTGTCGGAAACACGACGCATGAAGCAATTAGAATCCGCGTTGCACGCACGCGTCATTGGGCAAACGGAAGCGGTCAAAACAGCCGCCCAGGCAATCCGCCGTGCCAAAGCCGGCGTGCGCGATCCGCGACGGCCGCTGGCGTCGTTTCTCTTTTTGGGTCCCACAGGCGTTGGCAAAACAGAGCTAGCCCGCGCCATTGCCGAGGTGGTGTTTCAAGATGAGGCCGCGCTCATTACCCTCGACATGAGCGAATTCGCCGAAGGATTTTCCGTTTCCAAACTGGTTGGCGCGCCCGCCGGTTACGTTGGCTATCGCGAACCAACCAAATTAACAGACAAAGTAAAACAAAAACCGTATGCCGTGGTGCTGTTCGACGAAATCGAAAAAGCGCATAAAGATGTTCATGGACTGTTGTTGCAAATTTTAGAAAATGGCACACTCGCGGACGCTACTGGCAAAACGATTAACTTCAAAAACACCATCGTGGTGATGACCAGCAATGCCGGCGCGGAACGCTTCGCCCAAGGCGAGATGGGGTTCACGGGCTCAGCCGACCGTGGCCTCCTCACCATGACCGCGGATCTGCGCCGTGAATTGGAAGAGTCCTTCCGTCCGGAATTACTCAACCGCATCGATCACGTGTGTCTTTTCCAGCCGCTACAAACAGACAGTCTCACCGCCATCGCCGAAAAGATGCTGACAGAACTCACGCGACGTCTGCAATCCCAGACCATCCAGCTCACCATCGCTAAAGAGGTGGCGGCGCATTTAGCACAAGCTGCCAATCAACGCCATGGTGCGCGTGATTTGCGCCGACTCATTGAAACCCAAGTGGAATCATTGATCGCTGACGCGTTGCTTGGACAAACAAAAAAGCCGAAGCTCAACATTGTTCTCAATAAAGAAAAGCTCGCCATTAAAAAAGGCTAACGCGTTATGGGGGAGGCTGCACGACAACTCACACCGCAACAAATCGCTTCGCAACTCAACGAGACGCGGGCGATCAAACGCAAACAATTGCAACCCGTACCCAAACAAAAAAATGGGCAGGTGTTGCCGTTTGCGCGCAAAGAGGCACCAACAGCAGTCGAGATTGTTTCTGAAACGGAAACGCAAGAACCCATCGACGAACAGCTCGCATTGCCGACCAACACTTCCGAACAAGCGATGGCCGAGCAGCTCAACACCAACCGTGCTCGTACCGCTGGTGCCACCAACACCCTCGGATTTGACGTCAACGTGCGACGCTTGTCTGAATCCGGCAATATTTCCGCCTCTGCCATGGAGGATGCCAACGCCCGTATCGCCGACTTGAGTGAACGCGCACGTGCAGCAACAACTCTTGCCGAACTCCAACAAATTCGTCTCGACTACGAAGCGCTCAATAGGGAGTTAACGGAAAATGCGCTCGACGACGTGCAAAGCAAAGCCATGGAAGAATTGCGCGCCTGGATTTGGCGCGGCATTTCCAACGGCGGACCAGCACTCGACGACGCTCTCGGTGGCGCCACCTTTGGCGCGGGCACCGTCGCCGCCGATATGGTTAAAGGCTGGCAATTCATGTATGGCCGCTTTATTCGCGGCAATCCAGAACCGGTGCGTTTTCGCAGTCTCTTCATTCCTCCGCCACTGCGCACCACTCCGGAAATCAATAACGCTGGCGCCCGTGGCATTTACCAAGGCGTGATGTTCTGGTGGGACATGTTAACCACCGTTCTCCTGTTTTTCGTGCAAAACGGATTTGTCATTTTGATCGGCGCCACCCTTGCCATTTTGATCGGCATGACCGCCTACTGTTTAAATTTGGGGCCGCTTGCCTTAATTTCTGACCCCGATTGTCCAACGTTCTCCGACATGATCGGCGCATTCAAAGGAGTGATCAGCGATTAATACACGTCTGTGTTATACTAAGGGGGTATGATTGACCGTTCCAAACGTTTGTTTGTCTTAATTGGCTTCATTGGATTTTTGGGATTGATTGCTTTGGTAATCTATCTTGTCTTTTTCCGCTCTACCCCTGTTTCCACCACCCCACCAAGCGTAGAGACGAACTCCCAACCGGGCACCTCGAGTGGATTGCCTGGATCAGGTCCTGGCACCACCCCCACAGGCACTACAGGTGGCACCACACCCCCCACCACTTCTCCCACGGCCGACGGCGGAGCCACCACTACTGTGCGCCTCACTGCTTCGTCGATTACGTCTCCCAACCTTGCGAGTGATGGTCGATCGATTGTCTATTACGACGCCGCCGACGGACGCTTTTACAAAATCGGCGCGGACGGCAAAGTCACTCGCCTTTCTGATCAACAATTCCCTGATGCCACCGCTGTCACTTGGAACACCACTTCCGATCAAGTGGCGATCGAATTCCCTGACGGCACAAACGTTCTCTTCGACTTCACAACCGAAAAGCAAACCACACTCCCCGCCCACTGGAGCGATTTCGCCTTCTCCCCAAGCGGCAGCCAAGTCATCGCCAAATCGCTCGGTAACAACGCCGCCGCTCGCTCGCTCGTGATCACCAACACGGACGGATCCAATACCCAAATCATTCAAGCCCTTGGCGACAACGCCGATCTTGTTGACGTCGCCTGGTCGCCAAACGATCAAGTGGTTGCTTTTGCCGATACCGGCGCCTCGGCAGTCAGTGGCGGCATCGGACGCAAAATGATTTATCCGATTGGCAAGAACAACGAAAATTTCAAAGGCTTAGTAGTGGAAGGATTGAACTTCCACGCTATCTGGTCGCCAGATGGAACAAAAATCCTTTACGACGTTTCTGGAGAAGGCAGCGACTATCGCCCGCTCTTATGGATCGTCGACGGCACCTCGCAAACCATGGGCGACCATCGCACCAGTCTCGGCCTGAACACCTGGGTCGACAAATGCGTCTTTGCCGATAACGACACCGTCTACTGCGCCGTGCCAGCCACCCTTGGCACCGGAGCGGGATTACAGCCAGATACCAACACCTCCGATGATTTGATCTATCGCATAACCTTGTCGAGCGGCAAGACAAAATTGATTGGCTATCCAAGCCCCTTAACCCAAATGGACAACCTGACCGTCTCCACCGATGGTGCCTATTTGTACTACACCGACAGCGCCGGCAGACTCCAATATCTGCGCTTAAAATAATCCTATGCACCCCTACCGCTGGCATATTTTGATCAGCATCGCCTGCTTGATGGTTGTCACCTTCGTTGTGTTTGGTATCGCCAGCAAACGCATCGACAAAGTGACGGTAACGGCAAACACCGCATCAACAATCACCACCCCAAGCGTTTCTATTGCCGATCCGCAACTAGGCGCGCAAGACGCGGCGGTGGTAATTGTGGAGTACGCCGACTTCACTTGCGAATCTTGCAAAACGGCGAGCACCGCGCTCGCACAACTCGTCAACGCCTATCCCGACGACGTACGGCTTGTATGGAAAGACTTTCCCAATGAATCCAAAAGCGATGAGGCGACCCCCTCCGCTATCGCTGCCCGTTGTGCCGACGCGCAAAATGCCTTTTGGCCTTTCCACGACGAACTTTTTCTGCGCCAAAGCCAGTTGGCTCCAGCCACCTACACCGCCATTGCCGAGGCGCTCGACTTGAACACCACGGCCTTCGCCTCCTGCATCGCTACCAACGAGCCCCTCCCCCGCGTGCGCAAAGCCTACGAAGAAGGTCTGGCGCTCAACATCACCGCCACCCCAACGCTCTTCATTAACAGCGAACGTTACACGGGCTCCATCCGTTTCGACGAGTTGGAGAGCATGGTCAAATCTATTTTAGCGACAAGAAAATAAGCTGTGAAATTTTTCCTGTCCCTCTCGTTTCTTTTCCTTCTCTTCCCCCTAGCAAGCCACGCTGCTGAAAATGCGGGGTGTTATTGTGATTACTCCATGACCACCGGCTACACTTCCATCGATGACACATGGACAATCACGGACACAACCACAGATCAGGATTCCTGCACCGCTGCATGCAGCGCGTTCATAACCGAACAAAATTCCCAAATCGGCAACGGCACTTGGACACTTAAGGAAGCGCGTTATGTTTCTCCGAAAACAGCTTCAGAGAATAAAGCTGAAGAGGAGCAAAAAAAAGCGGAATTACGCACACCAGAGTTAGGCATCACTATTCCAGGCATTTCATTAACCAAACCGTTTGAGAGTGGTGGAAAAATCATTGTTGCCTTTCTGCCGGAGTACATTGCTGGCGTATATCGTTACGCCCTAGGGATCGCGGCAATCTTTGCCATCGTGATGATCATGGTTGGCGGCGTGCAATATATTATTGGATCCGGTACGGGCGGAGAATCCGCGAGCGCGGCCAAAACACGTATCGTTAACGCCGTGACGGGCCTCGTCCTTATTCTTGCTGCCTACACCATTTTGTACGTTGTCAATCCAAAGTTAACTTCCTTTGAAAGTTTAGAAATCGAATACCAGTCCGCTGTCTACTTTGAAAATGACACGGAGGAAGAAATCTACGACAGTTCAGGTACAGCAAGTTCCGGTGAAGTTGGAACTCCAGACGGGGCAAACATTTATGGAGGAAGAAAAGCAAACGTGCCTAAAGAAATGATTACCGACATCGAGACGGTAGCTCAAGCAATGGCATCTCTCGGTTACGGCATATCGATCACCGACGGCTTGCGCACTCTAGACGAACAAAAAACGGCTATTAGCAAATACTGCCAGAACCCTCCCGGCTCCTCTTCTTGTGATGCGAAAGTGGCTGGACAACCTGCCTGCATTCTAAAAACACTAAGCGCCTTGGACTGTCCGCATACTTCTGGAAGAGCCATCGACATGTGGGCAACGACTTCAGCAGAAAGCGGGGAACAAAGCGTAACGAAATCCGAATGTGCTGGCAGCGACGGTATTTCAAAATGTCGCCGCGATCCTAACCAAGCCGCGCTCATCTCCGCCATGAGAGATCAAGGCTATTGCGTCCTTGATTCTGAACCATGGCATTTCGAAAAACCAGAATTTTCAAAAGGCAAGTGTCACTAGGTATGTTTCATTGCACCCATTGCGACGCACAACACATGAAGTGGGCGGGAAGATGCAGCGAATGCGGCAGTTGGGGGACGCTGAGTGAAGAGGAAGTGTCGACGCCAATGCTCGGCAATAAAGGAAAAGATGCTCACAAAGCTAAGGCGACGATTGTCAGCGGCGATGCGCCAATGAAATCGGTGGCGCGGGTGTCGACAGGCATTGCTGAATTGGATCGCGTCCTTGGCGGAGGAGTTGTGCAAGGATCCGTGATTTTGCTTGCAGGCGAGCCAGGTATTGGAAAGTCGACGTTGATTGGGCAGCTTGCTCGCGACATCTCCTCCCCTTTCAAAGGGGGGGCTGGGAAGGGTCAAATGTTGATTTCTTCCGGCGAGGAATCACCGTCGCAGATTCAATTGCGCTTGGAGCGGCTAGGCGTGCCTAAAGGCAACGTCAACATGATGGAAGAAACGTATGTGGAATCTATCATGAGCGCCGTAGAAAAGCTCTCCCCTGCTCTCGTCGTCGTAGACTCTATCCAAACCGCTTCGACGTTAGAAATCGAAGGCCTTCCCGGCTCGCCGAGCCAGGTGCGCGCCAGCGCCGTTAAACTGGTTGAACTCGCCAAACGCAGCAACACACCGATCATTATCGTTGGTCAAATCACCAAAGATGGCTCCGTGGCTGGACCAAAGATGCTTGAGCACTTGGTTGACGTCGTTCTGAATTTGGAAGGCGATGCCAGCCATGCCTATCGCTTACTACGCGCCTCAAAAAATCGTTTCGGCACCACCAACGAAGTCGGGATTTTTGAGATGACCAGCGAGGGGCTTGTGGCCGTGGAAGATCCTTCCAAAACGTTTTTGGCGGAGCGTGTGGCAGGTCCTGGTTCTGTTGTTACTTGCGTGATGGAAGGCAACCGATCGATTTTGGTGGAAGTGCAAGCACTGGTGGACAAAACCTCGTTCGGCTACCCTGTACGCCGCGCCGTAGGATTTGATTTGAATCGTTTGCAACTCATGATTGCCATCGCCAATAAATACGCTGCCGCAAACTTGGATCAGTCTGACGTGTATATAAACGTTGCTGGAGGGATGGAGCTAACCGAGCCTGCGGCCGATTTGGCCGTGCTGGCCGCTATTCTTTCCGCCAAGAAAAACACGGCTTTTAACGACGCCATGATCGTCGGTGAGGTTGGGTTAAGCGGCGAAGTGCGCTCTGTCCCCTTTCTCGACCGACGCATCAAGGAAGCAGAACGCTTTGGATTAAAACGGACGATTTCGCCGAAAGAGATTAAGCACGTAAAAGAACTTTGATCGGACGGAATCTTTTAGGAGATGGGGTGTGGATCAAATTGTATAGGCGGGGCCACTGTGCCCCGCCTTGTTTCTAAAATGGTATCGCGCAGATGTGCTGGGGATATCGTTCAGTAGTCTTCCACGATATACATAGCTAAAAGTGGGCTAGGAGTATACCCTCTCCAGAACCTCGTTTTTGGTACAGGTGTCTGTTGGTAGATATTTTGCATATACCAAAGCTATACAAAACATACCTAAATCAAACCTATTCATAAAACAACCTAAACGGAAGGTGTGCGCCCAGTGGTGGCAGATGATCTCACCATCATAAGTAAACCGACCTGCCCGCCACCCCGCCTCTAAAAGGCTCCGGCGCTTATTCAAAATGAATCCTTCGCACGTACTCTCCAAGACGCGCCAATAAGGATGGATGATCCGCAAAGGTTGGATCTTGTTTTAATAGAAGTGTTGCTTCATTACGCGCCGCAGAGATGAGCGGAGCGTTAAATAAGTCCGCCAGTTTGAACCCTTCAAACCCTGATTGCACCGTGCCGTACACGTCGCCAGGACCACGCAAGGCCAGGTCGCGCTCGGCAAGCTCAAACCCATTTTGACATTCCACCAGCGCGCGTAGTCGTGCATAGGTCGCTTCCGGAACAAATCCCGATGGACGCAAATAACAATATGAGGGTAAGTCGCTGCGCCCCACGCGGCCGCGCAACTGATGCAGCTGTGCCAATCCAAATCGCTCTGCTCCTTCCACAAACATCACCGTCGCATTTGGCACATCAACACCAACCTCGATCACGGTTGTAGAAACAAGCACATCGGACTTCCCTTTCACAAACTCCTCCATAATCTTTTGCTTCTCGTCTGACTTCATCCGCCCGTGCAACGTCGCCAACTTGTAACCTTTCAGCGGACCTTTTTTGAGCGATTCGGCAAGCTCCGTAACAGACTTTGCCTCAATCTCTTCTGATGCATCAATAAGCGGGCAAACAAAGAACGCTTGCCGCCCAGCATCGAGCTCTTTACGAATGGCAACAAATGGATCCTCGCCTTGACGCACAAGCGTTGTCTTAATCGCCTTTCGTCCTTTAGGCATCTCATCGAGCACAGAAATATCTAAGTCTCCATATAACGTGAGCGCCAACGTCCGCGGAATCGGCGTGGCCGTCATCGAAAGCAAGTGTGGCACTCCTCCGTCGTCGATCTGCTTATCGCGTAGCCTCTGCCGTTGAGCAACACCAAATCGATGCTGTTCATCGACCACCACTAACCCCAACTTACAAAAAGCAATCTTCTCTTCCAGCAAGGCATGGGTACCAACAATCACATCGAGTTCCCCGTTCCCCACATCACCAACCAACTCCTTGCCGTGCGTACGGGTAATGAGACCAATACGCAGACGTGTTCCCAAGTACTTCTGAAACGTCTTGGCATGTTGTTCAGCAAGAATTTCTGTTGGTGCCAACACGGCTGTTTGAAATCCAGACGCCGCGGCCGACACCGCCGCGATCGCTGCCACCAGGGTCTTTCCACTTCCCACATCGCCCTCCAACAGTCGATTCATGGGCTCTGGCAGTGCCATGTCCTGGATGATCTGCCATGCAGACTTGCGCTGAGCACCTGTTAACTCAAATGGAAGTTCGCCAACAAACTTCTTCACTTCCTCAATCGCTTCCGGAATCGTCGGTGCGGGGAGCTTTTTTAGTTCCGCACGCGAACGTAAATGCGCCAGCTCGTACAAAAACAACTCGTCGAATTGCAACCGCCGCTTTCCCGCTTCGCGCATCTCATCGGAGTCAGGAAAATGAATCTGCTTGAGTGCGGTTACCAAATCGATCAGCCCCTCGCGCACGCGAATATCCTCAGGTAGCCAATCCCGTAGGGACAATTCACGCATTGTCCACACCATCGCCGTACGCAAACGTTTCTGCGTCAAGCTTCCGGTGAGCGGATAGATTGGTACAATCCTTCCCGTGTGCGTCGACTCCCCCGCGCGCTGAATTTCATATGCCGGACTTTTTATCTGCAATCCCTTTTTTTGCCATTCCACCGTTCCCGACAAAAGCACATGCGTTCCCGGCGCCAAGGTCTTTAACAAAAACTTCTGATTGAACCAAACCACGTTCAGCGAACCTGTTGGATCGGTAATAACCGCATCAATAATGGTCAACTTGCGCCCAGGAATCGGTCGGCCTTTCATAGACGTCATGACTCCAGCCACCGTCACAACTTCCCCGCTTTGCACATCGGCAATCAACCTGCGAGTTGAGAAATCCTCATACCGCGAGGGGTAATGCTCCAACAGATCAAACGGCGTTTTAATGCCAAGCTTAGCCAAGTCTGCAATCGACGTGGGGCCAAGTCCGGGTATTTGAGAGAGTAAAAACGCCATATGGCGCTAAGTATAGCAAACTTTGACAAGAAAAAACTCCTCTGCTATCCTCAAATTAACGTTATGAAATTTTTGATCAACACTCAAGTTATCCATCATACCAACCTCTCTTGCGAAAGCGGATTGGTTTGATGTTTTTTCAAAAAGCATGAGTCCAACCCCCTCTCGCAAGAGAGGGTTTTTGTTTTAACTTATGACTTGTCTATGACACCTCTCATTATTCTCGACTGGAACCGGACACTCTTTAATCCAGATACACAATCGCTATGCCCTGGAGCCTCAGAACTGCTTCGAATCTTGTCACCGCAAGCGACGCTTATTTTAGTTAGTCGCGCAGAAGGCTCTGATCCTCAACCCGCGCTACAACAAGCAGGACTAGAAGAAATGTTCACAGAGATAGTTACCGCCAAAGAAAAAACGCCGTATCTCTTCCAACAGATTAAAGCGAAATACCCCGCTCTCAGTTCTTGGGTTATTGGAGACAAACTTGATAGCGAGATTGCTTCTGGAAATAAAGCAGGATTTACTACCATTCGCATCAAACAAGGAAAATTTGCTGATGCAACACCACGGTCAGTAGATGAACACCCCTCATTTGAATGCGACACGCTTTTGGATTGCCTAAAAATTCTTTCTGTATAGCTGAACTTCTCCGTGTTGAGAAGTTCACCGTGCAGACAGGATCTTCAACCTTCGGAGCAGTAATGGAAACGTTCAACCGGATCAACGAGCGCTTGACGGCAATTGGACTTGCGAATGACCCCAAGTATCAGTTTCTTCTGGGGCCGCGCGGACTTCCGATCACCGCGTCGGACATCAACGAACTGGAACGTATCGGTCGCGCTGCGGCCGTCTTCATCCGTCGCGTGCGTTCCTGGTACGACGCCGAGGCCGACAAAAAGGGCGGTTCTCGCCTGGCCGCGCTGCTCGAGAACGGAGTGCCGCGCGACTACCTGAATCTCTCCACCCCTGGAACGATGCCGCTCACTATGATGATCGACACGGTCTGGACCGAGAACGGCTGGCGGATCGTCGAAATCGACGTCACCAATCGCAACGCCATGGGCTATCCCCTCATCATGCGCCATCTCTACAACTTGCCGAGCATCTGGCGCGGCATCGATCAGGCATGGAATGAGGCTGGCTGGTCAGGGGTGACGCAAATCATGGCCGACCAGCACCGCTTCTACGAACCGTACTTCCGGTTTTTCCTGAAACAAATCGGGGGCAAACTGCTGACCGAGGCAGACCTGAAGGAATGGATGAACATCGTCGGAGAAGACGAAACCACGCGACTGCTTGATCTGCCCATCCTCTACCACAGCAAGGAGGCTATGAGCAGCCTGCTGGCACTGACCCGCCTTCGGCCGGTAGCGATTCCTCCGGTGCATATGCTCTCCTCAAAAGCCGTTCTGGCTCTTCCGTGGGAAGTCGATGCATTCGCTGGAGATACCATCACGGAATTCGTTCCCGAAACGCACTTTCTCTCTCGTTCGTTCATGCCGCCGGAAAAACCGTTCTTCGTGAAACTCCTGCAAAGCGGCGGAGCACACGGGACGTTCGAAAATGACCGTGTGCAACTCGCCCGGTTCATGCAGGAACGGAAGCCTCAGGCGATTTGGCAAGAAGCGTTGCCGCTCGCTCGTCGCGAGATCACCACTCTCACCGCAGATGATCAGTTGAACGTCGAAAAGCGCTATACCCGTATCTCCCTATTCGTCACGGAAAACGGCGAGGTCGTAGACGCAGACGTGACCGCTTCCATGAATACGATCGTGCACGGCGGAAAGCAATCCGTTATGACGGTCCCTGTCTCCATCTGAACCAAAAAGCCACACCACATTTCTCTGTGGTGTGGCTAATCTATTTATCGACAAACAAAAAATCCCCGCGAAGGGATAATCTGTATGGTGCGGGCGGAGGGACTTGAACCCCCGGCCTTCAGGTCCGCAACCTGACGCTCTATCCAGCTGAGCTACGCCCGCTTATTAAGGATCTCCTAAAATAGCGAGCTACTTGGGCTTCGCATCGTCGAAAGCTCAACGTAGATTTGTCTACGTTTCGCTTTCTCCTTGCTCCAGCCCGGCGTATCTCATCTATTTTAGAAGATCCTCACTCGCGGCGGATAATATCAAATCCGACAGATCCTGGCAAGGACGTCGGTGAGGGTCTCCTCGTCGCGCTGGAGATTCTCCACCACATAGGGCAAAAGGGCTTCGCGGACGTCGTTGGGGTTGGTTTCTTCAAGCGGGATGGAGGTCATGGGGTGCAGGCGTCCCACAAAGTCGAGATACAACAATTTGGCCTGCGGCGGAGTGTAAACCACAGAGAAATCGCGCAATTCTTTATAGGCATAAAAGTGCCGACCGAGAATAACGCCATTGGTGGTGATGTGCACCAAAATCCGCTCCGGCTCGCGCAAGTGGGAGAGGAAAATAATGATGCCGGTCATGAGAATGATGACGGCAAACGGAAAACTACCTGTCAACAAGGCGTAGAGCAACAACAGCACCGCAATCACCCCGGCAATCAAATACCACAGCGGCGTGCGGATGTGCTTGGGATACTCCCAGGTTTCCCAGGAAATCAAAGCCCGACCGTAGGTTGGCAAATCCATTTGTTCCATAGACCCATCAATTATAGCACATCAAAACGCAAAAGTGACCGACGACTATCCTTGCGACTTCTTCCAATCAAATGCCTGGGCTTTTAACTTTTCAATGACCTCAAACTTGCCTTTTCTATACTCAGGATAATTATCACGAAACTTTACATAAAGATCTCGTTTCATGTCGATGTACATTTTTCTCGCTTCCTCGTTCTCAATCAAATAGTCACGAAACGTCAGAAGGTTTTCTATCTCCTCGTTTCCTTCTTGATAAACGTGAATGCTTGCCAGTCGTTTACCGTCGGCAGAATCAACCACAAAATACTCATTATCTGGTTTTCTGGTGTACTTCCTTCCCATCGACTTGAATCCAGCCGTTTCCATTTCCCCGTAATACTTTGGAATCGCTTCCAGATCCCTCACCTCGACCAACAAATCAACCTGGGGTTTTGCCAGCATGCCGGGGATAGATGTACTTCCAATGTGATGAATCCTTACTATCTCGTCGCCAAGGATACTCCTGAGCACTTTCTCCTTAATCTTAAAGATCTCAACCCAACTCGGATCATATTCCGAGAGTATAAAATCACGGTGCTGATTTCTTCTTTCGTCCATAGTCTCTACATTCTACTCTAACAAAACAACCCCGCGAAGGGTTGCGTTGTTTGCGATTACTTTCCCGTGAGTGTCAGAATCTCATGAGTCCAACTTTGGTCGTCATGTCTAGCGTCAAATGATACGACGCCGTTTTCTCCTTTTAGGTTTTCAAGATAATCGTAGACCGCGTAGTCCTGATGGTTGACAACAACCCTCCATTGATCATTTGTCTGTGCGCGATAGACGAGCGTCTTGTTGTCCACCCACAAAAGCGAATCAATGTAATCATATTTTACACCGTTGCCAATGTTCGAGAGGATAAAAAACTGTTCAGGTTTAGATCCGACGTTATTGCGAACGGCATACGCAGAACCATCTGGACTATAGGTTAGGAGCTTATAGTCGTAGCCGCAACTGTACTGTTCGTTTGCTGTGCCATTCACAAAGAACTGATAACCGTGAGCTTCCCCAGAGCAGTTGCCCTTTTTAGTGTCGGCTAAATAGGAAATATTTTTGCCATCTTGGCTGGCGCGCAAGTGCTTCATAAAAGCATAGGGGCCTGCATAAATTTTGTCGCCGATGTTTAAGACCCCTTGACCGTCACGGTTTCGTGACCAGGTGATCAGTCCGCCTGTTTGAGGATCAACAATCGCCGAACCATCAACGAAATCGTAACGCGAATATGGAGTAAGGCGAGAGGTATTAAAGGCAATCTTGGTGCCGACTTGTAACAGACGAGGATTAGTAACGTATGTTGGCGCATCCTGCTTTTTTCGGTACGCGTAAGAGACTTCAAGCTCACGCCATTTAGCACCGTTTTCTAGATACGTCTCGGCAATGCCCCAAAGCGTGTCCCCGGATTTGACCGTATAGCAAACAGTGTCTTCGTCAAAGTCCGTGTCAAAGTCTTGCGGGCCTTGGCAATAGCCCAGACCATCCGACAGCATCTCCGCTCCAGCAGTTTGATAAAAGAAAAGGCTGAGGGATGCGATTTTTGGGTTGTTCATAATAGTAAGCCTAGCCTATTTCACTTTAGCCAATACGTCAACAAAAAAATCCCAGAATAGCCTGAGACTTTTTTTCCTGGCGGTGGGGGTGAGATTCGAACTCACGAGCCCTTGCGAGCTGACGGTTTTCAAGACCGTTGCCATAGACCACTCGGCCACCCCACCATTTAGATGGGATTCCTGAAATCGGCGAGCTACTCGTCGTTCGCTTCGCAACGCCTTCGCCGTACGTTTCGTACGACTCAGTTGTTGCTTGCTCCACGACTTCGTATCTCATCCAATTTCAGAAATCCCACGGTCCCTAGATCTATCATCCGTTTTAAGAAGTTCTTGTTCACGAAACAAAATGCACGGCCGACCATTCCTTGTCCGGAAGACAAAGACTGGCGGAGGGGGAGAGATTCGAACTCTCGCGGAGCTTGCGCCCCCTAACGATTTAGCAAACCGTCCCCTTCAACCACTTGGGTACCCCTCCGAGTTATCGGAGCCGTGCGGCGAAATCATAGCCAATTCGGCTGGAGAAATCAAGAGGGTCAAATTGGGCTCTAACAAAGGATCCGCTGCGCCCACCCCTACCCTTTTGCCAACGTAAAAGCACTAACAGAACGCACTCCCGCGGAAAGGAGCGGAGCGGCGGCGGAGCGCAGGGTGGTGCCGGTGGTCCAGACGTCGTCGACCATAAGGATACACTCTGGTAGCTTTGTCGGGGTAATGCCGACAAGTCCGAATACGTCGACGAACTCCGCTGCGTCGCGATCTTGTCGCGCAATCACTGCCTGCTGCTGCGTAAATCGCTTGCGTTCAATAAGCGACCCGCATGGGACGTGCAACGTCTCGGCTACCGTCTTAGCTATCTCCTCTGCTTGGTCGAACCCGCGTAAGTTTTTCTTGCGCCAGTGCAACGGCACGTAAGCAACAGCGTCTACCTCTGGCAAGGCGGGCGCATAATCATTCAACGTTTGGCGCACAATCCCAAGCAACGCCTCACGAGCGCTGCCAACGGCATGATACTTCCACAAACGCAACAAATTTTGCAAAACAACATCACGGTAGGAAGCAAGAAAAAAATGCTGATCAATCCCCTCTTTCGGCTTCAGCAACTCCGGAGTCGGCCACCATGCGGCACGGCAGGCAGCGCAAAAAATCTCTCCTTCTTGTTTACACGCCACGCAAAATTCCGGGGTCAAGGCATCAAAAAACCAACGCATTTTTTTGGCATTATTCCCAAACAGCACTCGCAACCAGCCACTGTTCCCCGCTCTTTTCCAATATCAGCTTAAGCGTTTGATAGCGTACACTCGTATTCCCCACCGACCCCTTAGCCTCTTCACGCTGGGTCAGCACGGTATAGGAAGCTTGTGTATCGCTCATCGATGCAACCGTGGCGTTGAGCACACGCGTGGAAACACCGTAATACTCCACCCCGCTCGTAGACGCGCGCAAACGATCAATTTGACCACGCAGCTCGCTGCCAAAGGTATTGGTAGTAAGCGGCAGCAAATCCTCTAAATTGAATGCTTCCGATTCGGAGGAATAACTGCCGTAGCGCTCGGCAAACACTTTAGCCACCGTTTCCGCGCTGGCCGCGGATTGCTGCTCGGGCGTAATCGTCGGCGTGGGTTTAGGTGTTGAAGGCGTATTGGTTTGACCGTTGGTTTGTTGATTGGTGTTGGCTGTTGGGATAGGAGCGATTTTCTTGCTCGGCCAAAAGAACAACAGCAAGAGCACGGCGATCAGTACCAAGACTCCCGCGATTAATAACTTCGTGCGATTGGAGATGTACATAGAAAAGCAAGATTCAGAAGTTAGGAAGTGGGTGGGAGCTGCGGTTCAGCGGCAGCTTGAGCGTTCTGTTCGGCGAGCGTCGCTTCAAATTCTTTCTTGGCCTCCTCAATCTCTAACAACTGACGAGGATCTGTCGTGATAATTTGATCTTCCGTGTAGGAAGCGACAACTTTAATGGCCGCGTGATTTTTACCAGCAAAGAAAATTCCTTCTCCCACTCCAGACTCCAACAGCAAATACTTCTCTCCATCTGTTAAATTGAACGTTTTCTGAATCAAATCCACCGAAGCCGGCGACTGCTTCATCAAAATTTGCATCTGCGAGTTGGTAACGATCGCTTGGCCGTAGGGAGACAACAAGAAATCGTTCACATCTTGCGTGATCGTCGTTACGCCCAAGAAATACTTGCGACAGCGTTTCACAAGGGCAAAAATAAACTTGGCCGAGTCCTCATGCTGCATCAGCCACCAAGCCTCATCAATTACCAAAATACGTTTTTTGGATTCGGAACGGACAACGTTCCAAATATAGTTGATGATCGTATAGATAGCCATTGGACGCAACTCATCTTCCAAATCGCGCACAGAAAAGACCACCAACTGGTTGCGGGTTTCCACCGTGGTTGGCGAATTCAAAAGTCCCGCAAAGGTTCCTTCGGTGTACTTGCGCAGGCGGGCGACTAAATCTTCCGCCCCCTCCATTCCCTCCAACACATCTTGCAAATCTTGTAGCACCGGCGGCTCGACTTCCGCCAAGGCGCGCGTGTCAGCGGTAATGTCACGCTTGGCATAGGCCTCGAGCAAGGCACGGTCGAGTAAGGAATCTTCTTGCGGGGTAAATCCGAGCGAGCCCGTCTCCCCCATTGGCTGACCCAACATGATTTTCAACAAGCCTTTCATGGTAATCACCGCGCTGCGAATAATGTCTTCGCTGGAAATTTCCTCGCCCTTGGGGCGTGGCAGATCAAACGGATTCACTTTAGAATCAGAAGCCAAGGAAATGTTGATGTACGCTCCACCAACAGCGTCGGAAAGATGTTTGTATTCCATCTCTGGATCGATGATTAATACATCAATACCCATCATCATTGAACGAAGCACTTCTAACTTCACGGTATACGATTTTCCCGCACCAGAGGTGGCGAACACGCACGCATTGGCGTTGGCCAAAGAAAAACGATCAAACAAAATGAGCGAGTTATTATGGCGATTGATGCCGTACAAAATACCGTGGTCGCTAGTCAAATCCGCGGAAATAAACGGGAAGGAACTGGCAATCGGCGAGGTGTTCATGTTAAAGGTAATGCCGAGCTCGTCGTTGCCGAGCGGCAAGGTGGAATTGAACCCCTGCTCAGATTGGTAATAGCCACGCTTACTCATGATCAGCTTACTGCCGAACAACGATTCCACTTGCGTGCACAACCGATCCAATTCTTCTTTGTCTTTGGCGTACACGGTTACGTAAAAAGCAAACTGGAAGAAGTGTTCAATGCCTTGGGTCAAATTGTCGCGCAAGCCTTCAATGTCACGCAAGGCCGTTTCACGGATAGGATCGCGCGGAGCCCCTTTCTCTGAATCATCAATAATTGAGGCTTCCAAGACACCCACTTTTTTCTTCAACTGCTTCAAAATAATTTCCGACTTCACCGGATAAAAAAACATCCCAACATCGAGCGTGGCATTAAAGTTGATTACCGGAGCAGACCAGCCAACCCCTACGTAACGAGGATAATTCACCAAAAAGATGGTGCGCACGTAGGCTTGTCCGAGCTTCACAAAGTCGGAGGTGACTTCAAACGAAGCCGGAGCAATCAAATCTTTAATCGACACCACTCCACGGCGGTAAATGCGCTCTTCTTCCAAAGCGATACGCTCTTCAGCCGCCCGCAACTCCTCGGCAGAAGGTTTACGCACCACCGCCGGAGGCTGGATTTCTTTAGGAAAATTTTGTTTGTTGATTTCAATCGCCATACCTTGCCTTAAGCGCCGACCACGCCCGCGTCTTCCACCCACAGCTTATTGACGTCGGATAATTTTTGCACTTCTGCGACTTCCGGATTGTACACCGAGTAATACAGTTCTATGAGCCCTTGGGTGTCGAGCCGCGCCACGGCTAAACTCATACTGCCAAGTGAGCCAGCAATCAAATTCATCCGCTGTTCCAATTCTTGTTTGCGTTCTTCAAACTGGCTGCGCTTGAGCTTAATTAACCGAATCGGCGACAGCACTTCTCCAGCACGGACAAAAAAACTTCGGCGTTTGTTGGTAATGGGATCGTATGGCACAACCAGATAAAAACGCTTCGTCATAATCTCCCCCAACTCCACCAATTGCTGCACAAAAGCGATATACTCTTGCATTTGCGATTGCAATAAATCGTTTGTCTGTTTGGTAAGCTGGCCGCGCATTTCTTCTATATAGGCATCGATATTCATTTTGCGAGACTGCACCACAATCTGAATCGGATATTCAATCCCGTTCAAAAATTGCATGTAGGCTTGAATGATCGCCTGTTGCTCGTCGTGGCTTTTCAAGGCGAAGTTAATCGAAGAAACAAGAAAAACTCCGCGCACGGTGCCATCTTTCATGATCACCATGTCGTCGCGAATCTCGGCAATATCTAAATACCGCTGCGTTGCCGGACCAGGTTTGGCTGTGGACATGTTTTTCTTTGCCATACTTAGCGGTAATCCTCTGGATTATAAACCCCACCCGTATTTACCACCAAAGAGAGCTCAGCTAAACGGCTGGCAGTGACTGGGGCACGCGGCGCGATCGGCGTTGGAGGCAATGCCTCTTCTGTTTTCATAAAGATCCGCACCTCCGCATCATTCAATTGCTTGTCCCACACCCGGATCGCCGGCTTACGGAGGGTTTGAATCATGTTCAACACGAAATAGTGGAACGGCTGGCCATTGATACGAATAAAAGCGAAAGTAACCCCCACTATCAAAATCGGAATTGCCGTCAACAGAAATTTTCCGAAGCTGAGAAAACGGAACAACAACGTATCGGTCAAAATCACTACCAGCAAAATAATAAACTGCCGGGCCGAAATCGGACCGATGATTTTATCCTCCACGTCTATAAATTGGGGCACCACGAATTGATCAGGCATGTATTATGGATTCCTTAAAAAAGTGTTCTGTTCGCATAACATCTTTTTTAAGGAATCCACTCTGATGAGTATATCAGAAACGCAACAAAGTGTTGAGTTGAATAATCGCCTTCACTTCTTCCGTGGTCAAGGTTTCTTTACCAGCCGCTTTCCACGCTTCAGCCACGCTCGCCACACTCTTACCCATGCGCAACGCTTCACCAGAAAGCGCCATATACAGCTTATTAACAGCAGATTCCCTCCAGGCTTTGACCCCCTCTACCATTTTCTCGTAGGATTCCCCTTTCAGTAGTTCAATTTTGTCTTGAATTTTCAGCACGGCTTGTCCGGGATCGCTACTCAAACGATGAAAATCCACCAAGCCCATCATGCGCAATTCTTCCACTGGACTCGCTAATTTATGGACATATTTCACGTCAGCCATAGGAATCTTGGCTTCACCAACCGACGGCGGAACACTCACATCTGAAAGAGTCGGGACTACAGGAGTCGGACGCGGTGCCGCCTGACGCAAGACTGCTTTGGCTGTGGCGTCGACTTTTTGTGCGGAACGGGATAGTTCTTCCGTTTTTGGCATCGCCGCGCTCACCCGTGCTGTCGTTGGAGGCACGACAGCATCTGTTGGTGCTTTTCCGGTCAACACGGCATAACGTTTGGCCAAATCCTCCGTGTCTTTCCGCACCACCGCTCCACGCGCAACTTCCTCTTTCTTTCGTTGTTCAAGCATGTGGTCTTGAAACGACGGAATAGGCGTCGCGACTTCCGGCTCTCCTACAGGACGACGCTTAGCAACCGCCGGCACGGCCGCCGCGGCAACAGCTGATTTAATCGGCGCGGGAGCAGCGATCGGCTTTGGAGCCGTCACTGCTGACGCGGGTGGCGATGGAACTTTCTGTTTCCACGGCGGTGAAATTTTTGGGGGTGTTGCTGGTTCCACCATGGTCTTTTCGACGGACCTTGGAGGGAGAGACGCTGGAGCTGGAGCTGGAGCTGGAGCTGGAGCTGGAGCTGGAGCTGGAGCTGGAGCTGG